>NZ_QKML01000006.1:0-324295 GCF_003208455.1 Rhizobium sp. UGM030330-04
AACTGCAAGCGATGCAGGGCAATGAATGCGTATTTCACTTTGCATCCCTGGCGAAATACGCGGCCGCTTTTTTTAGGATGTCTCGCTCCTCGATAACGCGAGCCAATTCCCTCTTCAGCCGTCTGATCTCTTCGGCTTCGTCGCTGCCCTTGGCGTTCGAGGCTGCAAACTTCTTTTTCCACTCGTACAAAGAATGCTGCCTCACCCCACCCGCTGCGAAACCTCCGCAACCGGATAGCCTCGCTCAGTGATCTGACACACCGCGTCACGCTTAAACTCTTCGCTGAAATTCGATTTGCTCATGAGGCGCTTCTTGCCTCAAAATTAGGAAAGAAGGCGTCTACAAATCTCGGGGCTATTCAACTTGACCTTGGTTGAAGGTGCAAACTAGGAGTTTGGCGACGGCCGCATGAGCGCTTCCTCGCCTTTGCGAACTCAATAACCCTGGATCGTTTGATTGCCTTACCTATCCGCAGGCTCGGCAGGTGTTCGATGAAGACGCCATTTTTAGGAAAGGGCAAACCTATCGGCGCATTTCGACCCGACCAAGTGAAATAGCGACAAACCTACGGAGCGCAATCATCAGGGCCTGCGTCTTCACGGCGGATAAACAGTAAAATGGTGTCCACGAGAGGATTCGAACCTCCGACCCCAGGATTCATACCACTTCGGCTTTAACCGCCGTCCGGTCGCCAATGGACAGGACGTTCGTGGTCTGGACTGTCCCTTCACCATGGGCCTTGCGGCCTTTAGGTGCTGCCCATCCAGTCTCTACACCTTCACCGGATTTCTCCGGAGCTTGGCTCGGGATTGGCATGCTGGAAGACCAGCGAAGCTTTCCCCGACTTTGAGCAGATCGATTGCGTCGTTTCCGGGCGCAACCCCCAATTTGTCTTAGGAATCCTGTGCTCTATCCTGCTGAGCTACGTGGACACTGAACTGCTCTTTAACCCGGCGATGCCTGCGGATCAACCGCGTTCTTCATTGCGGTCGATCTCTTCCTCGGCTTTCTTCGCTTTGGCCGGCAATCAGCTCGTCAGGCGTTGTTCGGCCAGTTTCACCCAGTAGGAAATGCCATAGGCGATGGCCTCGTCGTTGAAATCATAACCGGGATTGTGGAGGCCTGCCGAATCGCCGTTGCCGATGAAGATGAAACAGCCCGACCGTTCCTTCAACATGAAGGAGAAATCTTCTCCCGCCATGGAAGGATCGACATCGGGGTCGACATTCGGTTCCCCCGCCACATCGCGGGCCACGCGGATGGCATGGTCGGTTTCGGCGGCATGGTTGAAGGTTACCGGGCAGTAACGCTCGTAGACAACGTCCGCTTCCGCTCCGTTGGCAACAGCAATACCTTCCGCCATCTGCTTGATGCGGTCCTGCGCGAGATCACGCACCGTTTCGTCGAGGCTGCGCACCGTACCGGCAATCAGCGCCTCATTGGGGATGATGTTGTGGCTGGAACCGGCCTGAAAACGGGTGACGGAGACGACGACGGAACGGATCGGATCGGCATTGCGCGAGGCGATCATCTGCAGGTTGCCGACAATCTGCGCGCCGATGGTAATCGGGTCGATAGTGCGGTGCGGTTGTGCCGCGTGGCCGCCACGGCCCTTGACGGTGATCGAGAATTTGTCCGGTGCTGCCATGATGCCGCCCTTGCGGATGGCGAAGGCGCCGAGCGGAATTCCCGGCATGTTGTGCATGCCATAGACCTCGTCGATGCCGAAACGTTCCATCAGCCCATCCTCCACCATGGCGAGCGCGCCAGCACCACCTTCTTCGGCAGGCTGGAAGATGACAGCGATCGAGCCGGCGAAATTGCGGGTCTCGGTGAGATATTTGGCCGCGCCGAGCAGCATGGCTGTGTGGCCGTCATGGCCGCAGGCATGCATCGCGCCTGCCGTTTTTGATGCCCAGGGCTTGCCGGTCTCTTCCAGAATGGGCAGCGCGTCCATATCCGCGCGAAAGCCGATGGTGCGATTGCCCGGAAGATTGCCCTTGATAATGCCCACCACCCCGGTGCGACCGAGCCCGGTCACGATTTCGTCAACGCCAAAGGATTTCAGCTTGTCGGCAACGAAGGCCGCAGTGTTGTCGACATCATACAAAATCTCGGGATTTTCATGCAGGTGATGCCGCCATTCGCTGACTTCCTGTTGAAGTTCGGCGGCTCTGTTCAAAATCGGCATTCGTTCATTCCTGGGTTCATCGGCACGGCGTGTCTTAAAATCCTATCCTCCGTGGTGGATAGTGCGCCGCATAATTGACGTAATCAATGTACTTTGCCATTGCTAGGACATATATGGTGAATATTGCCATTCCCCGACCGAAGACGGGAATTCGAGGACAAGCCTTGCCACAGACTTTCAAATCGCCAAACGCCGCCCGGCGGCTCTCCGCAGCTATTGCCATCATGACCGCAGGCCTCGTTGCCGCGGCACCCGTGGCCAATGCCAATCCGAAAATGGTGGTGGATGTCAAAACCGGCAAGGTGATTGCCCATCAGGAAGCCTTCCGCAAGTGGTATCCCGCCTCGCTGACCAAGCTGATGACCGCCTATATCGCCTTTTCGCAGATGAAGGCCGGCAAGATCAGCCCGCAGACGGAAGTGGTGATGAGCAAGAAGGCGGCCGATCAGCCGGCCTCGAAAATGTATTTCAAGCCCGGTCAGAAGCTGACGATGGACAGCGCGCTGAAGCTGCTGCTTATCAAATCCGCCAATGATATTGCGGTGGCGATTGCCGAGACGATCGGCGGCACGTCCGATAATTTTGTGGCGCAGATGAATGCGCAGGCGCAGCGGCTGGGCATGAGTTCCACCCGTTATGTGAACCCCAACGGCCTGCCCGGCAAGGGACAATACACGACGGCCCGGGATCTGGCGCTGCTGGCGCTGATCATCAAGCGTGAGTTCCCGGAATATGCCGGCTATTTCTCGCTGGAAGGCGTCACCACCGGCAAGAAGAACTACGCCAATTTCAACATGCTGGTCGGCCGTTTTGATGGTGCCGACGGCATGAAGACCGGCTTCATCTGTGCCTCCGGTTTTAACCAGGTCTCGTCCGCCGTGCGCAATGGCCGTTCGGTCATCACCGTGGTGCTGGGCGCGGACAGCCTTGCCGGACGAACCGACCAGTCGGCCGATCTGCTGCAGATGGGGCTGACGGCGCCTTCCGGTCAGGGCGTTTCGCTCGCTTCGCTGGCGCCCTATGGCGATACCGGCGATGTGAACGATGTCAGCGCGGAAATCTGCAATCCGAAGGCTGCCAAGGTTCGCAGCGAAAGCCGCGATGAAGCCGGCCGTATGGTCATCCATTCGCCCTATGTGACGGAGATGACCCGCCCGCCGGAATATTCCTTCGCAGGCCTCATTCCGGGCAGCGAGACAGTGGCTGTCAACACGACCAAGGGAGCTGCGGCCAAGGGTGAACTGGCCAACGTGCCGATCCCGATCCCACGCCCGACATTCTGATTTTTAAGGGATTATGCCTCCAGGGGCCGCCCCGTCGACCATGAAGCGAGAGGGTATGTCTTTCGCCTTCTCCCCGAGGGGGAGAAGGTCGCGGTAGCGGGATGAGGGGCAAGCTCTCCGAAATCCGATAACGTCGCCCCCTCATCTGATCCTTCGGACCACCTTCTCCGCGTCGGGGGAGAAGAAACGAGCCGCAACGCCGCCTCTATACGATTGCCTGTTGCGCTTGAGAGCGAGCGGCTTCTCCCGGAGAGCTTTGCGGATTGGCTATTCGCAGCTCTGATCTGTTATGATATTACAGTCTCGCCCGTGGCTTCAGGCCTTGGGCGATTTCTGTTTTATCGCGCGGTTCCGGCTCGAACATCGTTCAACGATCTGCCGGAGCGGCCCTCAACCATACAGGCAAGGCATGTCTCGCGAGCGTATACCGGTCTCCATCATCACCGGATTTCTCGGCGCCGGAAAATCGACGCTGCTCAACCGGCTTCTCAAAGACCCCGAGATGAGCGACGCCGCAATCATCATCAATGAATTTGGTGATGTCAGCATCGATCACATGCTGGTTGAAAGCGCCGGCGAAGGCATCATCGAACTGGCGGAAGGCTGCCTGTGCTGCACAGTGCGCGGCGAACTGGTGGATACACTGGCCGAACTGATGGACGGTATCCAGACCGGCAAGCTGAAGCCGGTAAAGCGGGTGGTGATTGAGACCACGGGTCTTGCCGATCCTGCCCCGGTCATGCAATCGATCATGGGCAATCCGGTGATCGCGCAGAATTTCGTGCTCAACGGCATGATTACCGTGGTGGATGCCGTAAACGGCCTGTCCACGCTCGACAATCATCAGGAATCCGTGAAGCAGGCGGCGGTGGCCGACCGTCTGGTCATGACCAAGCGCATGCTTGCCGACGCTTCCACGATTTCGGCGCTGACGGCACGCCTGCAGGCGCTCAATCCGCGGGCAACGATCGAGGATGGCGACAGCGCCGACTGGAGTGCTGCGGAACTTCTCGACAACGGCCTTTACGATGCCGGCAGCAAAAATGCCGATGTCGGCCGCTGGCTGGGCGAAGAGGCGGTACACGATCATGACCACCACCATGATCATGACCACGACCATGCGCATGATCACCATCACGGTGATGATCACCACCATCACCATCATCGCGATGCATCGATCCGTTCCTTCTCGATCATTCACGATCAGCCGATCCAGCCGATGGCGGTCGAAATGTTCGTGGATTTGCTGCGCTCGGCGCACGGGGAGCGACTGTTACGCATGAAGGCCATCGTCAAGCTGTCGGACAATCCGGACCGGCCTTTGGTGTTGCATGGGGTGCAGAGCATTTTCCACACGCCTGAACGTCTTTCGGCCTGGCCGGACCCGTCTGATCAGCGCACGCGCATGGTGCTGATCACGAAGGATTTGCCGGAGGCTTTCGTGCAGGACCTGTTCGCGGCCTTCACCGGCGTACCGGGTATCGACCGGCCGGACAGGCAGGCGATGACGGATAATCCGCTGGCGGTTTCGGGGTTGCGGTTTTAGGGCGGCGGCGTGATGGTCTAGGTCGGTGGGTGTGGTTCACCCCCCTCTGTCCTGCCGGACATCTCCCCCTCAAGGGGGGAGATCGACAAGCGGCAAGGTCTCGGCCATCTCGACGTTTGAGAATGAAGTGACGTTAGTGCTTCCTGCCGATCTCCCCCCTTGAGGGGGAGATGTCCGGCAGGACAGAGGGGGGTAACCACAGCCGGCGCCGTTGAACGTCGGTTACCCGCCCTTCACGATCCGGAACCGATGCCCCTTATTCACCGCAACCGTCTCGAGCAGGCTATGCCCATCCTCATTGCACATATGGGTAATATCGATCACCGCCAGCGGATCGGTCGTCTCGACGGTTAGAATATCGCCTGCCCTCAGGGTTGCGAGTTTCTTGCGGCTTCTCAAAACCGGAAGGGGGCATTTAAGCCCCCTCAAATCGTAAATCGTCTCGGCCGCGTCGCTCATTCCTTGGCCCAGAACTTCCAGAATGGCTTCTTTTCCGGTGCTTCCGGTGCAGGTGCCGCCGAATAGGCGAGGGGGTTGAGGGCTGGAACGGGAATGCCCTGTGCCGTTGCGCCACCCTGGCCATTTGCCGCAGGTGCGGGGGCAGCCGTGGCAACCATGGTCGGGGCCGCGGGTGCGGGGTTCGATTGTGGTGCAGTGGGCTGGACAGACGAAGGACGCGGGCCGCGCAGGGCCGAGGCGGTTGCGGTCGTCGCCGGTGAGGACGAGGTCACCTGCTGCGCCTTTTTCTCCATCAGCGCGGCATATTCCGTTTCCTTCATCAGCTTGCCGGCCTTCAGCGCCGAGCCGGTCGGGGCATAGGCGGGCTCGCGGCCCTTGCGCTTTTCGGCAACCAGCGCCTTGCGCTCGGCTTCGCTCGGGTCGTACCAGGCCATGCCGTCATATTTCTTCATCGCCTTTTCATAGGCGAGATCATAGGTCTTCTCGTAGCTCGAAAGCGCGCTGACGAGCGCCGGCGGCGTGCTCATGGCCGGGCATTGGGCAGAGGCGTTGAAGCTGCCGCCTTCCGTCTGCTGGTTGAAGACATATTTCTTCTCGCAGACATTCACTTCCGGCGGGCGCTTGGTCACTTCGAAATTGTCGTAACCGACCTTCAGCATCTTCCAGAATTCGAGATGTTCGCTCTGGCGATGGCGGGCCATGTTTTCCGCCGTCATGCGGAACGGGAATGCCTGCAACTGCACGGTCTTCTGGCCGCCCTTGAAGGCGTCACGGGCAAAACCGTAGATTTCAAGAATCTGCGCATCCGTCATCGAATAGCAGCCGGAGGACGAACAGGCGCCATGGATCATCAGATTGGTGCCGTTACGGCCATTGGCGGCATCGTAGCGGTTCGGAAAGCCGGTATTGATGGCGAGATAATATTTCGAGTTCGGATTGAGATGCGCGGGCGTCAGGTTGTAGAAACCTTCCGGCGCCTGCCGGTCGCCTTCCTTCACCTTCGGGCCGAGTTTGCCGGACCATGCGCAAATCTCGTAGCCGGCGATCTTCTCGAAACGGTTGTCGCGCCTGGCCTTCCAGATTTCCAGCGCACCTTCTTCCTTGAAGATGCGGATCATGATCGGCGAGGTGCGATCCATGCCCCGCTTGTCGATCTCGGCCAGAATGGACGGAGACAGCGGATAATCGACCTTGTTCTTGACGTGGGAGACGTCGCGTTCGACGGTTTCGAGCGTATCGTTGCAGCCGGCGAGAACGAGCGCGGTGCAGGCGAGAAGGGCAAAATGTGTCAAACGCATGATCTGATCCGAAAGACGATGGCACGAAGCGGCGGAGTTCTACACCGTCCCGCGTGTATTTTAAATACGGTATTAACCGTTTACATCTTCTTAACTCAAATCGGATCCGCCCCCGCGGCCGCCGATACATCTGTTGATGTGACCGGACTATGGCCGAGTTGGGGCGATATTCAAGGAAAATAAGGCCGGGTTAGAGGTTCCGGCCGATATCCAGGAATTTCTGGCGGCGTTCGGCGCGCAGCTGCGTGCCCGAACGCTGTGAAAGATCGGCCAGCGCCTTGGCGATCACGTCACCCGTCGCGTCGATCACGGTTGCCGGATCGCGATGAGCGCCGCCGATCGGTTCGGGAATGATTCCATCGATGACGCCGAGCGACTTCAGGTCTTCGGAGGTGATCTTCATGTTGGTGGCCGCTTCCTTGGCGCGGGTCGAATCACGCCAGAGAATGGAGGCAGCACCTTCCGGTGAAATCACCGAATAGATCGAATGTTCGAGCATATAAACGCGGTTGCCGGTGGCGATGGCGATCGCGCCGCCCGAGCCGCCTTCACCGATGACGACCGAGACGATCGGCACCTTGACGTTAAGGCACATTTCCGTCGAGCGGGCGATGGCTTCGGCCTGGCCGCGTTCTTCGGCGCCGACACCGGGATAGGCGCCTGCGGTATCGATGAGGGTGACGACCGGCAGCGAGAAGCGGTCGGCCAGTTCGAGCACGCGGATCGCCTTGCGGTAACCTTCCGGGCGCGCACTGCCGAAATTATGCTTCAGGCGGCTCTTGGTGTCGTTACCCTTTTCCTGACCGATGATGGCGACAGGCTGGCCGTTGAAACGGGCAAGGCCCGCCTGAATGGCGGCGTCTTCGGAAAATTTGCGGTCGCCGGCAAGCGGCGTGAAATCGGTGAACAGCGCCTTGGCGTAGTCGACGAAATGCGGGCGCTGCGGATGGCGCGCGACCTGCGTTTTCTGCCAGGCGTTCAGTTTCGAATAGATGTCCTGCATCGCATCGTTGACGCGAACTTCAAGACGGCTGATCTCCTCCGAGGTGTCTATGCTCTCGTCTTCGGTGGCAAGCTTCTTCAGCTCGATGATCTTGCCTTCAAGGTCAGAGATAGGTTTTTCGAAGTCGAGATAATTGTGCATGAGATCCGTTTCCGATCGTTTTGCGCAAGGTTTGACCGGATTATCCGGCGGTTCCGGTCGCTCTAATCAAGGTTTTTGCCCTGTTTGGCAAGGGGGTGATGTGTTTGTACCAGTTCTTGCAAGCGTTCTTCCAGCACATGTGTATAGATTTGTGTCGTGGAAATGTCGGAATGACCGAGAAGCTCCTGCACCGCGCGCAGATCCGCGCCGTTCTGCAGGAGGTGGCTGGCAAAGGCATGGCGCAGGACGTGTGGCGACACCGCCGAGGCGGTCAGGCCCGCGCGGATGGCAATATCCTTCAGGTCACGGGCGAAGACCTGGCGGGGCAGGTGGCCTTCCTTGCTGTTCGCAGGAAACAGCCAGGGGCTCTCCGTCGTCTCCGTTTTTTTGGGGGAAATGGCTGCCTTGCTTTTCTCCGGCACAAGCGTCTTTCTGACGGCGTCGTATTTTTCCATCGCCTCGATGGCTGCGCGTGACAGAAGCACCATGCGGTCCTTGTTGCCCTTGCCGCGTATCATCAGGAAGCGCCCTTCCTGACGTAGTACCTTGACCGGCAGGGAGACGAGTTCGCTGACGCGCATGCCGGTGGCATAAAGCAGCTCGAGCAGCAGACGCATGCGGATGCGGCCAAGCTGGCCGGGGCCCGGGGCCGCGGCCTCTTCCGCTGCGATGCGGAGAAGTTTCGTCACGTCGGCAACGCTCATCGTTTTCGGCAGGCTGAGCCCCTTCTTCGGCGCGTCGATGATGCCGGTCGGGTCGTCACCGCGCAGCCCTTCCGAATAAAGGAAGCGATAGAATTGCCGCATGGAGGAGAGGCGCCGCGCCTGTGAGGTGGCGGCGAAGCCCTGCGTGGAAAGATCGGTCAGATAGGCGGACAGGTCGGGTGTCTGCGCCGCCGTCAGGGACTGGCCCCGCCCGGCGAGGAATTCGCGCAGGTCCGTCAGGTCGCGCTCATAGGAGGACAGCGTATTGGCCGCCGCACCCCGCTCGGCGCTCATCATCTCCAGAAAACTTTCGAGCCGGGCACCATCGCGCCCTCCTGCCTGTTGTCCGCTCATGGCGCGCGCCTTGCCGGTTCCGCCACCGGCGGGTTCAGCCGCTCGGAGGGGATGCGCACCGTCACCTCGCGGTCGCGCGGTTTGACGACCATGACGAGCAGCACCATGCCGCCATAGATCAACCCCGCGATGGTCGCCAGTATCATCGTGAAGCGGAAGAGGGTGGGCATGGCGGCTCCATGAAGGTGGCGGTCGAAATGTATATGCGGTGCGGCGAAAGCGGCGGCAAGATCAAAAAGCCGGCTTCCGCCCCGTGCCGCATGCGGCGATGATTGTGATTCAACGCAATTCAGTCAGCAATTTGGCTTGACGCTTCGTAAACATTTGCAGATATCCATGCCAAACGGGCTTTCAAATTTATGAATGAAACGAATTTATCCGTCCCGGCCACACTCGGGGAGCAAGCACGGGCAAAGCTCGGACGGCGCAACGTCGTCTTTGTCGGGCTGATGGGGGCTGGAAAGTCCGCAATAGGCCGCATGGTCGCCCAGCAACTCAAAGTCTCGTTCATCGATACGGATGTCGAAATCGAGCGTGTATCGCGCATGACGATATCGGAACTCTTCGCCACCTATGGCGAGGAGGAATTCCGGGCGCTGGAAACGCGGGTCATCAAGCGGCTTTTGCGCGGTGGGCCCAAGGTCATTTCCACCGGTGGCGGCGCGTTCATCAACGACAATACCCGCCGGCATATCACGCGCGGCGGCATTTCGCTGTGGCTGAAGGCCGATCTCGAGGTGTTGTGGGAGAGGGTCAACAAGCGCGACCACCGCCCGCTTCTGAAGACCGAAAACCCCAAGGCCACGCTGGCGGCCCTGATGGAGAAGCGCTATCCGATCTATGCGGAAGCGGATCTGACCATCGAATCCCGCGATGTCCGCAAGGAAATCATCGTGACAGAAGTGCTGGCCGCCATAGCCGGCATCGAACAGAAAGACAGATCCCCATGACGCCTTCCGAAATCCATGCCGATGAACGTCTCGTCCATGTGCCGCTCGGCGAGCGCGCCTATGACATTCTGATCGGGCCGGGGCTGATCGGCCGGGCGGGCGGCGAGATTTCGGCGCGGCTGAAGGGCCGGCGCGCGGCGATCATTACCGATGAGCATGTGGCACCGCTTTACCTCGAAGGCCTGATGGATGGTCTGCAGACGGATGGCATCGAGGCGGTTTCGCTGACCCTGCCGGCCGGTGAAAAGACCAAGAGCTTCGAACATCTGGTCACCGTCTGCGATGCGGTTCTGGCCGCAAGGGTGGAACGCAACGATGCGGTGATCGCGCTCGGCGGCGGCGTGATCGGCGATCTCGCCGGTTTTGCAGCGGGCATCGTGCGCCGGGGCGTGCGCTTCGTGCAGATACCGACCTCTCTTCTGGCGCAGGTCGATTCCTCCGTCGGCGGCAAGACCGGCATCAACAGCCGTCACGGCAAGAACCTCGTCGGCGTTTTCCACCAGCCCGATCTGGTGCTGGCGGATACGGCGGTGCTCGATACGCTGAGCCCGCGTGAATTCCGCGCCGGTTATGCCGAAGTGGTGAAGTACGGGCTGATCGACAAGCCGGATTTCTTCTTCTGGTTGGAAAAGAACTGGGACGAAATCCGCACCGGCGGCCCCGCCCGCATCCAGGCGATTGCGACCAGCTGCCAGGCCAAGGCCGATGTGGTGGTGGCCGACGAGAAGGAAAACGGCGTGCGCGCCCTCCTCAATCTCGGCCATACATTCGGCCACGCGCTGGAGGCGGCGACGAATTACGACAGCAAGCGGCTGGTGCATGGCGAAGGCGTTGCCATCGGCATGGTGCTGGCGCACCAGTTCTCCGCCCGTCTCAACCTCGCCAGCCCGGATGATGCCGCGCGCCTCGAAGCGCATCTGAAGGCGGTTGGCCTGCCGACGACGATGAAGGATATTCCCGGTGAGTTGCCACCGGTCGAGACGCTGATGACGGCAATTGCGCAGGACAAGAAGGTCAAGGGCGGCAAGCTCACCTTCATCCTCACCCACGGCATCGGCCAGTCCTTCGTGGCCGATGATGTTGCGGCGTCCGAGGTGCAGTCCTTCCTGTCGGAAAAGCATCCGGGGTGAGCCAATGCAGGCCGCCGTTTAATCAAAAAGCGTCGTTGTCGGTCGCGGGTGTTTTAGCGTCTGCGGCGACAACACTGATGCGTCTGCCCGCGTTTGAAGGCGGATTTTGCCGCCGTCGAAGGTTTCATAAAGCTGCAGATGTCCCGCAAAGGAGGAGGACGTCGTTCGTGTCCAATATTCTCCTGCCCAAGCTAGAAGTGCCGCCTGATCGCTCTCGGTCTCGCCGTGCTGTGTTCCGCGCCGCAACAGGCCCTCGCGGCATTCCTTCCAGGGCAGGTCGAGCCATATTAGCATCTTCGCGCGAGGCAGCGCCGTTTCAACCAGCCAGCCATAGACTCCTTCGATGATCCAGTTGCTGGTATTGGCATACTGTGTCACCAGAAGTCTCGCTTCCGCCTCGTCCCGCTTGCGGCCATCCTCCAGCCAGTGAAGGTGATCGAGATCGTAAACCGGCAATTTCAGCGCCGAACCGGTTTTTGCGGCGAGGCTGCTTTTGCCGGAGCCGCTATTGCCAATGATGGCGATGCGGAGCGGAGGATTGTCTGCTGTCGACATTGGGATAATCCATCGAGTTAAGCTTCTGTCTTGGAATGCAGAATCTTTGCGCCGACTGAATTCCTAACCCGGAAATACGAAAGTAATGCTGCACTACTACACTAGAACCGCACCGCTTCCCCCGGTGCCGCCGCCTCTATGGCCAGCGCATGCAGCCCGGCATCGAGTTCCGGCTTCAAAAGCGCATTGATCGCCCGGTGGCGCTCGACGCGAGACTTGCCGGAAAAGCTTTCCGACACTATCTGAACACGCATATGCGTCTCGCCCGTGCCGGTCATATCCGGCTGGTGGCCCGCATGCATCCGGCTTTCATCGACGACCTTCAGTCGCTCCAGTGAAAAGCTTTCCCGAAGCTTCGTTTCTATGCGTTCTCGCAGGGACATGCGAAGGGCTCCATTCCTGTTGGCTGGTCTTGAAGGGGGCTCCCTAAAAGCCTGTAACATTCCACTTTGTCAATTCTTGTTGTGCGGCTTTTCGCACCCCATAATCAGGGCATCATGAAACTGGATTCGAAATATTTCGATCGCATCCGCACGCGCCGGAAAAGGGAGCGGGAACCTGAGGTTCAGGCCCCCACCTGCCAGTGGGACGGATGCGACAAGCCGGGCGTTCACCGGGCACCTGTCGGCCGCAATGCCGAGGGGCAATTCTTCCTGTTCTGTTTTGAGCACGTGAAGGAATACAACAAGGGTTATAATTATTTTTCCGGCCTGTCCGACAGCGAGATCGCTCGTTACCAGAAGGAAGCGATCACCGGCCATCGCCCCACCTGGACGGTGGGTGTCAACAAGACGGCGCGCGACAGCCCGCTGCATTCCACGCTGCGCTCCGGCACGGCCAGCGGCAATGCCCGCATCCGCGATCCTTTCGGCTTTGCCGGCGGTTTTGCAGGTGGCTCAAGGGCAGGCGGCACGCGCATGCAGCAGGACCGCAAATTGAAGACGCTGGAGGCAAAAGCCTTCGATACGCTCGGTCTTTCTGCCAGTGCGAAGCAGGAAGACATAAAAAGGCGCTATAAGGAGCTTGTCAAAAAGCACCATCCTGATGCTAATGGTGGCGATCGTGGTTCGGAAGAGCGTTTTCGGGCTGTTGTTCAAGCATATCAATTGTTAAAGCAGTCAGGTTTCTGCTAAGCCAACTTATGTGTTTACCGCCTGATTGATGATGTGGCCGGGTGGCTGCCGCCCGCCTTGGAGACGTGATGAGCAAAATCGACCTTGATATTTCCAACCTGCCTGACACAACGGTGTCCGTGCGGGAGGTTTTCGGCATTGATACGGATCTGCGGGTTCCCGCCTATTCCCAGGGCGACGCCTATGTGCCGGACCTCGATCCCGACTATCTTTTCGACCGCGATACGACGCTTGCGATCCTAGCCGGTTTTGCTCACAACCGACGTGTCATGGTTTCCGGTTTCCACGGTACGGGTAAATCCACCCATATCGAGCAGGTCGCTGCCCGCCTCAACTGGCCCTGCGTGCGCGTCAACCTCGACAGCCATGTCAGCCGTATCGACCTCGTCGGCAAGGACGCCATCGTCCTGAAGGACGGCAAGCAGGTCACCGAATTCAAGGACGGCATTCTGCCCTGGGCCTACCAGCACAATGTCGCGCTCGTCTTCGACGAATATGACGCCGGCCGTCCGGACGTGATGTTCGTCATCCAGCGCGTGCTGGAATCCTCCGGCCGCCTGACCCTGCTCGATCAGAGCCGCGTCATCCGTCCTCACCCGGCCTTCCGTATTTTCGCGACCGCCAACACGGTCGGGCTTGGCGATACGACCGGCCTTTACCATGGCACGCAGCAGATCAACCAGGCGCAGATGGACCGCTGGTCCATCGTTACCACGCTGAACTACCTGCCGCATGAGCAGGAAGTGAACATCATCGCCGCCAAGGTGAAGAGCCTCGACAATCCGAAGGGTCGCGAAACCGTTTCCAAGATGGTGCGCGTGGCCGACCTTACCCGTTCGGCCTTCGTCAACGGCGACCTTTCCACGGTCATGAGCCCGCGTACCGTCATCACCTGGGCGGAAAATGCGGAAATCTTCGGCGATCTCGCCTTTGCCTTCCGCGTGACCTTCCTCAACAAGTGCGACGAGCTTGAGCGTACCCTGGTGGCCGAGCAATATCAGCGCGCCTTTGGTGTCGAGCTGAAAGAAAGCGCCGCGAACATCGTTCTCAGCGCCTGATCATCCCCGGTTTTCCGGAGAAGATCACCGATGACTTGAAGACGCCGGTGGCCGCGCATCCTCTGATGGGCGCGCCGCAGGCGTCGGCAACTGACAGGAAAGACAATGGCAGGGCGCGGCGACAATTCCAGAGCGAAACCGGGTACGGCGGTCGATACGGAGCCGTTGCGTCAGGCGATTGCCGGATGCGTGCGATCCGTTGCCGGCGACGCCGAGGTGGAGGTCGTCTTCGCCAATGAGCGACCGGGTCTTGCCGGCGAGCGCATGCGCCTGCCGGAAATTTCCAAGAAACCGACCGCTCAGGAAATCGCCATCACCCGTGGTCTCGGCGATTCCATGGCGTTGCGCCTCGCCTGCCATGATGCTGACACCCATGCGGTGATGTCGCCGCAGGGTGCCGAGGCGCGGCTGATCTTCGATGCGGTGGAACAGGCGCGCGTGGAATCCATCGGCGCGCTGCGTATGCCGGGCATGGCCTCCAACATCCATGCCATGAACACGGAAAAATATGCCAAGGCCAACTTCGCCGGCATCAACAACAAGGACGATGCACCGCTTGCGGAAGCCGTTGCGCTTCTGGTGCGCGAGAAGCTGACCGGTGAGAAGCCACCGGAAAGCGCCGGCAAGGTTGTCGACCTGTGGCGCGATTTCATCGAGGACAAGGCGGCCGGCGACCTCAAGGATCTCTCCAGCGTCATCACCGACCAGAAGGCGTTTTCGCGGCTGGTGCGTAAGATGCTGACCTCCATGCAGATGGCGGAGGATTTCGGCGACGAGGATAACGAGCCTGAAAGCCAGGAGGCGGAATCCAACGAGGACCAGCCGCGCACCAACGAGACCGAAGAAGAGCAGGTCGAGGAGGAGGCCGGTTCGGACGCGACGCCCGCCGATGAAAACGAGGCCTCGCAGGAGGAAATGGAAGAAGGCGAGATGGACGGCGCCGAGATGTCGGACGAGGAAATGTCCGACGATCTCGACGAGGATTCCGAAACGCCCGGCGAAACCCGCCGTCCCAACAGCCCCTTCGACGATTTCAACGAGAAGGTCGATTACCGCATTTTCACGCAGGAATTCGACGAGGAAATCCACGCCGAGGAACTGTGCGACGAGGCGGAACTCGACCGTCTGCGCGCTTTCCTCGACAAGCAGCTCGCCCATCTACAGGGTGCTGTCGGGCGTCTGGCCAACCGGCTGCAACGCCGCCTGATGGCACAGCAGAACCGTTCCTGGGATTTCGATCTGGAAGAGGGTTATCTCGATCCGGCCCGTCTGGTCAGGCTCATCATCGATCCCATGCAGCCACTTTCCTTCAAGAAGGAACGCGACACCAAGTTCCGCGATACCGTCGTGTCGCTCGTCATCGACAATTCCGGTTCGATGCGCGGCCGTCCCATTACCGTGGCCGCCACCTGCGCCGACATTCTGGCGCGCACGCTGGAGCGGTCGGGCGTGAAGGTCGAAATTCTCGGCTTCACCACCAAGGCGTGGAAGGGCGGGCAATCGCGCGAACAGTGGCTCGCCAATGGCAAGCCCGCTTCGCCGGGCCGTCTCAATGATCTGCGCCACATCATCTACAAGTCGGCGGATGCCCCGTGGCGGCGCGCCCGGCGCAATCTCGGCCTGATGATGCGCGAGGGCCTGCTGAAGGAAAATATCGACGGTGAAGCGCTGATGTGGGCGCATAACCGCCTGATCGGCCGTCCCGAGCAGCGCAAGATCATGATGATGATCTCGGACGGCGCGCCGGTGGACGATTCGACCCTGTCGGTCAATCCGGGCAACTATCTGGAGCGGCACCTGCGCGCCGTCATCGAGCAGATCGAAACACGGTCGCCGGTGGAACTTCTGGCAATCGGTATCGGCCATGACGTGACGCGTTATTACCGCCGCGCCGTGACCATCGTCGATGCGGATGAACTGGCCGGCGCGATGACCGAGCAGCTCGCGGCTCTCTTTGAGGATACGAGCAGTGCCTCCGGTTCGTCCCGCAGGGTCCGCCGTGCCGGATAAGCGGGGCCGGGCTTCCTTTTCCTGCAAGTCTCTCGCTTTGGCGGCCATTCTTGCGGCGGGTTCGCTTTTTCCGGCTTCCATCGGCGCGTCGACCATCGATGTGCCGGTAAGCGTTCGATTGCTGTCCGGCTTTGAGGTCGGCACCAGCGAAAAACGTTTCGGCAAGCTGGAATTTGTCGGCGGCATGGTGATGAGCGCGCCGGAAAAGCTGTTCGGGGCGATGTCCTCCATCCGTTTCCGCCCGGACGGGCAGGAATTCGTGGCCGTTCTGGATACCGGTCACTGGCTGACGGGCCGCATCACCCGTGGTCAATCCGGGGCGCTTGCCGGGCTGGATGAAGTTCGTATTACGCCCATGCTGGATGCCAGCGGCCGTGAACCGACCCGCAAGATGGAAATGGATGCGGAAGGGCTGGCGTTGCGCGACGGTAAGGTTTTCGTCAGTTACGAGCAACGGCACAGGATCGATATCTATCCCGATCCGGGCTTTGCCACCTCCAAGCCGCTCGGGCGCCTGCCGCATCTCATCCCCAACAATGAATTGCGCCACAATGGCGGCATGGAGGCCCTGGCGGTATCGCCGGCCGATTCGCCGCTTGCCGGTGCGCTGGTCGTGGTGGCCGAAAAAAGCATCGACACGGATGGTAATCTTCTGGCCGCTATACTGGAAGGCCCGCTGAAAGGCACATTCGCCGTCACCCATCATCCGTCATTCGATGTGACGGACGGTGCCTTTCTTCCCAATGGCGATCTGCTGCTTCTGGAGCGGCGTTTCAATTTCGCCGAAGGTGTGGGCATGCGTATTCGCCGCATCCGCGGGGGCGATATCCAGCCGGGGGCGGTCGTGGATGGCGAAATCCTCATGGAAGCCGGCATGGCCTACCAGATCGATAATATGGAAGGCATGGATGTGGTGAAGGGGCCGGATGGCTCCACGCGCCTCATCATCGTTTCCGATGACAATCACTCGTTCCTCCAGCGCAACCTGATGCTGGAATTCAAGCTGGTGGAATGAAATATCAGGCCTGCTCCTGTGCCGCCTTGTAGGCAGCCATCAAATCCTCGACGGGAATGCCGTCGATCTTCATGCCGGTCATTCTGCATCCTGTTATCTGCGCGCCCGACAGGTTGGAGTTGCTCAGTTTCAGACCGGAAAAATTGACGTCATCGATCGACCAGCCGGACATGTTGCTGTCCGTGAACGACGCACCGGAGAAGTTGATGTCGTTGAAGCGTGTGCCGGCCAGATTGACATTGTTGAAGACCGTTCCCGACAGATTGACGTCATCGAAGCTGGAGCCCGAAAGCGTGGCGCTGGTGGCATCCACAATGTCGATGACGTCCTTGATCTGCATGTCGTCCTGCCCCGCGCTGTGCCACGGACGGCAGACTGCAACGACGCCGGCTGGTTGGCAAGCGTGATTTGATCCACGCTTGCCCGCCGCAAATATGACTGGCGATATTCTCAGCCCGATTTGACGGCGCCCGGCATCGGCCTCAGCGTGCTCATCAGCGCGCCGTAAGGCAGCAGCATGACGAGGCCGACGAGAACCTTCACCGAGAGATCACCCAGCGCCCAGGAAATCCACCGGGGTGCTTCCAGGGCAAAGACACCGAGAATGGGAGCGTTTTCGATGGCGAAGGCATCGTTGGGGCCGACAAAGGAGAAGCTTGCGGCAAAGGCGATGGAGAAGAACAGTGCGGTATCCAGCACCGAACCCAGCATCGAGCCGGCAAGCGGCGCATGCCACCAGCGCTGGCGGCGCAGGCGGTTGAAAACGGAAATATCGAGCAGCTGGCCGATCAGATAGGCGGTGCCGGAAGCGACCGCGATGCGCGGGATCGATGTCCAGAAGGACAGAGTGACCCCGACGACGAAGCCGGCAAGCACGACGCGGCGCGCGATGGAGGGGCCGAACTGGCGGTTGGTCAGGTCGGTGACGAGGAAGGCGATGGGATAGGTGAAGGCGCCCCAGGTCAGAAGGTCGCCGAGATTGACGCCGAACAACGAGCCGGAAAGCGGATATTGCACCAGAATGTTGGAGGCGACGACCACCAGTGTCATCAGCAGGACATAGATAAGCGTAAAGCGCAGATAGGGCATTTTTTTTATCCTGGGTGATGCCACCAGTTGGAGCCAAACATCGGCCGAAACATTTTCGGAAACTCCGACGCAATTAAAATCTGAAACAAACAAAAGGCTTGAGCGGCAAAAAGCCATTCAAGCCTTCTGAATATCAGATGATGTCGAAACCGCTATTAAGCAGCTTCGGCCGTCTTCTTGGCGATCTGGCGGCGCAGGAGACGAGCGCGCATGCTCAGTTCATTTTCGCCGGACTTCAGAAGGAAGGCATCGAGGCCGCCACGGTGTTCAACGGAGCGCAGAGCAGCTGCGGAAACACGCAGGCGGAAACGCTGGCCGAGAGCATCGGAGATCAACGTGACCTGGCAGAGGTTCGGAAGGAACCGGCGCTTGGTCTTGTTGTTGGCGTGGCTGACGTTGTTGCCCGTCTGGACGCCCTTGCCGGTCAATTCGCATACACGGGACATGGGTACACCTATTTCGTTTCGTCTGTTTCACCACTGGCTCGCCACCGGCAAAACCGGGGTGGCAATCCAACTGGCCATGATTGGAGAGTTGCGGTTCTATAGTCAGACGAGACTTAACAGTCAAGCCGCTCGCGATCAAATGAAAGGAAATTCCGGCGTTTTCAACCGTCGTCCGCTTTTTTATTGCCACAAGTCAGCGTATATGATCGCCCGATAAGGCCGCTTCCGCGCCTCTTTTAAGGTGATATCGAAATGATTGCCAGAGGAAAAAGCATTTTCGTGGCCGCGACAATGGCGTTAGCGGGCGTCTCCCCCTCGCTCGCCGCCGAAGCGCGCCACACAAGCGAATACAGCATCAATCTCGGCATTTTGCCGATTGCCAGGGCCAGTTTTTCGACTCGCATGGATGGGCCGAATTATTCGATCTCCGGTTCCTTCAGCGCCGCCGGCCTTGCCAGCATCCTCAAGGATATTTCCGGCAAGACGACCGTTTCCGGCGCCAAGCGTGGCCACCGGCTGCAGGCCAACGAATATTCGCTGGTCTACAAGGATGGCAAGCGGGTGCGGACCTATGACGTTGTCTATCGCAACGGCAATGTCACATCGACGACGGTGAAGCCTGAGCCGAAAGCCCGGCCGGATAACTGGGTGGATGTGAAGGACCGCGATCTGCGCTCGGTTCTCGATCCGATTTCCGGCCTCATCATTCCCTCGGGCGGCCGCATCTGCCCGACTCGCCTGCCGATCTATGACGGCGAATCGCGACTCGATCTGGTTTTGAGCTCCAGCGGCACCAAGCCGTTCAAGACCAACGGTTTCAGCGGCGATGCCGTGGTCTGCAAGGCGCGGTATGTGCCGAAGTCGGGTTACCGGCAGGGGCGCAAGGATATCGAATACCTGAAATCCATCTCGATGGAGATCTGGTTCGCCAAATCCAACAATATGGATGTCTATGCGCCTGTTTATGCGATCATTCCGACGCGGGTAGGGCAGGTCTATATCACCGCTACGAAATACGGCGGCTGACCGGGATCGATAGCAGGGCAAGTGACGCTCGGCGTTGCTGCTGGGTTTCTTCTCCCCGGCGGGGAGAAGAAACATGCGGCATCCGCTCACCCCACCGATATGACTCAGGCAATTACGGCGCGTCGCCCGGCGACCAGCCGGGCTCTGCCATAACGAAGCTCGAAAAGGCGAAGCCCGGCGAGACGGTGCAGCCGACAAGGGTGAAATCGCCAAGGCTTTCGGCCGATTGCCAGCAATTGGCGGGAACGATGACCTGTGGGCGCTCGCCCTCAAGAATGGCGGGGCCGAGTGTGAAGGTCTGCATTTCCTGGCCGTCCTGCGAAAGATGCAGCGCGATGGGCGCGCCGGCATAATAGTGCCAGACCTCCACCGCGTCGGTGACCCGGTGCCAGTGCGAGCGGTCGCCCTTTTCCAGAAGATAATAGATCGCCGTCGAATGACCGCGCTCCCCGCCTGCCCTGTCGCGGAACGTCTGGTGGTAAAAACCGCCCTCGGGATGCGGCTCCAGCCCCAGTTCGCGAATGATCGCCTGCGCCGATATATCCGTTCCCATCAGAAATTGTCCTTGCGTGTGCGGATTTCCGCGAAGACATCAGCATCGGTGGCACTTTCAAGGCCAAGATATTTGCGAATACCGGCATCGGCCACCCGCATATAAGGATTGGTCTGTTTTTCGAGCCCGATGGTGGTGGGAATGGTGAATTCATTCGCCTGCCGCGCCTTCTCGATGTGGGCCGCGCGCGCGCTCAGCACAGCGTTCTCCGGGTCAACGGTCAGCGCGAAACGGGCATTCGTCAGTGTATATTCATGGCCGAAATAAACCTTGGTCTCGTCCGGTAGCGCCATCAGCTTCTGGAAGGAATGCCACATATCCGCCGCCGGGCGTTCGAAAAGACGGCCGCAGCCCATGGCAAACAGCGTATCGGCGGCAAACAGCAGGCCGTCATCGGGCAGATAATAACAGATATGCCCCGCCGTATGGCCGGGTGTGGCAATGATCTGAACCCGGCGCCCGGCGAATTCGAACTCGTCGCCATCGGCCTGCGAACGGTCAAGGCCCGGTATGGCAACCGCCTCGTCATAGGGGCCGTGCACCTCGCAGCGGAACTTGTCCTTCAGCGCCAGATTGGCTTCCACATGGTCCTGATGGTGGTGGGTGGTGAAGATATGGGTGAGCTTCCAGCCGTGGCCGTCGAGAGCGTGCAGGATCGGCCCTTCTTCCGGCGCGTCGATGGCGGCTGTCGCTCCGCTTTCGGGATCGTGCAGGAGCACCCCGAAATTGTCGCTACGGCAAAGAAAGACGTCTATTTCCAAAGGTTTCATCGTATCCTCTCCGTTTGCCGGCCAAAACCGGCGCATTCACCCGCCTGACTTTCCCAACTGATTTCCAATGTAGGGGCAGACGCCTTGAAGTCCAACCGCCTGATGCTACATTCTCGACCATGAATACCGATATCGTCGATCTGCGCGAATTCTATCATTCCCCGCTTGGCCGCTCCGCCGAGCAGGCGATTACCATGGCGCTTTCGACGCTGTGGCCGCCCTTGCCGGAAGAGCGGCTGGTTGGTCTCGGTTATGCCGTGCCGTTTCTGGAGCGATTCCGCCGCGATACGGAGCGCACCTTCGCCTTCATGCCGGCGGGGCAGGGGGCGGTAAACTGGCCGGCGGGCGAATTTTCCTCCACCGCGCTGGTGTTCGACGAGGAATTGCCCCTGCCCGATTCGTCGATAGACCGGGTCCTCATGGTGCATGCGCTGGAATTTGCCGAAAATCCGCGTGAGAGTTTAAAGGAACTGTGGCGGGTGCTGGCGCCGGGCGGGCGTCTGGTCATCGTGGTGCCGAACCGGCGCGGTGTGTGGGCGCGCATGGAACACACGCCCTTCGGCTCCGGCCGCCCCTATTCACGCGGGCAGCTGACGGCGCTTTTGCGCGAAACCAATTTCACGCCGGGCGCCACCGCCGAGGCGCTGTTTTTCCCGCCCACCACAAGCCGACCGGTGCTGAAGTTCCGCCGTTATCTCGAACATACCGGCCGTCGCCTCTGGCCGCTGTTTTCCGGCGTCATCGTGGTGGAAGCCCAGAAACGTCTCTATCAGGGATTGCCCGTCACACAGCGCGCCTCGCGCCGGGTGTTCGTGCCCGTGCTTGCGCCACAGGGGGTGCCCACCACCCGCGCTGCCGCAAGCCAGGGAAAGCCGCGCTGACCCTCGACAAAGCGCCCATTCCGGTCTAATGCCTCCGGCATTGCTTTTGCCGGGTTCTCCGGCGCTTTTCCAAAGGTCGATCAAATGAGTGCAGAGCTTAGCCAACCTGTTCCGCGTCCGGGTATTCTGGATATCGCCGCTTATGTTCCGGGCAAGGAACATGTGGACGGCGTTGCGAAGGTTTATAAGCTCTCCTCCAACGAGACGCCGCTTGGGCCGAGCCCGAAGGCGATAGAGGCTTTCAGCACGGCGGCCAGCCATCTGGAAATCTATCCGGACGGTCAGGCCATTGCGCTGCGTCAGGCGATTGCCGACGTGCATGGTCTCAACATCGCGAATATCCTGTGCGGCAACGGTTCGGACGAGCTCCTCGGCCTGCTTTGCCACGTCTATCTGGGTGCCGGCGATGAGGCGATCATCACCGAACACGGTTTCCTCGTCTACAAGATCCAGATCATGGGCGCGGGCGCGACCCCGGTGACGGTGAAGGAAAAGGATTGCGCGGTGGACGTGGATGCGATCCTCGCCGCCGTGACACCGAAGACCAAGATGGTTTTCGTCGCCAATCCCGGCAATCCCACCGGCACCTATGTTCCCGTCGCGGAAATCCGTCGCCTGCAGGCCGGGCTGCCGAAACATGTCGTGCTGGTGCTGGATGCGGCCTATGCCGAATATGTCCGCAAGAACGACTATGAGGCCGGTCTCGAGCTGGTCTCCGGCAACCGCAACGTGGTGATGACCCGCACCTTCTCCAAGGTTTATGGTCTGGCGGCCCTGCGCGTCGGCTGGATGTATGGCCCTGCCGCTGTCATCGATGCACTGAACCGCGTGCGCGGCCCGTTCAACATGAGCGCGCCGGCTATCGCGGCGGGTGCTGCGGCAATCCGCGATCAGGCCTTCGTAGAGAAGGCCGTGGCGCATAACACGCTGTGGATGGAAAAGCTGGTCACGAGCTTTACCGGCCTCGGCCTCACCGTCACGCCTTCGGTCACCAACTTCATCCTCATCCATTTCCCGGATCAGGACGGCAAGCGTGCGGCGGATGCGGATGAGTTCCTGAGCCGCCGTGGCTACATCCTGCGTGCGGTGCGCGGTTACGGCTTCCCGAATGCGCTGAGAATGACCGTTGGCTCCGAAGAGGCCAATCTCGGCGTCATCGCGGCCCTTACCGAGTTCATGGGGCAGGCGTGATGGCTGAGATCATGTTTGAACGCATCGCGCTGATCGGCATCGGCCTGATCGGCTCGTCGATTGCCCGTGATGTCAAAGAGCTTGGGCTTGCCCGCCACGTGACGATTTCCACCCGCAGCGAAGCCACGCTGAAACGGGCGGAAGAACTGGAACTTGGCACGGATTACACGGTTTCGGCGGCGGAGGCGGTAAAGGATGCCGATCTCGTTATCGTCTCGGTGCCGGTGGGGGCTTCGGAAAGCGTGGCGCAGCAGATCGCGCCGCATCTGAAACCTGGCGCCATCGTTACCGATGTCGGCTCCACCAAGGCTTCGGTCATCGCGCAGATGGCGCCGCATATGCCTGACAATGTGCATTTCATTCCCGGCCATCCGCTGGCGGGTACGGAAAAATCCGGCCCGGATGCCGGTTTTGCCGGCCTCTTCCGCGACCGTTGGTGCATTTTCACGCCTTTGCCGGGGACCGATGCCGAAGCTCTGGAAAAGCTCAAGGATTTCTGGCGGGCGCTCGGTTCGCGCGTGGACGAGATGGATGCCGAGCACCACGACAAGGTTTTGGCGATCGTTTCGCATCTGCCGCACATCATCGCCTATAATATCGTCGGCACGGCGGATGATCTGGAGACGGTGACCGAATCGGAAGTCATCAAATATTCCGCCTCCGGCTTCCGTGACTTCACCCGTCTGGCGGCTTCAGATCCTACCATGTGGCGCGATGTCTGCCTGCATAACAAGGATGCCATCCTTGAGATGCTGGCACGGTTTTCTGAAGACCTCGCCTCCCTGCAAAGGGCGATACGCTGGGGAGAGGGCGACAAGCTGTTCGAGCTGTTTTCCCGCACCCGCGCTATCCGCCGCTCCATCGTTGAGGCTGGTCAGGATGTCGACGCACCGGACTTCGGCCGTCACGCGCTGGACCAGAAGAAGTAGGGCAGGGGACAAAGCCTGCAAATATCTCTCCCGTCATGCCAGATTGGATTCGGCATCCAGCCGCGGCGCGTCTGCGCCGTGGGGAGAGTTTTTTGCGGTCAATGACTTGATCGTGCTGGGCCAGGATCAAGCCCGGGGTGACGGAGAAGATTCGGGCGCTCAGATCGGCGGAATCTTGCCCAGCGGGATGAAGCCGCTGACGGTGGCGCGGCCGCGATCCACCACGAGATCGACGGATGCCCTGTCGCCACCGCCGGCAAGCGCGCCGAGCAGTTTGCGGGCCGTGTCGATGGTGGATTGCAGCTGCGGAAACGCCTGCTTGGCATTGTCCGACCATGCGCCGAGCTTTTCGATCTCCAGCTTGAACTGGCCGGAGAGATACCCCTCATTGTCGAAGGAGAAGGGGCCGCTGATGCGCATGGTGCGGCCTTCGCCAATATCGGCCACCAGCCGGCGAAGTTCGCCGCTTGTGCCATAAAGGCCTGACGTGTCGCTGCCGTCCACCATGCCCGCCTTGCCTGCGAGCGTGACATCAACGATGGCGTCGAGGCGCGGAAGAACCTGCGGCCAGTCCTTGATGACGGTGGCCGAGTCGGTGAGCGTGATCGCACCGTCGAGATCGGCACCGTTCTGGCGAAGATGCATTTCCGTCTTGACGGCATCAAAATCGATCGTCTGGCCGGTAACGGAGGAGACCGCCTGCGCCTTCAGCCCGTCAATGACGAGCGAGCTGCGGTCGATGCCCTTCAGCTTGGTGACGATGCTCGACTGCATGTTCTGCCAGGTGGCCGAGACTGTCAGGCCATGGGCGGAGCGGATTTCCGCGGGGGAATCCAGTTCCCAGACGATATGGCCGGGATTATAGACCTGCGCCGCCGAGCGTAATTGCCCGAAAGAAGCGGAAACGCCGTTGCCGCTGTCATCCACCGTCACTTTGGAGCAGAAGAGGCCGATGCGGAAGGGGTAACCCTTGAAGGCGATATCGCCGCATTCGCCGCTGACGCTGCGGGCCTGCGAGGGGGCAATGACGTTCAGAACCGTCTGCTTCAACCTGTCGGCGGCATAAAACCACCCGGCGGTATAAAGTCCGATGACCACGAGGATGGCGATGGCGAGCCAGAGGAATTTCCTGGCCGTGCCGGATTGGCTTGACGCTGCCATATTGATCTCCGATGAACAGACTTCAGATAATTTCGATTTGGCTTGGGATATGGACGATTTTTGGGTCTTTGGCTACGGTTCGTTGATGTGGAACCCCGGCTTCGCCTTCGAGGAGAGGCAGCAGGCGCGGCTGCACGGCTATCGGCGCTCGCTCTGCATCAGTTCCAACTTTTATAGAGGCACCGAAGAAAAGCCCGGTCTCGTCCTTGGTCTGGAGCGCGGCGGCTCCTGCCTTGGCGTTGCCTTCCGCGTGCGGGCGCAGGACCACGATCCCGTCATGGCCTATCTGCGGGAGCGCGAGCTGGTGACGAATGTCTACAAGGAGCGTGTGGTTTCCATCGCGCTCGCCAATGGCCGGCGCAGCAGCGCCGTGACCTATGTGGCCGATCCCGCGCATGAGCAATATATCGGTGGCCTCGGCGTTGCCGAATCGGCGACCATCATCGCTGCCGCATCGGGTCGCTCCGGGCCGAATACGGATTATGTCTTCAACACCGTGCAGCATCTGCAGGAAATGGGCATTCGCGACTCCCTGCTGGAGAGCATCGCGAAAAATGTCGGTACGCTCGCCGCTCAGCCGGCGGCGGTTTCCTTGCCCTGAAGTTCGGCGATCCGCTTCACGGCGGTCGGCGGCAACGGCAAATGCGGGTTGTTGCGCACGGTTTCCAGCAGCAATTCATCGCTCGCCTTTTCCGTCACCTCGATCAGGCGCTTGAAGAATACGTCGGGGTCCAGCCCCGGCTCGATGGCCGGCAGGATGCGCACCTTGAAATGGCCGGGATAACGCATGGTGGAACGGCGCGGCCAGAAAAGGCCGGGATGCATGGCGACGGGAATGACCGGAACCTGCAGATCGCGGTAAAGCCGGGCAATGCCATAACGATATTCGGGTTCGGCGCCGGGTGGGCGGCGCGTGCCTTCGGGATAGATGATGAGTTCGCGGCCGGCGGCCATTTCCTCGCGCGCCCGCTCCATCACCTTCAGCATCACCTTGCCGCGCGCGGCGCGGTTGACCGGGATCATGCGCTGTTTCATGGCGTACCAGCCGAATAGCGGAATCCACAAAAGCTCGCGTTTCAGAATATAGACCGGATCGGGAAGATTGGGCAGCAGCGCATAGGTGTCCCAGAAGGACTGGTGCTTGGGCGCAAAGATGCAGCCGGTTTCGGGAATGTTTTCCAGCCCTTCGATCTCGAAGGTGGTGCCGACGATGGTCTTCATCAGCCAATGGTTGGACCGCGCCCAGTTCTTGGGGATTTCATAGGCGATCTTGCGGGGCAGGATGAAATAGATCGGCGTCAGCACGATCATGCGGACAATCAGGTTGAGATAAAACAGCGTATTGAAAAGAAAAGAGCGCAGCTTGAGCATCAACAGCCTTCCCGGAGCGCAGCCGTTCCGAAGCCTTGGACAGGCCTCGATGCCGGATGCCGATGCCAGACGCCTACACGAAAACAAGGCCTCGCATCAAGCGCGTTTCTCGCCGGTCATGGAGAAGCGGTCGCCACCTTGGGTGCGGAATGATCGGCGGCCGCCTTGCGCAGACCGTCGCCCTTGCCGAAGCCGGTGAGGTCGCGTCCCGCCGCCGCCACGAACTTCAGATATTCGTAGAGCATGGTTCGGACCACATCCGGCTCCACGAACCAGTTCGTGCGGGCGAGATCCGCGCTGATGACGGGATAGGCGATGAATTCCGTCTGTGGGCTGGCGCTGCGCAACTCATGCAGGCTGCGATGCATGTGATAATTGTTGGTGACGACGACAATGGAGGAATAATTGTGGTCGCGTATCCAGCTGGCCGCCTCATTGGCGTTGCCGATCGTATCGATCGCCTTGTAGCCCATATCCACGCAGCAGGTGAACATGTCGGATGACCCTTGCGTCATCTTGCGGATCTGCGAGCGGGTGGTGGCGGGGTTGACGCCCGATATCAACAGCCGCTTGCCCACACCATCCCGGAGCAGGCCCACCGCCTGTTCGATGCGCTGATAACCGCCGGTGAGAACGATGATGGCATCGCCTCTTGCCCCCTCCGGCGGGCGCATGGAGGCGACCGAATCGGCAAACCACAGGAAACCGCCGGAAAAAGCGCCGAGTGCGATGACACAAAGCAGGATGAGGCCGCGAATAAAACGGCGCAGAGGACCACGCCGCGACAACAGGCCCTTTCTGGCCGGCCGCGTCGTCGTCTGATCCTGGTCCATCCGACTCACAAACATTCCTCCTGAATACTCGCCGATTAAGGCAAGGAACAGGCATTTTTGTCCACCGTCCGCAGGTTACATCCGACTTGTGACGGTTTCAGTTTTCCCGCGGAATTTCGGGGATGATCTCACGATGCAAGGCCGTCGCTTTTTGACGGATCGGACCGGACGCGGTCAATATCGTCAATGGTGCGGATGACCGTCATGCGCGCCGTGATGGTGGTGAGAAGCGCGATGATGATCATCGTCATGGCGATACCGAAATAGCCGCCGAGACCGACCGAAAACGAGCCAAAAAGCGCGCTTGCCTGGTCGCTCTGGGGTGTCGCGACCGTGCTCGACTGCCAGAAACCGGCGACGAGGAACACGGCGGCCGCAAGCGCGCTGCCCGCCGCTGCCCCCTTGAGGCTGATCTTCAGGAAATGCTTCTGGAATTCGCGCGCCACAAAACTGCTTTCGGCGCCGACGAAATGCAGAACCTCGACGATATGCCGATTGCCGGAAAGAGCGCCGCGCGTGGCGAACACCACCGTCAGCACCATGGCGGTGAAGACGAGGATAAGAACGCCGACACCGATCATAACCGTGGTTCTGGCCATGGAGACCAGCCTGTCGACCCAGGTGCGGTGGTCGTCCAGAAATGCCTGCGGAATCTCGGCTTTCAGCATATCCCGCATCGCCTGGAAATCGGGCGGATTGTTTTCGTCGATGGTGATGACGACGAGGCGCGGCACAGGGAGTTCGGAAAGATCGAGACCGCTGCCGAGCCATGGCTCCAGCAAACGGGAGGTTGCCGCATCGTCAAGGATCGTACCGTCGCGCGTGCCGACGAAGGTGAGCGCCAGATTGCGCGCCTTGGAGAGCGCCGCATCCATGTCCAGCCCGTCCTCGGGCTTGATCTGGATGGTGATCTCGCGGGAAATCTGGCTCTGCCAGGTGGCGGCGGTGGCGCGCACCATGGAGACGGCGCCAAGGGTGAGGCAGGCGAGAAAGGCCATGATGGCGATCACCACCATCAGCGCGTTACCCTGAATATTGGAGGGCGGCAGGATGGGCGCCATCGGGCGGATGCGCATGGGCGGGCGCTTCGGCTGCGCCGCTTCCGGTTTCAATGGTTTGCGGTTGATCTCATTCATAGATGTCGAGCCGCCCTTCGGTCAGGATCATCCGGCGCGCATCGATCTGGTCCATCAGGCCAAAATCATGGGTGGCGATGACGACGGCCGTGCCCAGCCGGTTGAGTTCCAGGAAAAGGTTGAGAAGGCGCTTGGCCATCGGCGGATCGACGTTGCCGGTCGGCTCGTCGGCCAGCAATATTTCCGGCTGGTCCATCAGCGCGCGGGCGATGGCGGCGCGCTGCTTTTCCCCGCCGGAAAGAATGGCCGGCAGCACGTTGATACGCTCGCCGAGCCCGACCCATTTCAGAAGCTCGATCACGTCGTTGCGATAGGCGCTTTCTTCCTTGCCGCGCACGCGCAGCGGCAGGGCGACATTCTCATAGGTCGTCAGATGATCGAGCAGCCGGAAATCCTGAAACACGATGCCGACGCGGCGGCGCAGCATCGGCAACTCGCTGCGCGGAATACGCGACACATCCCGGTTGAACATGCGGATATTGCCACGGGTCGGCTGCAGCGACATCAAAAGCAGGCGGAGCAGCGTGGTCTTGCCCGCACCCGAAGGGCCGGTCAGAAACTGGAACGAACCCTTGGGAATGTCGAAGGTCATGTCCCTCAGGATCTCGGGTCCCATGCCGTAACGCAACCCGACATTTTCGAAATGGATCAACGGACTTCCAGTCTCTTCGTTTCGTGGTGGTTCGCAAGCCGCTGGCGCGTGGGGTTCGGATGTCGGGGTTTAACCCGGATCCGGCAGCCTGCGCGAGCCGTTTTTGCGAAGCATTAACCAATTAAATTTAAAACTTGGCAGGATTCGTTGCAATGCCCAGTTTTGCGGGCCGGAAAACCTCACCCAAGGAATTCTATGGCTATGTTCCGTTCATCTCGCCGGCAAGCGGCATTCGATTTCGACCTCCTGATGCCGGAAACGCCGGTGCGCCGCACGTCGCAGGCGGCAAATCCCGACCGCGACGTGGTAGACGCGGAATTTGTCACCATCAAGGAAAACCGTGCGCGTCAGCCCGGAAACGACAATCGCGGCGCAGCGCGCCGGCAGGTGAAAAAACCGCCCGTCACCCTCGCCATTCTTTGCCTCGCTTTCATCGGCTGGGTGGATCGCAGATTGTCTCGCCTGTCGGCGGATGCCTATTCGGCGCTGGTGGCCGGCCTCGCCATTTTTGTCTTCGTATGTTCGGGCGGCCTCTCGGTCGTGGTGCCGGAAAAGACGGCTGTCGCGGCCTCGGTCAATCCTCTCGCCATTTCCCATGTCACCGTAACCCCGCAGGAAGCGGACGGCATGGATATCCTGCTCATCAACGGCATCGTGGAAAACAATGGCGGCAATCTGGAAGAGGTGCCGGCCCTTCGCGCCGATCTCTTCGCCGCCAAGGGACAACTAGTGGCGAGCATGGTTATCGAGCCGCCGGTGAAAGAGATGCAGCCCGGTTTCAGCCACGGTTTCTCGGCAAAACTGCGCCATCCCGGTGGAAAAACGCCTGAGATCAAGCTTTCCTTCGTCGAGGCGGGTGCGTCCGAACGCTGACTGTGCTAACGCGTGTCTTCTATTTTTACTGAAAGGTAAAATCGGCAAGGCGCAGCACAGGAGTAAGAATGCCCGTCGTCCGTGGAAAAAATATCGAGCCGCTTTATACCGCCGAGCAGATCGCCGAGCGCAATCGCGATATGGCCAAGCACATTGCCGGTGGCCCGACCAAGGATTTGCTGGTCATTGCCGTGCTCAAGGGATCGTTCATTTTCGCGGCCGATCTTATCCGCGCGCTGCATGACAGCGGCCTTGCTCCCGAGGTCGAGTTCATCACGCTGTCGAGCTATGGCAGCGGCACGGTTTCGCAAGGGGTCAGGATCGTCAAGGATATCGACAGCGACGTGAAAGACCGCGATGTCCTGTTGATCGACGATATTCTCGAATCCGGCCGCACGCTGCGTTTCGCCAAGGAACTGCTCTACGAGCGCGGCGCCCGCAACGTCACCATCGCCGTGCTGCTCGACAAGAAGGTGAAGCGCAAGGAAGATCTGGAGGCCGATTATGTCGGTTTCGAATGTCCTGACTATTTCGTCGTGGGCTACGGCATGGATGTCGCTTATGCCTTCCGCGAACTGCCCTTTGTCGGCGTCGTGACCGGCGACGCCTGAGCCTATTTACCGTATCGGAACGGCACAGGGCGGAGACGCCTCATTAACCATTCACCCAGCCAAAGCCTGGGTGTTTACCTCTTGAAAAGAGGAGCCTGCGATGTTGCTCACGGCTGGAAATGATGCCCAGGAGCAATGAGTAATGGCGAAGATTCTGATTACCGAAGACGAGGATGCGCTGCGTTCTTTCGTGGCGCGGGCGCTCCGTCTCGACGGTCACGAGACCTATGAGGCGGCGGATGGCGAGCAGGGGCTGGAGAAGCTCCAGGAAACCAGTTTCGATCTTCTCCTTTCGGATATCCGCATGCCGGTCATGGATGGCATCGAGCTGGCGCATCGCGCCGCCGAGAGCTTCCCGGCCATGCGTATCCTGCTGATGACGGGTTATGCCGAGCAGCGTGAACGCGCCGACGATCTGGCGGAGAAGATCGTTGATGTCGTCTCGAAGCCCTTCGCGCTTCCGGATATCCGCAAGGCCGTGGCGCGCGCGCTTGCCGCCTGAGCGACGGGATTGCAGAGATTAAAGGGCGGCCTTCGAGCCGCCTTTTTGTTGGTCTGCCCCATTCTCTGCTCTGCGCAATTCCCCACCTCCGTCATTCCGGCCCTGAGCCGGAATCCAGCCAGCCCAAGTCCTTGGGCTGAAAGAACTCTTCCTCGCCGCGCAGACGCGCTGCGGCTGGATGCCGGATCAAGTCCGGCATGACGGAAAATTTTAGCTTTGAGGCTGTATCGAAGCGCAGTACGACTGTGCGAACCCTCACCGAATATCCAGCAACCGCTCGAGATAACGCCGTTCCACTTCACCCGGAGGATTGTTGCCGAGCTTTTCACGGATCGCTTCGAGAATTTCGCGGGCGCGCTGCACGTCGATCTCGTCAGGCACCTTCACCTGATCGCCGAAATCCGGGCCGGTGGTGCTGCGCGGGCGGCCGAGCGGGTCGCGGCCGTTCTGCCCGCCCTGTCCCGCCATGCCTTCCTGACCCTGTCCGGGCTGCTGGCCCTGCTGGCGCATGGCCTGCATGATCTGGCCCATCATGTCCTGTGCGCCCTGCCGCAGGGCGTTCAGCGCATTGCCCTGACCTTCGACGGCCTGTTCGCCCTGGCCCTTGCCCAGCGCCTCGCCGGCGCCTTGCATTTCCTGCTGCGCCTTGCCGAAGTTTTCGCCCGGTTCCATGCCGAGATCACGAAGGCCCTGCTGCAATTCGCCAAGCTGCTTGCCGAGCGCATCCTGCTGCGCCCGCAGGTTTTTCAGCGCTTCGCGTAGCTGTTCAGCGGTCATCTGGTCGGTCTGCTGCTGTCCGCCCTGCTGACCGTTCTGGCCCTGTTGACCTTGCTGGCCCTGCGGTTGCTGCTGCCCGCCGTTTTCACCCATCTGCTGGTCGTCGCCTTCGCCGCCCTGCTGCGGGTCGCCGCGCTGCATGCGGTCGCGCAGCGCCTGATCGAGCTTGAAGGTTTCGTCCATCAGCTTCTGCTGCTGCTGCAGGATTTCACCCAGCTTGTCGATCTGCTGGCGCATCTTGCTGCTCTGCTGCTGCCCCTGCTGGCCCTGGCGCTGCGGGCGGCCCGCCTGCAGATTGTTCATCATGCGCTGCAACTGCGAGAGCATTTCCTGCGCCGCGTCGCGGTTGCCGGAGCGGGCAAGGTTCTCGATCTGGTTCATCATGTTTTCCAGATCGCGCTGGCGCAATACGTTCTGCGCCTGCTGGTTCATGTTGGCCTGCGGCGCATTCTGCATGCGTTGCGCAAGCTCGCTCATGAACTGCTGCATGGCTTCCCGCAGTTCCTGCATCAGCTTGGCGATTTCCTCGTCGGAAGCGTTGCGCTGCAACGCCTCCGAAAGCGCGGTCTGGGCATCGCGCAGGCGTTTTTCCGCCTGCGAGAGATCGCCGTCCTCGATACCGAGTGCAATCTCCCAGAGATAATCGGCCGTGTCCTTCAGCATCTCCTGATTATAAGCAAGCCGCATGCGGGTCTGCGCCGATTGCAGCAGGAGATAATGCGTGGTGTTGGGAATGGTTTCTTCCGGACGCAGACCGACGGCCTCGTTATAGGCGATGGCCTTCGGCATCTGGCGTGTATCGAGCGAGAAAATCTGCCGCTGTTCGGCAATGGAAGCTGCTAGCGGTTCGGAGAAATTGCGGCCCGGCAGAACCATTTCATGCGCAGGGCTGCGGCCCGTTTGGCCCGCACCGTCGGTTGCCACCAGCGTGATGCGCACGCGTTTTCCCGCCATCGGATGTTCGGTCAGGTTGCGGCTGGTCAGGCCCTTGATCTCGCGATTGTTCTGCCGCGGCAGGTCGAGTTTGAATTCCGGCGGTGGGTAAAGTGCGGTCGCGCCTTCGGCCACGCCGAGCGGCTCGATGATGGCATGGGCTTCCTTCAGCCCATAATCGTCCTTGGCGGTGAAGCCGATTTCCAGCGCACCATTGACGGCACGGCGCGGCATGTTGTCGAAGGCGATGCTGGGCGGCTGGTCGGGGATGACGTTGAACACCCATTGTTCGCCATTGGCGGTGATCATGCCGCTTTCGGTCACATCCATGGCAAAGGTGCGCGGCGCAACGGGCTGATCCGCAGAGCGTGTCGGTGTTTGAACCGCGATATCGCCACTTGCGCTGTCGGTGCGTGCAGCTTCCGGCGCAAGCTTCTGCAATGCGCCGGCCATTTCCGGCTCGAAGGTCACTTCCTCACCGCCATCGCCGCCGGTCATGCGGATCGTCAGCCTGGAGGATTGTGGCACGGAAACCGCGTCACGACCGCTGGCATCACGTCCGGTCAGGAAAATCGGCGCGCGGCCGGTATAGGCAGGCGGCGTGACCCAGGCATCGAGACGGATATCGGGATTGAGCGGACCGACGGCTGGCCGGCTGCGGAAGGCATCGGCAACCGTGCCCGCGCCGTTCGAATAGGAAAAACCGAAGGCCGTGACCAGAAGCAGCGCCGGAACGGCGCGCAGCGCCAGACGGTCATAACGGGCGATGTCGGGTTTCGGCAGACCGGCATTGAGCGCGGCGATGCGCTCCGCCATGCGGATCTGGTGTTCTTTCCAGAGTGTGCGGGAAAAAGGCGTGTCGAAGGCCGGTTCGTCCTCCTGCACGCCGACTGGCTGGTGCGCCAGGCCGTTGCGATCTTCAAGAAGGCGGGACGCGTCGTGATCCGTCGGCCATTTCAGCCGAAGGATCGGCAGAAGCGTGGCGATGAAACTGAAAACCAGCACGAAGACGATGCCGAGCCGGAGGAAATCCGGCATATGCCGGTAAAGACCGAACCATGCAAGCGCCAGAAACACGGCGGCGATGGAGAGAGGCCACAGCGTTTTCGGCGCTATTTTTTCCGAAAGCAGCACGATTTTCGCGAAGAAGCGCTTGGCGGCAACCCGGCGGGCAAGGTCCGGCCGTTGCGCGAATGCGCCGGTCGGGCGCTTTCTGCCTGTCCTGTCCTCTCCGCCAGCCTTGTCCTCTCCGGCAGTGGTCATCAATCCGTTCTCCCGGTTCTGGCCACGTCGAACGCCATTCCCGGAACGGCGCGCTGTTCATATCACGGAGGCAAGGATAACATTCTTTGTGGCGAAGACGAGGGCAGCCAGACCCTCACCCCCATTTTTTAGGCAGCTTCGCTCAATTGTGATCGACCGACTGTGTGGCAGGTGAGATCAATCGAGCCAGGCGGGAACCGAATCGAGGGCGATCAGCTCCTCATAGGTGCCACGCGGGCGGATGACGTGGAATTTGTCACCCTTGACAAGCACTTCCGGCACCAGCAGGCGCGAATTATAGGTGCCGGCCTGCACCGCGCCATAAGCCCCGGCGGAACTGACGGCGATCAGATCGCCCGGCTGCGGTGCCGCCATTTCGCGGTCGAGCGCCAGATAATCGCCGGTCTCGCAAACGGGACCGACAATATCGGCCTTGATGCGCGGTGTGTCCTCGACGGGCTGAACCACCGGGCGGATGCCGTGATAGGCCTCGTAAAGCGTCGGGCGGATGAGGTCATTCATGGCGCCGTCGACGATCACGAAGGTCTTCTCGCCGCCATCCTTCACATAGATCACTTCGGTCACCAGAATGCCGGCATTGCCGACGATCAGGCGGCCGGGCTCGGTGACGATCTTGCAGTTGAGGCTCTTCAGCTCGTTTTTGACGATATGGGCATAGGCATCCGGCAGCGGCGGCGGATTATTGTCCTCGCGATAGGGAATGCCGAGACCGCCGCCAATATCGACATGGCTGATCGTGTGGCCATCGGTGCGCAGCACTTCCACGAGTTCGCGCAGCAGCCGGAAGGCATCCTCGAAAGGCTGCAATTCGGTGATCTGGCTGCCGATATGCATGTCGATGCCGGTCACTTCGATGCCGGGCAGGGTGGCGGCATGGGCATAGACCGCGCGGGCGCGTTCATAGGAAATGCCGAACTTGTTTTCCTTCTTGCCGGTGGAAATCTTGGCGTGGGTGCGCGCATCCACATCCGGGTTGATGCGGAAGGAGACATGCGCCCGCTTGCCCATTTTCACGGCGCGCAGGTTGAGGACTTCCAGTTCCGGCTCGGATTCGATGTTGAAACAGTAGATGCCGGCTTCCAGCGCGTAATCCATTTCCGCAACCGTCTTGCCGACGCCGGAGAACATGATGCGGCTTGCCGGCACGCCGGCTGCGAGCGCGCGGCGCAATTCGCCGCCCGAGACGACGTCGATGCCCGCGCCGAGCTTTGCCAGCGTCTTCAAAACCGCCTGGTTGGAATTGGCCTTCATGGCATAACAGACCATGGCGTCCACATCGGCAAAGGCGCCGGAAAACACCTTGTAATGGCGCTCCAGCGTCGCGGTCGAATAGACGTAGAATGGCGTGCCGACCGCCTTGGCGATCTCGGGCACAGGCACGTTTTCGGCGTGCAGCACGCCGTCGATATAGCCAAAATGGTTCACAGGCTTTTATCCGTCAGAGAAGCTTGTCGAGAATGAACGGGCGCTCCGCCGTCGCCGGCTTCGTCTCCGTTCCGTCGGCATTGCGCTTGTTGCGCATTTCGACCGGCGTGCTCGGCGGATCGATGTCGCCCTTACGCCCGCAGGCGCTGAGAACAAGGCTGACAGCGAGTGTCATGCCGATGGGAACGATGAGTTTACGCGCGGTTTTTGAAAGCATGAGCCTGTCCAAAGGAAATATGTGCCTCTCTGATAACGAAAAACAGGGCGCTTGTGCACCCTCAGACTGGGGCAAAGCGCGAAAATCTCTCCTCCGTCATGCCGGACTTGATCCGGCATCCAGCCACGGCGCGTCTGCAACGTGAAAAGACTCTTCTGCGATCAAAGACTTGATCGCGCTGGACCCCGGATCAAGTCCGGGGTGACGACGTCAAATCGGCTTATCAGTTGCGTCCGCGCCACCAGGCGATCTGCTTCTTCACTTCGGAAGGCGCCGTGCCGCCGAAGCTGGTGCGGCTGGCGACCGATGCTTCCACCGAAAGAACGTCGAAAACACCCTTGGTGATATCAGGGTGGATGGCCTGCAATTCCTCGAGCGAAAGATCGGCGAGGTCGCAGCCCTTCTTCTCCGCCAGCGCCACGGCATTGCCGGTCACATGGTGGGCATCGCGGAAGGGCAGGCCCGCCTCGCGCACCAGCCAGTCGGCCAGATCGGTGGCGGTGGAATAGCCCGAACCGGCCGCCGCACGCATGCGGTCCTTGCGCACTTCAAGGTCGCGGATCATGCCGGTCATGGCGGCAATCGCCAGTTCCAGGCTCTCGGCGGCATCGAAAACCTGTTCCTTGTCTTCCTGCATGTCCTTGGAATAGGCAAGCGGCAGGCCCTTCATGACCGTCAGGAGGGCGATCAGCGAACCGTTGATACGGCCGGTCTTGGCGCGCACCAGCTCGGCCGCGTCGGGATTCTTCTTCTGCGGCATGATCGAGGAGCCAGTCGAGAAGGCATCCGACAGGCGGATGAAACCGAATTGCGGCGTCGACCAGATGACGATTTCTTCGGCGAGGCGCGACAGATGCGTGGCGCAGATGGAGGCGATCGACAGGAATTCCAGCGCGAAATCGCGGTCGGAGACGGTGTCGATGGAGTTGCGGGTCGGCTCGCGGAAACCGAGCGTTTTCGCCGTCATGTGGCGGTCGATGGGATAGCCGGTGCCGGCGAGTGCGGCCGCGCCGATCGGGCTTTCGTCCAGATGTTCGATGGCGTGGCGCACGCGGGCGCGGTCACGGCCGAACATTTCCACATAGGCCATGCAATGATGGCCGAAAGTGACGGGCTGGGCGGTTTGCAGATGGGTGAAGCCGGGCATCACGGTATCGGCATTTTCTTCAGCGCGGTCGAGGAAGGCGGCGATGAGGGCGGTCAGCATACCCTCGGTCTTCTGCAGTTCTTCCTTCACCCACAGGCGGAAATCGAGCGCCACCTGGTCGTTGCGCGAACGGGCGGTGTGCAAGCGGCCGGCGGCGGTGCCGATGAGGGTCGCAAGCCGCGCTTCGATGTTCATATGAATATCTTCGAGCTTGCGCGAGAATTCGAAGCTGCCGGCTTCGATCTCTGACAGGATCGTGTTCAGACCCTCGATGATCTTGTCTTTATCATCAGGTGAAATAATGCCTTTAGATGCCAGCATGGTGGCATGCGCCATAGAGCCGCGGATGTCCTGGGCATAAAGCTTCTTGTCGAAGCCGATGGAGGCATTTATCTCTTCCATGATGGCAGATGGCCCGGAAGCGAAACGCCCGCCCCACATCTGGTTGGAGGATTTCTGATCTGTGCCGTCAGCCATGTTCGCAGTGCCCTGGAGTATTCGATGACAGAAAAAAGGCCGTTCAGGCTTCCTTCCGCCAAGTTGGTTGCAATTGCTGCCGTTGCCGGTGTCTTAAGCGGCGCGGGCGCGGTCTGGTTCAGGCATATTGGGTCTGAGAGCCCGGTTCAAGGGGCAGCGGTCGCTGACGCCGGTTTATGTGAGGGGGCGGCAAACCGCATCGCCTCGCTGAAGCCGTTTCTGAAGGGGCAGGTTGCGGCCATGTCGGCGGCGGACAAGCCACGTGTCATCCCGCTGTCCTTCAAGGGGCCGCAGGCGCAGGACATGACACTTGCCGATCTCAAGGGCAAGACGGTTCTTCTCAACCTGTGGGCCACATGGTGTGTGCCCTGCCGGGAAGAGATGCCGGCCCTGAACGCGCTGGAGAAGGAAAAGGGCGGTGATGGCTTCGAGGTCGTTGCCGTCAATATTGATGTCGGTGCGGATGAAAAACCGAAAGCCTTCATGGATGAATACAAGATCGACGCGCTGAAGCCCTATCGCGACAGTTCCATGGGCGTTTTCAACGTGCTGAAAAAGGAAGGCCTCGCCTTCGGCCTGCCTGCAACCCTGCTGATGGATGAGAATGGTTGCCTGCTTGCGGCCATGAACGGCCCGGCGGCGTGGGACAGCGAGGATGCCAGGGCGCTGGTGACAGCTGCGACTGGAAAATGATGCCGGCGGCTGGATATTGAGGGTTGGGAGCCGCAACCGCCTTCAAAGCCGGCTTTTCCAGCGGACGCGCCGGTACAGACAAGCCCGTGCCCGCCTCGTATAATGATCCTGACTTGCGCCATGAATGGGTACCGACATGGAGTTGCTTATTCCCCGGCTTGGTCTTGCCCTCGCCATCGGCCTGCTCGTCGGCCTTGAGCGTGGCTGGCGGGAACGTGATGCGCCGGCGGGCAGCCGCACCGCCGGGATCAGGACCTATGGCATTGCCGGCCTGCTGGGTGGCGTCTTCGGCATATTGGCCGATGAGCAGGGCAATGCCTTCGCCTTCGCGGCGGGTTTTCTGGGATTCGCATTCAGCTTTTCGTGGTTCAAGCTGCGCGAGGCGCGCCATGACGATGATTTCAGTGTCACCGGCGTGGTCGCGGCGCTCTGCGTCTTTGCCCTCGGCGGGCTTGCGGTAACGGCGCAATATCAGGCGGCGGCGGCTGGTGGTGCTGCCCTTGCCGCACTGCTTGCGGGCAGGGAGGTTCTCCACAGTCTGCTGAAACGGCTGACATGGATCGAGCTACGCTCCGCACTGGTTCTGGCCGTAATGACCGCCGTTGGCCTGTCGATCCTTCCAAACCGGGCGATCGATCCGTGGGGCGGCTTCAACCCCTGGGAAATATGGCTGTTCACCGTACTCAGCGCCACGATTTCCTATTGCGGTTATATTGCCGTGCGCCTCCTCGGCTCAACCCGTGGCCTGCTGGTGACCGGGCTGGCGGGCGCGCTCGTTTCATCGACCGCCGTAACCGCCAGCTTCGGGCAGAAGGCGAAAAGCGGTGAAAACGTGTGGCCTCTGGCCGGTGTGGCGGCGCTGGCCGCGGCTGTATCGCTGCTCCGGGTTCTCGTTATCGTTCTCGCCCTCTCGCTGACGACCTTTTCCCTCATCGCACCGGCGGTGCTGGCCGCTGCGCTGGTTCTCGGATTGAGCGGCGCCGGCCTGATAGGGCTGCGGAACACGCAGTCCAGACAGGAAATCGACGCAAAAAACCCGTTCGACATGGCACCCCTTGCCATCTTCGCCACGCTCTTTGCCGTAACGAGAACGCTGAATGCCGTTCTTCTCGTCTGGATCGGCACGGGTGGTTTCATTGCCCTCACGGCTCTATCGGCCATATTCGATGCCGATGTCGCCGTCCTTAGCGCACTGCGAACCAATGCGCAGAACCTTTCGCCCGATATCGTGGCGAGCGCGATCCTCGCCGCTCTCGCCGCCAACGCGGCAGGGCGCGTATTCGTCGCCGCTGTTTCTGGAACGCTCGTTTATTGCGGATTGCTCACGGCCGTGTCCGTCCTTGCCGCCGGTGTCGGAGCGGTTGCTTACCTGCTGATTGCCTGAGAGTTCGGCTGAAGGCAGGGACGATATCGGTTCGGTGTCAGCGCGTCGGAACCGGCGTCTCGCCGCGATAGTCGTAAAAACCACGGCCGGACTTGCGGCCGAGCCAGCCGGCCTCGACATATTTCACCAGCAGCGGGCAGGGGCGATATTTGCTGTCGGCCAGACCGTCATGCAGCACCTGCATGATCGACAAACAGGTGTCGAGACCGATGAAGTCGGCAAGCTGCAACGGTCCCATCGGGTGGTTGGCGCCGAGCCGCATGGCGGTGTCGATGGCTTCCACCGAGCCGACCCCTTCGTAAAGCGTATAGATCGCCTCGTTGATCATCGGCAGCAGGATGCGGTTTACGATGAAGGCCGGGAAATCCTCGGCGACGGTGATCGCCTTTTCCAGGGTGCGCACATAGTCCTTGGCCGCATCGAAGGTCTTTTCGTTGGTGGCGATGCCGCGCACCAGTTCCACCAGCTTCATCACGGGAACCGGGTTCATGAAGTGGATGCCCATGAACTGCTCGGGACGGTCGGTGGCGGATGCAAGCCGGGTGATGGAGAGCGAAGAGGTGTTGGTGGCCAGAAGCGCTTCGGGCTTCAGGACCGGGCAGATCTGCGCATAGATCTTGCGTTTGATTTCCTCGTTTTCCGTCGCGGCCTCGATGACGAGATCCATGGGCGCCAGATCGTTGACGTCGGTCGAGCCGCTGATGAGCGCAAGCGCCTGCTTGCGGGCCTCGTCCGAGAGCTTGCCGTTGGTGACCTGACGGGCGAGATTGCCGTTGATCGTCGCAAGGCCGGCCTCGATGCCTTCCTTGGAGAGATCGTAGATATGGACCTTGTAGCCTGCGACAGCCGAGACATGCGCAATGCCGCAACCCATCTGACCGGCTCCGATGACACCGATGTTTTTAAAGGGCGCGGTCATAGGCTGGTCTCCTCTTAGGGATTTGTCTGCGTCATTGTCGGCGATGTTACGCATATCGCCGGAAAAGAGAAGGCGGCGCGTTCAAAAAACGCGCCGCCGCTTGTATCGGCTTAAATCACAGGGCCTTCTGCAGTTCGGGCAGAGCCTCGAACAGATCGGCGACGAGGCCGTAATCGGCAACCTGGAAGATCGGCGCTTCTTCATCCTTGTTGATCGCGACGATGACCTTCGAGTCCTTCATGCCGGCCAGATGCTGGATGGCGCCCGAAATGCCGGCGGCGATGTAAAGCTGCGGCGCCACCACCTTGCCGGTCTGGCCCACCTGCCAGTCGTTCGGCGCATAACCGGCATCGACTGCGGCGCGGCTTGCACCGACGGCTGCCCCCAGCTTGTCGGCAACGGGAAGGATGACTTCCTTGAACTTCTCCGAGGAACCGAGCGCGCGGCCACCCGAGATGATGATCTTCGCGGATGTCAGTTCCGGACGGTCGGACGACGCCAGCGCATCGGAAACGAAGCTGGAGAGGCCGGGGTTTTCGGCAGCACCGATGGTTTCAACCGCTGCCGAACCGCCTTCCGCTGCTGCCGCAAAAGCGGTCGGGCGCACGGTGATGACCTTCCTGGCGTCGGTTGCCTGCACGGTCTGGATGGCGTTGCCGGCATAGATCGGACGCTTGAAGGTATCCGGGCTGACGACCTCGATGATTTCCGAAACCTGCGCGACGTCGAGAAGCGCTGCCACACGCGGCAGCACGTTCTTGGCAGATGCGGTGGCTGGCGCAATGATGACATCATAGGAAGGGGCGAGCGAGACGATCAGCGCCGCCAGCGGTTCTGCCAGCGAATTGGCATAGGATGCGTCGTCGGCGAGCAGCACCTTGGAGACGCCCGACAGTTTCGCAGCCGCATCGGCCGCGCCCTTTGCGCCGGAGCCGGCGACCAGTACGTGGACATCGCCGCCGATCTGGGTTGCCGCTGTCAGCGTCTTGCCCGTCAGGTCGGAAAGGGTTGCGTTGTCGTGTTCTGCCAGAAGAAGAATGGTCATGAGAATATCTCCCTTTTCCGAAACCTTAGAGGACGCCGTCGGCTTTGAGCTTTTCGACCAGCTCGGCAACCGAGCCGACCTTGATGCCGGCCTTGCGGCCTGCCGGCTCCTCGGTCTTCAGCACCTTGAGGCGCGGCGAAACGTCGACGCCGAAATCGGCCGGAGCCTTTTTGTCGAGCGGCTTCTTCTTGGCTTTCATGATGTTCGGCAGCGAAGCATAACGCGGCTCGTTCAGGCGCAGATCGGTGGTGACGACGGCAGGAAGCTTCAGCTCCACCGTCTGCAGGCCGCCATCGACTTCACGCGTCACTGCAACCTTGCCATCGGAAGGCTCGACCTTCGAGGCGAAGGTGCCCTGGCCCCAGCCGAGAAGGGCTGCCAGCATCTGGCCGGTCTGGTTCGAATCGTCATCGATCGCCTGTTTGCCGACAATGACGAGACCGGGCTGTTCGGCTTCCGCCACGCCCTTCAGGAGCTTGGCGACGGCCAGCGGCTCGACCGTTTCGTCGGTCTCGATCAGGATGGCGCGATCCGCACCCATGGCGAGTGCCGTGCGCAGTGTTTCTTCCGCCTTGGCCGGGCCGATGGAGACGACCACAACCTCTTCGGCCTTGCCCGCCTCTTTCAGACGAAGCGCCTCTTCCACCGAGATTTCGTCGAACGGGTTCATCGACATCTTCACATTGGCAAGCTCGACACCCGAACCATCCGATTTCACGCGAATCTTCACGTTGTAATCGACGACTCGCTTAACGGGGACAAGGATTTTCATCGGCGGCTTTCCTCAAACTCCTGTCCGCTTGGTGAATAGACCGCGCGGACCTCCAAAAACAGGTTGGCGACATGGATAAGCATTTTTCCCGCAAATACAACGGAGCAATGTTCATTATCACATGCACGTAAGGCATATCTTACGTTGACGTTAACGTAAATACTTTATCTCTTCCTGACGGGCTTATCCGCCCCCGTCATAGCCCCGTTCGATTTGCGACAACCCTGCCGTTTGCGACGGATTCTTGAACTGCGCCGCCCTCGGCGGAACTATGGTGTGGTCAAACAGCGGAACACCCGGCCTGCGCATGAAAAGCACCATGACGGCGCCTGCCAATATGCCGCCCACATGCGCGCCCCACGAGACGTTTTCTTCCAGCCCGAGCGCCAGCATCAGGAATTGCTGGCCGATCCACAGCGCCAGCGGAATGAAGGCCGGAAGGGGCAGCGGAATACGCATGAAGACCAGCACCCAGACACGCACTTTGGGATGCAGCAGGAAATAGGCCGCCACGACACCGGAAACCGCGCCGGATGCACCGATCAGCGGTCCCTCCGAGGTGGGCGCGACGAAACCGTGCAGCAATGCCCCGGCAATGGCGCAGGCAAGATAGAAGATCAGGAACCGGAAGTGACCGAGCGCGTCCTCGACATTGTCACCGAAGACCCAGAGAAACAGCATGTTGCCGGCCAGATGCCAGAAATCGAGGTGGAGGAAGGCATAGGTAATGACGGTGAGGTCATCGGGCACCACCTGCAGGGCGGGCTCCAGATAGGCGTAATCGAACACGACGGCGGGAATGAAGCCGAGGCCGAGCGCTGCCGCATTCGCCTGCGTGTCGCTGGCGATCACGCCGGTAAACAGCCAGACCACCACATTGACCGCGATCAGGCCGATCGTGACATATTGCAACCGGATATGTTTGAGGGAATTCGCGTCGTGCAGCGGTATGAACATCGAATGCCCTTTGTCTGAACGGTTATCACGCTCTGTCAGCGGTTCTTGCCGGGGACCCATAAAATATCGGCCTTGCCCGTGTCATTGGCAAAACGGGCGGCCACGAACAGGAAGTCGGACAGGCGGTTGGCATATTTGATCGCCGCCGGGCTGACAATCTCGTTTTCGGTGACCGAAAGCGCCACCATCAATCGTTCCGCGCGGCGGCAGATCGTGCGGGCCATGTGCAGAGCGGCCGCTGCCGCGGTGCCGCCCGGCAGTACGAAAGAGGTCAGCGGTTCAAGCGTCGCGTTGAGCTCGTCGATTTCGTTTTCGAGCCGGGTAACCTGGCTTTCGACGATGCGCAGCGGTTCATAGGACAGCGGTTCACCGCCGTCAGGCGTGGCGAGATCGGCGCCGAGGTCGAAAAGATCGTTCTGGATGCGGAAGAGCATGGCATCCAGCTTTTCCATGCCGTCACTTTCACGCCCGCCCGTATGAAGCCGCGCCATGCCGATTGCCGAATTGGTCTCGTCCACCGTGCCATAAGCCTCGACGCGAAGATCGTGCTTCAGGCGGCGCGGGCCGGAAACCAGCGCCGTCGTGCCCTTGTCTCCGGTGCGGGTGTAGATCTTGTTCAGTTTCACCATCTCAGCGACCGCCGCCGGTGAGCCAGAGAGTGAGCATGATCAGCACGATGGCGATGGCCTGCAGGAGAAGGCGAAGCTGCATCAGCTTGTTGGACCGGTTGGCGTCCTGTCCCTTCAGCATGTTGAAAAGGCCGCGTATCAGCACGATGACGACAAGGCCCATGACAATAAGGGCCAGTACACTGGTGAAGCCGGACATTTAGGGGTTACTCCTCCTCAATCGAATCTGCGCAGCAGACGATAGAACAGTCCGGCAGGCAAGAGCCGTTTCAGCAACAGCCCCTGTTTGGCTGGAACGGTGACAGGATAATGCGGTTTCGGTTTCGCTGCCGTCAGGGCATGTTTCAGCACGGCATAAACGGCATCGGGGCCAAGCTTGTGGCGGTTGACGGGGCCGGAACCATCCATGCGCGCCAGCTGGCGTTCATATTCCGCCGCATGGGCCGAATTTTCGAGATCGATGTGTTCCTTGACATGCGCAAGCGCCGTCGCCGTGAATTTCGAGGTGATCGGCCCCGGCTCGATGAGGCTGACATGGATGCCGCTGCCCTGAAGCTCCATGCGCAGTGTGACGCCCAGTCCCTCGATCGCGAATTTCGACGCGGTATAGGCGCCGCGATACCGGTAGGGCACAAGGCCGAGAATGGAGGAGCAATGCACGATGCGGCCCGCGCGCCGGGTGCGCATGAAGGGAATGACCCGCCGCGTCAGATCGTGCCAGCCAAAGACATTGGTTTCGAACTGCGCCCGCAATACGTCGACTGGCAGATCCTCCACCGCGCCCGGCTGTCCGTAGGCGCCGTTGTTGAACAGCGCGTCGATGCGACCTCCGGTCCGGGCCGCGACGGTGTTCACAAGGGCGGCGATGGTTTCAGGCTTGGTGTAGTCCATAATCAGGGTTTCGATGCCCTGGTTTTCAAGCGCCGCCATGTCGGCGATGCGTCGCACGGTGGCGAAGACCCGCCAGCCGTCCCGGTGAAGCGCGCCGGCGCAATAAGCGCCGATGCCGGATGAACATCCGGTGATGATGATGACGGGCTTTTCAGACATCTGCCGCTCCGGGAAACCGACTGTTGCTCTGGCCTGGTTGACCGGCCCGTGAAAATCGCATTGCGCAAAATCCTTTTCGGCACGGAACCGAAAGCCGCCCTTGCGCGCTGTACAAAGCGAAGCTGATTTCCCATATTCGGCTCGAAGTTACAAATGAAATGCCGATGAATGGAGGTGACATGGTTGCCGCAGTGCGCCTGGCAGGCAAGGTTGCCTTCGATGCCTATTCCCATTTCGCCGAGGATGACGGCTGGGCGATGGCTAGCCATATGGCGCTTTCCATTCTGCTGGCACTGTTTCCCTTCCTGATCTTCGGTACGGCTCTCGCCGGTTTTCTGGGCGCTGACCAGTTTTCCGAAACGGCGGTTCACCTGATTTTCGATACCTGGCCGGAGGCGATAGCCGGGCCGCTTGCGGCGCAGGTGCAGCAGGTGCTGACCATTCCGCGCGGCGGCCTGCTGACGATTTCGGTGCTGGCGGCCGCCTACTTTGCTTCCAACGGCGTCGAGGCGCTGAGAATCTCACTGAACCGCGCCTATCGTGTCACCGAGACACGCTGGTGGTATGTCACCCGCCTGCTCAGCCTGCTTTATGTGCTGATCGCGGTGGTGGTCTTTACCGGCATCAGCATCGTGCTCGTCGCGGTGCCGGTCGCCACGTCCTTTGCCGAGGAGCGGTTTCCGTGGATGACCGACGTGCTGAACACCGTTTCCAGTCTCGGTCTTTACGGAACCATCGTTGTGCTGACGGCGGGGCTGGTGGCGGCGCATCTGTGGCTTCCCGCCGGCAAGAGGCGCATCTGGGATGTCTGGCCGGGCATTCTGCTGACGATGATCTTCTGGGTCATCGGTGCCGCGATCTTCGCCTATTATCTCTCCACCTTCGCCAATTATGCCGCCACCTATGCCGGTCTCGCCTCTGTCATGGTGGTTCTGGTGTTTCTTTATATGGTCGGCGTCATCTTCATGCTGGGTGCCGAGGTCAATGCCGCGCTGATGAAATACAAGGTGCGGCAGATCATCCGCCGCAATATAGGCGGCAACGGTGCCCGCCGGGAGCGGGCGCTAGAGGAGGCCGACAAGCCGGCGGATATCTGAGGGTGTCGCGCCTTCGGCGCGAAGGGCGGAAAGCCCGGTGCTGCCTTCGCTTTTCGAAAGCTTGCGCCCGTCCGCGCCCAAAATCAGCCGGTGATGGTGATAGACGGGTTGCGGCAGGTCCAGCAGGCGCTGCAGCAGTCGGTGAATGGCGGTTGCGTGGTAGAGATCCATGCCGCGCACCACATGGGTGATGCCCTGCAGCGCATCATCCACCACGACGGAAAGATGATAGCTCGAAGGCGCGTCGGAACGCGACAGCACCACATCGCCCCAAAGCGCGGGCAGGGCCTCGATTTTCCCCGTCTCGCCATCGCCGCTCTCCTGCCAGAACAGGGGGCTGCCGGCGGCGCGGATCGCTTTTTCCATATCAAGCCGCCAGGCATGTTGCTGACCGGCGGCGAGGAGTATTGCCCGTTCCGCCTCGGGCCTTTCGCGGTCCATCGATGGATAGAGCGGCGCGCCATCCGGATCGCGCGGCCAGAGCCCGCCATCGGCCTCGAAGGCTTTGACGATCGCTTTGGTTTCTCCACGGCTCAGAAAGGCAGGATAGGCAAGGCCCGCGTCGATCAGCCTGTCCAGCGCCACGCGATACGCATCGAAATGGTCGGATTGACGCCGGACAGGATTTTCCCAGGCTAGCCCCAGCCAGCCGAGATCGTCATAGATCGCCTGCTCCAATTCCGGTGTGCAGCGTGTCTGGTCGATATCCTCGATACGCAGCAGAAAGCGGCCGCCATTGTCCCGCGCCATATCGTGGTTCAGGAAGGCGGAAAGGGCGTGGCCCAGATGCAGCGGGCCATTGGGGCTTGGTGCGAAACGGTAAACCGGTTTTTGACGGAGAGGCGAAGGCATGGTTTCTTCTGCCATGTTTTAAACCGCCCCACCAGCCGGCTGGCGGCATATGGAATGATGGACATGAAAATCATTACCGGGATGGCTGACATCAGCGAAGGGCTGGAGCATCTCGCCCGCCTTGATCCTGCGCTCAGCCTCGTCATCGAAAAAGCCGGCCCGCTGGAACTGCGCATTCATGAGCCCGGCTTTTCCGGCCTTGCCCATATCGTCGTCTCGCAGATGGTGTCGCGCGCCAGCGCCAATGCCATCTGGGCGCGTATACTTGCCGGCACTGGCGGCGTGGTCACGGCGGAAAATTATCTCGCCGCACCCGACGAGCTGCGCGCCACTTTCGGCCTTTCCCGTGCCAAGGCAACGACGCTGGAAGGGCTGGCGCGTGCCGTCACGGAAGGGCAGGTCGATCTGGACGGCGTAGTGCGCAAGGAGCCGGGAACTGCCCTTTCCGAGCTGGTCGCGCTTCGTGGTATCGGCCCATGGACGGCGGAGGTCTATCTGATGTTCTGCGGCGGGCATCCGGATATTTTTCCGGTCGGCGATGTGGCGCTGAGATCGGCAGTGGCGCATGCGCTTGATCTGGAAGTGAGGCCGGAAGCGAAATGGCTGGCGGAGCGGGCGACACTCTGGTCGCCGTGGCGCTCCGTGGCCGCCCGGCTTTTCTGGGGTTATTATGCCAATATCATGCGTCGCGCCATGGTGCCGCTGCCATAAGCGGGCTCCAAAGGCTAAAAATCTGCGATGCTGTAGGGCAATGCTCCACGCGAAAGGTGGTCGAAATGCAGCTTGCGTTTCAGCGGCGGCACGGCGCGCTGCACGCAATCCACCCTCTCGCAGACCCGACAGGAAATGCCGATGGGTTTGAAGGAGGCCGCATTGCCGAGATCGAGCGTATCGGCATAAACGAAATTCTGCGCATGGGAAATTTCGCAGCCAAGCGCGATGGCGTAACGCGGCCTCTCGGTATTGAAACCGGCGCCGGCCTTTTCGATCTGGGTGGCAATGGAAAGATAGCGCACGCCGTCGGGCGTTTCCGCCAGCTGCCGCACGATCCTGTCGGAACTTTCGAAAGCCTGATGGATGTTCCACAGCGGACAGGCCGCGCCGAAACGGGCAAATTGCAGCCGTGTGGCGCTGTGGCGTTTGGTGATGTTGCCGGCGCGGTCGATCTTGGCAAAAAAGATCGGCACGCCCTTCATGCCCGGCCGTTGCAGCGTGCTGAGCCTGTGCGCCACCTGTTCAAGGCTCGCGCCGAAACGCACTGCCAGAAGCTCGAGATCATGGCGCAGCTCCTGCGCCGCCCGGTGAAATCGCCCATAGGGCAGGATGAGGGCTGCGGCGAAATAATTGTGCAGCCCGATACGACAGATTTCGGCGGCTTCGGCATTGCGGAAACCGGCGCCGGCCAGCAGCCTGTCTACCGAAGCGCCGGCGTGAAGCTGGGCGATCTGCAACGCCAGCTGAAAGCTGCGGGTCGGCGCGGCCATGTAGGAGCTGAGGGCGAGGGTTTTGCCGGCAGGATCGTAGTGCCGGATCAGACCGCCCGCCGCTTCGGTTCTTGTGATGTGGATGCCGTAACGGTTGCGCAGATGCGCCGCCAGAATGCCGTAGGTCTCACTGCCCTCTATCTCCAGTTCTTCCGCCAGCTCCTCGGCCAGAAGATCGATCTCGGCGACGTAATTGTCGACGAAGTGGAAGAAGTCACGCACCTCCTCATAGGGGGTTCTTTCCACCTGCGCGGTGCCGCGGCCCAGCCGGTCATCCAGCTGCACCAGCTGCTCGCTGTTCTGGCGATAGGCCTGATGGGCGCGCAGCAGGGCATGGGCAAAACCCGGCGCGTTCTGGGCAATCAACTTCAACTCCTGAAGCCCCGGCTCGTAATTCAGGAACAGGGGGTCTTTCAGCGCCTCGCGCACGGCGGAAACCAGCCGGTCGCTTTCACCGGTCGCCAGTTCCGCCATGTCGAGCTGGAATTTTTCCACCAGCGTCACCAGAACGCTGGCCGAAACCGGGCGCTGGTTGTTTTCGATCTGATTCAGGTAACTCGCGGAGATGCCGAGCCTTTCGGCAAATTGCGCCTGCGTGGCGCGGGCGGTTTCGCGAAGGCCGCGAACCTTGCGGCCGATGAAGAGTTTTTCCGTCGCCATGTTGCAACTTTGCAAAATTAAACATTGCAAATATTTATGGCACGCATACGCGCACGATCAAGGCTTCTTGGCGAATGTTTTCTGGGCTATTGATCGTGGCACAACGCATGGAGGAAACATGCCCGGCATTCTGGAGCAGTTGGAAACGCGGCGCGCTGAGGCGCGGCTCGGCGGTGGCGTCAAGCGCATCGAGGCGCAGCATGGCAAGGGCAAGCTGACGGCGCGCGAGCGCATCGACGTGCTTTTGGATGAAGGTTCCTTCGAAGAATACGACATGTATGTCACCCACCGGGCCGTGGATTTCGGCATGGCGGGCCAGAAGATCGCCGGCGATGGCGTCGTCACCGGCTGGGGCACCATCAATGGCCGGCAGGTCTATGTGTTTTCCCAGGATTTCACCGTGCTTGGCGGTTCGCTCTCGGAAACCCACGCCCAGAAGATCTGCAAAATCATGGATATGGCGGTGCGCAACGGCGCGCCGGTGATCGGTCTCAACGACAGCGGCGGCGCGCGCATTCAGGAGGGCGTGGCCTCGCTCGGCGGTTATGCCGATGTGTTCAAGCGCAATGTCGTCGCCTCCGGCGTCGTGCCGCAGATTTCCGTCATCATGGGGCCATGTGCTGGCGGTGCCGTTTATTCGCCTGCCATGACGGATTTCATCTTCATGGTGCGCGACACCTCTTACATGTTCGTCACCGGGCCGGATGTGGTGAAGACGGTGACGAACGAAATCGTCACGGCCGAAGAACTTGGCGGAGCCTCCACCCATACTAAAAAATCCTCTGTCGCTGACGGCGCTTACGAAAACGACATCGAAACGCTGGAACATGTGCGGCTGCTGTTCGATTTCCTGCCGCTCAACAACCGCGAAAAGCCGCCGGTACGTCCGTTTCACGACGATCCGGCCCGGCTGGAAGCGCGGCTCGATACGCTGATCCCCGACAGTTCCAACAAGCCCTATGACATGAAGGAACTGATCCACGCGCTGGCCGACGAGGGCGATTTCTTTGAGTTGCAGGAGGCCTTTGCCCGCAACATCATTACCGGCTTTATCCGTCTCGAAGGCCAGACGGTGGGGGTTGTGGCCAACCAGCCGATGGTGCTGGCCGGCTGCCTCGATATCGACAGTTCGCGCAAGGCCGCCCGTTTCGTGCGCTTCTGCGATGCCTTCAATATTCCGCTGCTGACGCTGGTGGATGTGCCGGGCTTCCTGCCGGGTACGGCGCAGGAATATGGCGGTGTCATCAAGCACGGCGCGAAACTTCTCTTCGCCTATTCGGAGGCCACGGTGCCGATGGTGACGCTGATTACGCGCAAGGCCTATGGCGGCGCTTATGACGTGATGGCCTCGAAACATATCGGCGCGGATGTGAACTACGCCTGGCCAACGGCGGAAATCGCCGTCATGGGCGCGAAGGGTGCTGCGGAAATTCTCTATCGTTCCGAGCTTTCCGATCTGGAAAAGATCGCCGCGCGCACGAAGGAATATGAGGAGCGTTTCGCCAATCCGTTCGTGGCGGCGGAACGCGGTTTCATTGATGAGGTGATCATGCCGCATTCCTCGCGCCGCCGCATCGCCCGTGCGTTTGCCTCGCTGCGCAACAAGAGTGTCGAAACCCGCTGGAAGAAACACGATACCATTCCGCTCTGATCCGCTGCGGGGCTGGAAAAATGCTTCGGCCACCTTACTATAATGATGTTCAGGCGCCCGGATGTCCGGATGTCCTCCCGAAACGCACAAGGACAGAGTTTTATGGCCGAAAATTCCTCCGCAGATAATTTCCCCGCTGGATATGAAGTGCCCAGGGTCTGGACCTGGGACAAGGGCAATGGCGGCCAGTTCGCCAATATCAATCGCCCGATTGCCGGTCCCACCCATGAAAAGGAACTGCCGGTCGGCAAGCACCCGCTGCAGCTTTATTCGCTGGCGACGCCGAATGGCCAGAAGGTCACCATCATGCTGGAAGAATTGCTGGCCGCCGGCCACAAGGGCGCAGACTATGATGCCTGGCTGATCAAGATCGGTGAAGGTGACCAGTTCGGTTCCGGTTTTGTCGGCGTCAATCCGAATTCCAAGATCCCGGCGCTGATGGATCATTCGACGCCTGAGCCGACGCGCGTTTTCGAAAGCGGTTCGATCCTCGTTTATCTCGCGGAAAAATTCGGCGCTTTCCTGCCGAAAGAGGGCAATGCCCGCACGCAGGCGCTGAACTGGCTGTTCTGGCAGATGGGCTCCGCGCCCTTCCTCGGCGGCGGTTTCGGCCATTTTTATGCCTATGCGCCGGTGAAGATCAAATACGCCATCGACCGTTACGCCATGGAAGTCAAACGCCAGCTTGACGTGCTGGACCGGCATCTGGCTGAGAACCGCTATCTCGCGGGTTCGGAATATACCATCGCCGACATGGCCGTCTGGCCGTGGTATGGAAAGATCGCGCTCGGTCAGGCCTATGGCGATGCCGGTGCTTTCCTTGAAGCCGATGGCTACAGACACGTCATGCGCTGGACGCTCGAAATCGGCGAACGCCCGGCGGTCAAGCGCGGCGTGATCGTCAACAAGACCTCGGGCGATCCGTCCGAACAATTGCATGAACGCCACGATGCCTCCGACTTCGAGACGAAGACGCAGGATAAGATCGGCAGGGCATAAGCAAAGATTAGAGCGCCAAAAGCGCTCTAACTATTTGAATTGACGCATTTCCGGACGTAAAAGCAAGGCAGCTTTTACTGGAAATGCTCTGGAAGGACTAGAGATGGCGAACCTGCCCGAAATGACCAAACACAAGGGATTCCCCTCCGGCATGCCGAGCACGGGCGTCCAGTTCACCATCCGCCGCGCCAACCCCAAAGGGGTAACACCTATCAAGATGATACCCCGCCGGGCGCGCAACGACACCAAGGAGCATCGCATCGATGCCGCCTTCCTGCACTCGCTCTGGCACCATTTCGGTGCCGAGCCTTTCGAGCGCGGCAATCTCGACGCCGCCCGCCTCAACCTGCTCTTCGGCCGCGAGGTGGTGCCGGCGGAGAAGAATTTCGATCCGCTTTCCTATCAGGCGATGCTGGTGATTGACGAGCGCGTCGCGCGGCAGAACTTCCCGGAATCCTTCGAGAATTTTTTCGAGATTTGAGTGTGCTGTCATCCGCCAACGGGGAATGAAATTCGATGTCGACAGCGACCAGCAAATTTCTGAGCTACGTTCTGCGCCATGCGCCTGAAAGTATCGGCCTGACACTTGATGCTCAGGGTTGGGCGGATGTCGCAGATCTGTTGGCAAAGGCGAATGCGAGCGGCACGCCGCTCGATGAGGCAGGCCTCTTTTCTGTCGTCGCAGAAAGCGACAAGAAGCGTTTCACGCTGTCGGAAGACGGCCGCCGCATCCGGGCGGCGCAGGGGCATTCCGTGAAGGTCGATCTTGGCCAGCCGCCGGTCGAGCCGCCGCCACAATTGTATCACGGTACGGCGACCCGTTTCCTCGAACCCATCCTGCGGGAAGGCTTGCGCCCGGGGGAAAGGCAACAGGTTCATCTTTCGGCTGACCGGAAGACTGCGATTGCCGTCGGACAGCGGCATGGAAAGCCCGTGGTCCTGATTGTCGATGCCGGCCGGATGTTTGCGGATGGTTACAGTTTCTACCGAGCCGATAACGGTGTTTGGCTGACGGACGCCGTGCCCTTTTCCTATCTGGCTGAGTTCGAGGTTTCCTCAGCGGAGAGCGATGGGTGACGGGCTGACGTTTGGGAATGGAGGAGGGAGGCAAAATGGGCGTCGGCATATTTCAGATCGATATGGATTGGCTGCATCGCTGGCTAGGGCAGCGGCGTAGCGGCAGCGCCCGTAAAGCGCCCGGCACCCGCAACCTCAAACCCAGGATGACGCCGGAGGCTGCACGGCACGATCACCGCCAGATGCTGCGATTCATGGCGCTCAATGCGGCAGTCGGTGTTTTGATCGGCATCTGCGTCGGTGCGGGACTGATCCTTCTCGATATCGGTGGCATTGGCGCGCGCATCGGCCGCGCCGCAAATCCGCTCGTGCCGGTATTGCTGGTCGTCATGCCCATCGCATCCCTGTTCGGCGCCGCCGCCACCGCCTCGGCAATCCTGATGATGCCCTATGAAAAGAAATTCCGCGACGATGATGACGATGCGAGGGGAGAATAACCGCATGATCAAGAAAATCCTCATCGCCAATCGCGGCGAGATTGCCTGCCGGGTCATCAAGACCGCGAAGAAGATGGGCATCGCCACTGTCGCGGTCTATTCGGATGCGGATGCCAATGCGCTGCATGTGAGACAAGCGGATGAGGCCGTTCATATCGGCCCGGCCCCCTCGTCTCAGTCTTATATCGTCATCGATAAAATTCTGGAGGCCATCAAGAAGACCGGGGCGGATGCTGTCCATCCCGGTTACGGCTTCCTGTCGGAAAATGCCGCCTTCGCCGAGGCGCTGGAAAAGGCGGGCGTCGTCTTCATCGGCCCGCCTGTTGGCGCCATCAAGGCCATGGGTGACAAGATCACCTCCAAGAAACTCGCCGCGAAAGCGGGTGTTTCCACCGTTCCCGGCCATATGGGGCTCATCGAGGATGCCGATGAGGCGGTGAGGATCGCCTCGCAGATCGGTTATCCCGTCATGATCAAGGCGTCGGCCGGCGGCGGCGGCAAGGGCATGCGCATTGCCTTCAACGATGCCGAGGCGCGCGAGGGTTTCCAGTCCTCGAAAAACGAGGCGAAATCCTCCTTTGGCGACGACCGCATCTTCATCGAAAAATTCGTCACCCAGCCGCGCCACATTGAAATTCAGGTGCTGGGTGACAAGCACGGCAACACACTTTATCTGGGTGAGCGTGAATGCTCGATCCAGCGCCGTAACCAGAAAGTCATCGAGGAAGCGCCGTCGCCCTTTCTGGATGAAGCCACCCGCAAAGCCATGGGCGAGCAGGCCGTGGCGCTGGCGAGGGCGGTCGGTTACCATTCGGCCGGCACGGTGGAATTCATCGTCGATGGCGAGAGGAATTTCTACTTTCTGGAAATGAACACCCGCCTGCAGGTGGAGCATCCGGTGACGGAACTCGTCACCGGTATCGATCTGGTCGAACAGATGATCCGTGTGGCATCGGGTGAAAAGCTCTCCTTTGGGCAGGCGGATGTGAAGCTGAACGGCTGGGCGATCGAAAGCCGGCTTTATGCAGAAGATCCTTACCGCAACTTCCTGCCCTCCATCGGCCGGCTGACGCGATATCGCCCGCCGCAGGAGGGGGCGCAGGAAAACGGCACCGTGATCCGCAACGATACCGGCGTTTTCGAAGGCGGCGAGATTTCGATGTATTACGATCCGATGATCGCCAAGCTGTGCGCTCTGGGCAAGGATCGTGAAACCGCCATCGATGCCATGGGGCAGGCGCTGGATCGTTTCGAGGTAGAGGGCATCGGCCACAATCTGCCCTTCCTGTCGGCCGTCATGCGGCACGAGCGTTTCCGCGCCGGCCGCCTGACGACAGGTTTTATCGCGGAAGAATTTCCGGAAGGGTTTTCCGGCGTGGAACCGGATGAGGCCGCTGCGCGCCAGCTTTCCGCCATCGCCGCCATCATCCATCAGCGGCTGCAGAGCCGCGCGGTCGAAATTTCCGGCACCATCGGCAATCATCGCCGCATCGTCGGTCAGGATTGGGTGGTGTCATCAGGCGCATCCCGCCACAGGGTCGCCGTTGAAACCGGGGCGGATGGTACGGCGGTCCGTTTTGAAGACGGGGCGGCGCTCACCGTCGATACCGGCTGGCTTCCCGGCCAGAGCCTCGGCCTGTTCACGGTGGCGGGTGAGGTTATCGCCGCCAAGGTCGATCTTGCAGGTGCTGCGATCCGCCTGCGCTGGCGCGGCATGGATATTCGCGCCCATGTGCGCAGCCCGCGTGTGGCGGAACTGGCGCTGCTGATGCCGGAAAAACTGCCGCCGGATACATCGAAACTGCTGCTCTGCCCCATGCCGGGCGTCATCACCGGTATTTCGGTGGGTGAGGGCGATGAGGTGGAGGCCGGGCAGGCGTTGGCGACGGTGGAGGCCATGAAGATGGAAAACATCCTGCGTGCGGAAAAACGCGGCCGCGTCGCCAGAGTGGCGGCAAAACCGGGCGACAGCCTCGCGGTGGATGAAATCATCCTCGAATTCGAGTGACGGCCGCTGCCGTTTTTCCGGAACGCATGTGGGCCGGAGCGGTTTACGGGGTCGGACCTGCGGGCGGATCGTTCGATTTTCGTCACGATCACCGGCCACAGTGCTAAAATGAAATGCAGAAGGGGAGAGATGCATGTCGGGTGAAAAAACGGTGCGGGATTGGCTGCAGCTTGCCGAAAAAGAGCTGAAGCGTTCACCGGAAACGCTCGTCTGGCACACGCCCGAAGGTATCGAGGTCAAGCCGCTCTATACCGCTGACGATCTTCAGAAGATTTCCCATCTCGACAGCCTGCCGGGCTTTGCGCCTTTCACGCGCGGCCCGCGCGCCACCATGTATGCCGGGCGGCCCTGGACCATCCGCCAATATGCCGGTTTTTCCACGGCCGAAGCCTCGAACGCCTTTTACCGCAAGGCGCTCGCCGCCGGTCAGCAGGGCGTTTCCGTGGCCTTCGATCTCGCCACCCATCGCGGTTATGACAGCGATCATCCGCGTGTGGAGGGCGATGTCGGCAAGGCCGGCGTGGCGATCGACAGCGTCGAGGACATGAAAATCCTGTTCGATGGCATTCCGCTCGAAAAAGTCTCGGTGTCGATGACCATGAACGGCGCGGTCATTCCCGTGCTTGCCAGTTTCATCGTTGCGGGGGAAGAGCAGGGCGTGCCCCGCGCCGCCCTTTCCGGCACCATCCAGAACGATATCCTCAAGGAGTTCATGGTCCGCAACACCTATATCTATCCGCCGGAACCCTCGATGCGGATCATTGCCGACATCATCGAATATACGGCGAAGGAGATGCCGAAATTCAACTCCATCTCCATATCCGGCTATCACATGCAGGAAGCGGGTGCGACGCTGGTGCAGGAACTGGCCTTCACGCTGGCGGATGGCCGCGAATATGTGCGGGCGGCACTGGCCAAGGGGCTTAATGTCGATGACTTCGCCGGCCGCCTGTCGTTCTTTTTCGCCATCGGCATGAATTTCTTCATGGAGGCCGCCAAGCTTCGCGCCGCGCGCCTGCTCTGGTCGCGCATCATGGAGGAGTTCAAGCCGCATAAAGCCTCGTCGCTGATGCTGCGCACCCATTGCCAGACCTCGGGTGTCTCGCTGCAGGAGCAGGACCCCTATAACAATATCGTCCGCACCGCTTTCGAGGCCATGTCCGCCGTGCTGGGCGGCACGCAGTCGCTGCACACCAATTCCTTCGATGAGGCGATTGCGCTGCCGACGGAGTTTTCCGCCCGCATCGCCCGCAATACCCAGCTCATCCTTCAGCATGAAACCGGCGTTACGAAGGTCGTCGATCCGCTGGCTGGCTCCTATTATGTTGAAAGCCTGACGGATGAGCTGGCTGAGAAGGCGTGGGCGCTGATCGAGGAGGTGGAGGCGCTGGGCGGCATGACAAAAGCCGTGGCCGAAGGCCTGCCGAAACGTTTGATCGAGGAGGCGGCGACACGCCGGCAGGCGGCGGTGGACAAGGGCGAGGAGGTCATCGTCGGCGTCAACCGTTACCGTCTCGAAAACGAGGAAGATATCGATGTTCTCGATATCGATAACGCCGCCGTGCGCGCCGCGCAGATCCGCCGCATCGAAGAGACACGCCGCCGCCGCGATGGCAAGGACGTGACCGCCGCTTTGGCAGCACTTTCCGAAGTCGCCCGCAGCGGCAAGGGCAATATTCTCGAAGCCGCCGTTGTCGCCGCCCGCGCCCGCGCCACGGTGGGAGAGATTTCCGATGCGCTGCGTGCGGCCTTCGGCGATCATGCCGCCGTGCCGGAGGTGGTGAGCGATATTTACGGCGAGGCTTACAAGGATGAGCCAGAACTTGCCACGCTCGCCGCCCGGCTTTCCGGTGTTGCTGAGAGGATCGGCACCAGGCCGCGCATCATGGTCGCCAAGCTCGGGCAGGATGGGCATGATCGCGGCGCGAAGGTCATTGCCTCCGCCTTCGGTGATATCGGTTTCGATGTGCTGGCCGGTCCGCTGTTCCAGACACCGGCGGAAGCGGCTGATCTCGCCGTTCAGAACAGGGTGCATGTGGTCGGCATGTCGTCGCTCGCCGCCGGCCACAAGACGCTGGCGCCGCAGCTGGTCGAGGCGCTGAAACAGAAGGGCGCGGACGACATCATCGTCGTGGTCGGCGGCGTCATTCCGCGGCAGGATTATCAGTTCCTGCTCGACCACGGGGTCTCGGCAATCTTCGGCCCCGGCACCAATGTCATGGATGCCGCCAACAAGGTGCTCGACCTGCTGGAAGGTATCCGGCGGAACGTGTGAGGGAAAGACGGCCATGTTCGGAAGACTAAATCACGTCGCCATCGCGGTGCCCGATCTCGATGCCGCCGTTGCCCGTTACAGGGCGTTGGGCGCAAATGTCTCGGAACCGCAATCGCTACCCGAACACGGCGTGACGGTTGTGTTCATTCAGGCTGACAACACCAAGATCGAGCTTCTTTATCCGCTCGGCGAAAATTCGCCGATAGCCGCGTTTCTCGAGAGAAATCCAGGCGGCGGCACGCATCATCTCTGCTTCGAAGTGCCTGACATTGTCGCGGCCCGCGACGATCTCGTCAAAAAGGGCGTTCGTATTCTGGGCGATGGCGAGCCGAAGATCGGCGCGCATGGCAATCCCGTTCTTTTCCTGCATCCGAAGGATATGGGCGGCGTGCTCTATGAGCTTGAGCAGGTTTCTCAGACATATGGCTGAAACATAAATCTCCTAGAGCATTTCCAGGAAAAGTGGACCCCGGTTTTCCGTTCGGAAATGCGGCAAACAAGGAGTTGGAGCGCTTTCGCGATTCACAGAAAAGCGAAAATGCTCCTGGGAGGATGACGTTGTGAAGCACCGCCCACGGCGGCGCTTTCATTTGCGTTTCCATGGTTCGTTTGTTTTCTTTTGACATTCGTTTTGTTTTCGTTTTTATATAATTGTCTTTCCATAAGGGGTTTCTCCCCTGCATTGTCGCGGAGGCTTCATGTCCGGCGAAAACATTTTCGATCTTTTTGTCATCGGCGGCGGCATCAATGGCTGCGGCATTGCCCGCGATGCCGTGGGCAGGGGCTATTCCGTGGCGCTTGCGGAAAAGGGCGATTTTGCTTCGGGCACCTCTTCCGCCGCCACCAAGCTCATCCATGGCGGCCTGCGGTATCTCGAACACTACGAATTCCGCCTCGTGCGCGAAGCGCTGATGGAGCGGGAAATCCTCTGGGCCATGGCGCCGCATGTCATCTGGCCCATGCGTTTCGTTCTGCCCATCCAGAAAGGCGGCGTGCGCCCGGCCTGGATGGTCCGGCTCGGCCTGTTTCTTTATGACAATCTCGGCGGCCGCAAGCTTCTGCCGGCGACCCGCACGCTCGATCTTCGCAAGGACCCGGCGGGCAAGCCGCTGAAGCCGACATTTGCCAGAGCTTTCGAATATTCCGATGGCTGGGTGGATGATGCCCGTTTCGTGGTCCTCAACGCGCGCGACGCGGCCAATCGTGGCGCGACAATCATGAACCGCACACGCGTCGTTTCGGCGCGGCGCGAAGGCGGGTTGTGGCACATCGAGACGCTGGACGAAAAAACCGGACGGGCGGCCACGCACAAGGCGCGCATGCTGGTGAATGCCGCCGGTCCCTGGGTGGATACCGTGCTCTCAGGCGTCTTCGGCCGCAAGGATGTTCATAATGTCCGGCTCGTACAGGGCAGCCATATCATCGTGCGCAAGAAGTTTTCCGATCCGCGCGCCTATTTCTTCCAGAACCCGGATAACCGCATCATCTTCGCCATTCCCTATGAGCGGGATTTCACGCTGATCGGTACAACGGATCGCGATTACAAGGGTGATCCGGCCAAGGTTCGCATTTCCGAGGAAGAGATTTCCTATCTCTGCAACGCGGCAAGCGACTATTTCAACGAGCCGGTCCGGCCGGAAGATATCGTCTGGACCTATTCCGGCGTGCGACCGCTTTTTGATGACGGCGCTTCAAAAGCGCAGGAAGCCACACGCGATTATGTGCTGAAGGTTGAAGAGGGAGAGGCTCCACTCCTCAATGTTTTCGGCGGCAAGCTCACCACCTATCGGCGGCTCGCCGAACATGCGCTGGAAAAGATCGGTGCGGCGATCGGCGAAAAGGGCAAGCCGTGGACGGCGGGTTCCCACCTGCCGGGCGGCGATTTCGGCGCGGAGAGATATGAGACGCAGGTGCGGGGACTTGTTTCCCGTTATCCCTTCCTTGATGGACGCCATGCCGAGCGACTTGTCAGAAACTACGGCACCAAGGCGGCGGAACTGTTGGGCAGCGCCGCCGATATCTCCGGCCTCGGCCGGCATTTCGGCGGCACGCTTTATGAATGCGAGGTGCGCTGGCTGGTTGAGCACGAATGGGCCTGCGCGGCCGAGGATATTCTCTGGCGGCGCACGAAACAGGGCCTGCGCCTGAACAAGGACGAGGCCGCTGATCTCGATGCCTTCGTGGCGGTGCTGATGGGTGGCGGGCAAAAGGCCGAAGCCGTGGCGGAGCGGGCCTGAAAATCCGCTGGTTGCCCCGTCAGCTCCCGGAACTCTTTGTCGGCTTCTCCGGGCCGTCGGCGCTCAGGATATAGTCGTCTGCGGCTGAAAGCGCGTGTTCCATGTGCCCTTCGAACACCAGTTCCGGCTCGTTGGGCGCTATGGCGATTTTCGGCATGCCGCCGAAACGCACCGCCTGCGATTGCGCAAGGCCGTCGCGCAGGCCGCTTTCCAGAAGATCGAAATAACGTGTGCCGGGGCCGGTGATGAAGACCGGCATATGGCCATGCAGGCTGAAGAGGCGTGAAAGGCCGTTGCCAAGCGCAAGGCCGGCGGTGCGGAAGGCGAACCTCGCCATGCGGGCGCCGGTGCGGGCCGAGGCGGCGATCTTGTCCACCTCGGCGATCGGCACGAATTTCGCCGGCTCCGCCTGTGGCGGGGCTTCGAAAGCAGAACGCAGGATCGCGTAAAACCCGGAATAGGCCTCGATGCAGCCTTTAGTGCCGCAACGGCACAGCGCGCCGTCTGCCAGATGCAGCATATGGCCGAAATTGGGGGCGCTGACCTCGATTGCGCCGCCCGTGGCGCGGGCGATGCCAAGGCCGATACTGTGGCCGAGCGACAGGGTGACGAGGGCCTCCGGCGCCGGGTTTTCCCGTGCCTGCTCCCGCATCCAGATGGCTTTTGCGGCTAGCAGCGTCTCGTTGTTCAGCGTCACGCGAATGCGGCCGTCCCCGGAAACCAGCCGCTGGAAATCGATCCTCTCGTCACCGAGAACCGGCGACCAGACAAGCGTTGCAGCTGCCGCATCCACTAGCCCCTTGCTGCTGATCGAAACCTGGAGAATATCGTGCCGGTCGATGCGCGAGCGATCGGCAAGCCTTGCGAGACCGGCGAGGATCGCGCCGCCGAATGTGCCTTTTTCAGCCGTGATCCTCTGTTCGGTGAAGCGGTCCACCAGCTTGCCGGCATAATCGACCAGCGAATATTGCACGCTGTCGGAAGAGATGATGACTATGGCGACATGGCAGAAAGCGCCGCGCGGGCCGAAGAGAATGCGTGGCCGGCCACGGCCGGCGGTGGCGAGCTGCTCTTTCCGCAGAATGAGCCCGGCCCGCTCAAGCTCGGTGGTGATGGCGGAGACGGTTGCGGAGGCAAGCCCGGTGAAAGACGACATGTCGGTATGGGAAAGGCTGCCGTGCAGGCGCAGGGCCGCCATCACCGACAGGCTGTTTTTCTGGCGCACCAGTTCCGTACTTGCAATGGCGGACATGGGCTGGGGCATGCTCCCTGAACGGCCTTTTTCCTGTCGTGCTGATCCACTCTGATGGCGCATGCCAGAGCGAAGATCAAGGCACCCGGATGCTGCCCGCAGCCGTTGTTGACAGCATGGGGAATCTCTGACATTAATTTTCTCGACTGTCGAGAAAATTGTGAAACCACAGAGACCGTCAGCTTTTTTCCGGGCGTTTTCCCTGCATGGAGGTGTGGGGCTTCGCCCTTACCGGGAGGACATCATGAATTCTTTTGCCAAGCTTTTGGCGGGTACAGCCGTACTCGTTTCCCTGCATACCGCGGCTATCGCGGCCGATCTCGTCGTCGGCGTTTCCTGGTCGAACTTCCAGGAAGAGCGCTGGAAAACGGATGAGGCAGCCATCAAGGCAGCGCTCGACAAGGCTGGTGCGAAATACATCTCCGCCGATGCGCAATCATCCGCCGCAAAGCAGCTGACCGACGTGGAATCGCTGATCTCGCAGGGCGCCAACGCGCTGATCATTCTGGCGCAGGATAGCGACGCGATCGGTCCGGCTGTTGAAAAGGCCGTTGCCGAGGGCATTCCGGTCGTTGGTTACGACCGTCTGATCGAAAACCAGAACGCCTTCTACATCACCTTCGACAACAAGGAAGTCGGACGTCTGCAGGCTGCCGAAGTCTTCAAGGTGAAGCCCGAAGGCAATTACGTCTTCATCAAGGGCTCTTCTTCCGATCCGAATGCGGACTTCCTGTTCGCCGGTCAGCAGGAAGTGCTGAAGGCGGCCATTGACGGCGGCAAGATCAAAAATGTCGGCGAAGCCTATACCGATGGCTGGAAGCCGGAAAATGCCCAGAAGAACATGGAACAGTTCCTGACCAAGAATAATAACAAGGTCGATGCGGTCGTCGCCTCGAATGACGGCACGGCCGGCGGTGCAATCGCCGCTCTTGCCGCGCAGGGCATGGCCGGTTCGGTTCCCGTTTCCGGTCAGGATGCCGACTTCGCCGCGCTCAACCGCGTAGCACTCGGCACACAGACGGTGTCTGTCTGGAAGGACAGCCGCGAACTCGGCAAGGAAGCAGCCGGCATCGCGCTGGAACTGGCCGGCGGCAAGAAGATGACGGAAATCAAGGGCGTGACTACCTTTGATGGCGGTCCGAAGAAAGTGGCGATGCAATCGGTCTTCCTCAAGCCGATCGCCATCACCAGGGACAATCTGAACGTCGTCATCGACGCCGGCTGGATCAAGAAGGAAACGGCCTGCCAGGGTGTGAAGGCCGGAACCGTCAAAGCCTGCGATTGATCGAATAGGCCGCGGTTCGGGCGCTGCGCCATGGTTCATGGCGCGGCGCCTTTTAGAGCATTTCCAGGAAAAGTAGGCCCCGGTTTTCCGTCCGGAAATGTGCCAGAACAAAGCGTTGGAGCGTTTTCGCGATTCAGGGAAAAGCGAAAGCGCTCCAAGATGTGAGGAGCACCGGCAGTACATGGCCGATATGACCCAATCCAATTCCACAGCGTCGCAAAAGACGGAAAAGACAGGCTCGATAACGCGCTTCATCAGCGCAACCGAGCTGGATACCAGACTGCTCGGCATGGTCGGCGCGCTTCTTCTGATCTGGATCGGATTTCATATCCTGTCCGGCGGCCTGTTCCTGACGCCGCGAAACCTCTGGAACCTCTCGGTGCAGACCGCCTCCGTCGCTGTCATGGCAACCGGCATGGTGCTTGTTATCGTTACCCGCAATATCGATCTGTCGGTTGGGTCGATCCTCGGTTTTTCCGGCATGATCATGGGTGTCATGCAGGCGGAAATCCTGCCGCAGATACTCGGTTTCGAACATTGGGCCACATGGATCGTCACGCTTCTCACCGGCATTCTCGTTGGCGGCGCGATCGGCATGTTGCAGGGCTCCATCGTCGCCTTCCTCAACGTGCCGTCCTTCATCGTCACGCTTGGTGGCCTGCTGGTCTGGCGCGGCGGCACGTGGTTCATCACCAGCGGCCGCACCGTGGCGCCGATGGATTCCACCTTCCGCCTGATGGGCGGCGGCACCAGCGGTTCGATCGGTGCGACATGGAGCTGGATCGCGGCCGTCGTCGCCTGCATCGCCATTGTGGCGGCCATCCTCAATTCCCGCCACCAGCGCCGCCGCTTCGGCTTTCCATTGCGGCCCGTCTGGGCGGAATATTTTCTGGTGGCGCTCGGCTGCCTCGTCGTCATCGGCTTCGTAACCGTGGTCAACAGCTACCCATGGCCGGTCAACATCGCCCGCAACTATGCCGATGCCAATGGTATCGCCTGGCCTGAAGGCGGTCTGTTCATTTCGCACGGCATCGCCATTCCGGTGCTGATGGCGCTTGCCGTCGGTGCGGTCATGACCTTTATCGCCACACGGCTGCGTTTCGGGCGTTATGTCTTCGCCATCGGCGGCAATCCGGAAGCAGCCGAACTCGCCGGCATCAAGACCCGCTGGGTGACGGTAAAGATCTTCACGCTGATGGGCGTTCTGTGCGCCATCGCCGCAGCCATCTCCACCGCCCGCCTCAACGCGGCCACCAATGCCCAGGGCGAACTGGACGAGCTTTATACCATCGCGGCGGCCGTCATCGGCGGCACCTCGCTTGCCGGCGGTGTCGGCACCATAGCGGGCGCGATGCTCGGCGCGCTCGTCATGCAATCGCTGCAATCCGGCATGGTGCTGGTGGGCATCGATACGCCCTTCCAGCGCATCGTCGTCGGTGTGGTCCTGGTCGTCGCCGTCTGGCTCGACACCATCTACCGCGCCCGCGCCAAGTAAGAACCGAGGAGAACTCCTATGACCGACCAAGTCACGCCCCTCGTGGAAATGCGCAATATTTCCATTTCCTTCGGCGGCATCCATGCGGTGGAAAACGCCTCTGTCGATCTTTTCCCCGGTGAGGTGGTCGCCCTTCTCGGCCACAACGGCGCGGGTAAATCGACCCTTATCAAGATTCTTTCCGGCGCTTACCGGCGCGATGGCGGCGATATCCTCATCAATGGCGAGGATGCCGATATCCGCAATCCCCGCGACGCCAAGAAATACGGTATCGAGACCATCTACCAGACGCTTGCCGTGGCCGATAATGTCGATGCGGCCGCCAATCTTTATCTCGGCCGCGAGCTGAAGACGAAATGGGGCACGCTTGACGATGTCGCCATGGAGGCTTCCGCCCGCGAGGTGATGGGGCGTCTCAACCCGAATTTCCGGCGGTTCAAGGAACCGGTGAAGGCACTGTCCGGCGGCCAGCGGCAATCCGTCGCCATTGCCCGCGCCATTCTGTTCGATGCCCGCATCCTCATCATGGACGAGCCGACCGCCGCACTCGGGCCGCAGGAAACGGCGCAGGTGGGCGATCTGGTCAAGGAGCTGAAGCGGCAGGGCATCGGCATCTTCCTCATCAGCCACGATATTCACGACGTTTTCGATCTGGCCGACAGGGTCTTCGTGATGAAGAACGGCAAGGTGGTGGGCCATGCCCGCACGCAGGATGTCACCAAGGACGAGGTGCTTGGCATGATCATTCTGGGCAAGGTGCCGGCGGGTGCTGTGCCAGGCCCCGGTGCGGTCGTATCCTGAATTCAGAGAAATAAAGATATAAAGATTTCTTTATGTCTATTGACATTGTGGCGCCCGTGGTGAGAAATGCGGGTGTCATGGTTCTCCGGGCTTGTTTGTTCGATCCCGGAGCTAAGAGGGAATACGGTGCGCCGACGATCGGCAAGACCGGAGCTGCCCCCGCAACTGTAAGCGGCGAGCCTTTGTCCAACATGTCACTGGGATAAACCCCGGGAAGACGGGCAAAGGCGACGACCCGTAAGCCAGGAGACCTGCCAGGACAAAATAACGTCCACGGGCGGGGTGTCCCGGTGGTTGCTGCAATGGTCCGGCACAGGCCGGGCCTGCACGCGTCCGCTTTACCCATGCCCCCACAACCAAATGGGGTATGACAATGCCAGACAAGACCATTCCAGTCGCATCGCTCGGTTTTCCGAGGATCGGACGCCATCGCGAACTGAAGTTCGCGCTTGAAGGCTTCTGGTCCGGCAAGATTTCCGAGACGGAACTGCTCGAAACCGCTGCCCGGCTGCGCGCCGAAAACTGGGCGCTTCAGCAGCAAAAGGGGATTACCCATATCCCCTCCAATGATTTCTCCCTCTACGACCATGTTCTTGATACGGCCGTGATGGTGGGTGCCATTCCCTCGGTTTACGAATGGACGGGTGGAGATGTCTCCCTGTCGACCTATTTCGCCATGGCGCGCGGCAGCCAGAGCGAGGCCCATGCGGATTGCGGCCATGCTCACGGGCAAAATACCCGTCACGGTCGGGGCGTTCCGGCGCTGGAAATGACCAAGTGGTTCGATACGAATTATCATTACATGGTGCCGGAGGTTTCCGGGGATCAGCATTTCGTGCTCACCTCGCAAAAGCCCGTCGAGCATTTCCTTGAGGCGAAGGCGCTTGGTATTCACACTCGTCCCGTTATCCTCGGACCGGTCACCTTCCTGAAGCTCGCCAAGGCGCGGGAGGCCGCGTTCAAGCCGCTCGATCTGCTGGCGAAGCTGCTGCCGGTTTATGCAGAATTGCTGCGCCGCCTGCAGGCCGCCGGTGCCGACTGGGTGCAGATTGACGAACCGGTTGCGGTGCTGGATCTTTCCGAAGGTGAGCGCCATGCGCTTGCCGTCGCCTATCAGGCCCTGTCGAAAGCCGCGCCGGACCTGAAAATCCTGCTCGCCACCTATTTCGGTGGGCTCGAGGACAATCTCGAAGCTGTCACGGTGCTGCCGGTTGCGGGCCTTCATGTGGATCTGGTGCGAGCACCCGGCGCATTCGAGGCGGTGTTGAAGGCGTTGCCCGCCGGCCGGGTCCTCTCCCTCGGCGTTATTGATGGTCGCAACATCTGGCGTGCCGATCTTGCCGCAATCGTCACGCGGCTGGAGGTGGCCATTGCCGCGCGGGGTCTGGAAGCGTTTCAAATCGCGCCTTCCTGCTCGCTGCTGCATGTTCCGGTCGATCTCGAACTGGAAACCGGCCTCGACGCCGATCTGAAAAGCTGGCTTTCCTTCGCCACCCAGAAGCTCGATGAGCTTGCCACACTTGGCAAGGCTCTAGGTGAGGGCAAGGCCACTGTTGCGGCGGAACTGGAGGCTGCCTCGAAAGCGGTTGCCGCACGCGCATCCTCACCAAAGGTGACGGATGCCACCGTGCAAAAGCGTATCGCAACGATTGGCGAGGCCGACAGGAAACGGGTGAGCCCATTTGCCGAGCGCCAGAAGGTGCAGTCACAGGCCATTGCGCTGCCGCTTTTCCCGACGACGACCATCGGTTCCTTCCCGCAGACGCCAGAGGTGCGCAAGGCCCGCTCCGCACATTCGAAGGGGGCGCTGACCGATGCGCAATACGAAGGTTTCCTGCAGAAGGAAACCGAAGCGACCATTCGCTGGCAGGAGGAAATCGGCCTTGATGTTCTCGTCCACGGTGAGTTTGAACGCAACGACATGGTGCAATATTTCGGTGAACAGCTTTCCGGCTTCGCCTTCACCCGGCATGCATGGGTGCAGAGTTACGGCTCGCGTTACGTCCGCCCGCCGATCATCTTTGGTGATGTGGCGCGGCCGAAACCCATGACGGTTCGCTGGTGGGAATATTCGCAGTCACTCACTGATAAGCCCGTCAAGGGCATGTTGACCGGCCCGGTGACGATCCTCAACTGGTCGTTCGTCCGCGATGATATCGCAAGAAGCCTGACGTGCCGCCAGATCGCGCTCGCCATTCGCGATGAGGTCAATGATCTCGAGGCTGCCGGTGCGCAGATGATCCAGATCGACGAGGCAGCTCTTCGTGAAGGTTTACCGCTGCGCCACCGGGACTGGCAGGATTATCTTGGCTGGGCCGTGGAGTGCTTCCGCATTTGCTCGAGCGGCGTGGACGACCGGACGCAGGTGCACACCCATATGTGCTATTCCGAATTCAACCAGATCATCGACGCGATCGCGGCGATGGACGCCGACGTGATCTCCATCGAGACGTCACGCTCGAAGATGGAACTGCTGGATGCCTTCCGGACCTACAAATATCCGAACCAGATCGGCCCCGGCGTTTACGACATCCATTCGCCACGCGTGCCGGCCGTGGGCGAGATGGTCGATCTTCTGGTGCTGGCGCGGCAACGGCTTGACGACCGGCAACTCTGGATCAATCCCGATTGCGGCCTGAAAACCCGTAAATGGGAGGAGGTCAGGCCGGCGCTCGTCAACATGGTTGCGGCCGCCGTGGAACTTCGGCGAACGGTATCCTGATAATGGACGAGGCCCGGCGAAAGACCGGGCCTCGATCATCATTTGCGATGAAATCCCTTGGGAGGGGCTATGCGAATATCCGCAGACGCAGGATGCGCCGATTAACCTTGGATGGCCCCGGCTGGAGGACCGTGCGGGTACACCCTGTCTCGCGCATCGATGCGGCTGTGGACATGAAATTGCTCAATGCAGATCGGCCTGGGCGAAAGCACCGGCATTCAACTCTACGGCTGCGGGCGGCAGGCCGTGCTGATTGATATCCTGGGCCAGCGACAACAGCGCCATTTCCAGGAAATAGGTCGACATGCCCAGTTCCATGGATTTCGAGCGCTGGCAAAGATAGGAAACCATCCTTCCAAGCGCCAGAATCTCGTCTGCATTGTCCTGTTCAAGTATTACTGTGGTAGACGCCACCATGCTTCCCTCTCGACAATCGACAGTATGAAAACGCGCTGATGCCGCGTTATTCATTTTCGACCATATCGAGCGTCACGCGAGCGTCACACCTGCGTTACTCGTCGTTTTTCTTTTCCGGCGCGGATGTGTTTTCCGCCGTTTCGGTTGCGGCGAGCGACGTCACGAGGGCGACGATGCTGCGGCGAACGCTTGCGCTCTTGATTCGCGAAAAGGCCTGATTGAGCGAAAATCCTTCATTCGAAGCGACAAAGGACTGCATGGCGTTTATCGAGCCGATGGCCGGATTGTCGTTTCCGACATCGGGCGTGGCATTGGCGAAAAGCGAGCTGACGTCGACACCGAGAACCGATGCGATGGCCTGCAGACGCGATGCACCAACGCGATTGGCGCCTTTTTCGTACTTCTGGACCTGCTGAAAGGTAATGCCGAGCCGGCCGGCCAGAGCGCTCTGGCTCATGCCGAGGGATTTGCGTCGCATTCTGATCTGGGTTCCCACATGCACGTCGATCGGGCTGGGAAGTTTGGGCTGCATAATAAATTCCTCCATGGGTGAGGGTCTTAAATCGGATAATTATCAATTAATATTGTTGAAGGTAGACATTCAACACAATTTCCACGGGTAATATGAACCTTTGTTGACAAGATAACGCGGTTTTTACAGTGGCGGGACACTCGCCGGAGCCCGGCGCATAACCTTTGTAGCGCAACGCAACGCCCCGTTGCGGCTTGCAAGATGGCTCCATCCCGCCACGCCAATGGAATCAAAACCGAGCCCTTTCCAGATTTTCCGGTTCTCTTCATCGAACCATTCAAGCGTCTCCCTGTCGCCGAAATGGGGCAGCCAGACGAATGGCTGTATTTGACCCGGTCGTGCGACATTTTCAAGAATGACATTGTTGTAAAGTCGCGGAATGCATTTGTTGCTGTCGATGGCCGGTGAAACGGGAATGGGATTTCGCGCTATCGCGAACCCTTGCCGGATGAGCGAAAGCACGGAAGCATCGAGTTTTTGTTTGAGATCGCTGACTGCACGGGCGCTGCATCCCCCATGCGTCATGGGGTCGGCGACCAGAAGCAGCGGTCGGTCGTCCCGCCTGAGACCGGTGACGGAAACGAACTGGTCAACATGGAAACCACATTGGTGCATTTTCCCGCCGGGCATGGTCGAAGGGGGTGATTTTACAGGGGAAAGGCCGGCCGGGGCGGCAGAGGCACCCAGATCTTCCGGACGGTATCCGAAACTGTATAGCGTCCTGCCATCGAGAGCCTGTATCCTTTGTCGCTGTTGCAAATGCCCGGCGGGGCGACCACCGGTCCCGCCGCCCTGCAGGCTTGAGTGGCCCACCAGTCGAAAATCCAGACCGACCAGCTGGTTGCCGCCATCCAGAAGGATGTCAGCAGCGGCGGTCGCGAGCCCGAAACGATTGGCGAGTGCGTCGGCACAGGGGTTTCCCCTCGCTGAAACCAGTTCAGTCGTCGCGCCATCGCTCCCGGCCCGGACATGGAACACATCCTGTATCCAGGGATGCGCGATGTTGCCGTTTGCATCGAGGGCAAGCAGCTCAGTGACGCAGGTGATCGCAAGCCCGCCAAGCCAGTGCCGCGCGGATGGAATGCAGGCCCGGTCGATGACGATGACGGCTATTATCTCGCGGGGCAGGGCCGAAAGCAGGTTTCCGAGGGGAATGAGCGGTGAAACGTCTTCTCTGTCGCTGCCATCTGTAAAAAAAGCTGTCGGGAGCGCGAATGCGATTGTGTGGATCAGTCCGCCACAATCGGGAACGAGGGACGGGAACCGGGCAGCCGTCACGGCGTATTTTTTCCCGCCATTTGCCGCGCTGCCAATTGCTGAAAAAACACGGTGTTCTGGAATTTCCACGATGTCGGTGGCGGGCTCGGCCGGTCTCCCGTATCGAGCATCGCCAGCAGTCTGGCTGCGTCGTTTCTTTTTAAGGAAACCGCCTCTTTCGCCAGCATATTCGCGAATTCCAAGCCAAGCCGTGCTTCGGCGGCGATGGTGCGCCATGTTCTGCGGGTGAAATGCAGCTGTCGGGCGGCGCGCAGCAGGGTGCCGTGTTCTTCCGGCGTGACTTTATCGTGGCATGCCTGCAGCGTGGCTTCGGCATCGACCAGTGCGATCGTCAGCGGGCGATAACCGAGTTCAGCCGGCGCATGGCTCACCGCCACATCCGCATCGGAAAAACGCTGCCCGTCGCGATAGGACTCGAAGATGTCGCCGATACCGATCATGCCGAAGGCGGCGCATTCCGCGGCCCTCAGGGCGCCCATGCTGGCGGCGCCGAGAATGGTGACGCCGGATGACAGGGCATGCAGGATTTCCTTGTGCCAGACGGCGGCGCAATCGCCATAAAGGCCGTCAATCAGGCCGATCGTTCGGGCACCCTGCTGCACCGCATCGAAAATATCGCCGCAGGCAGCCGGCCCGCGCAGATCGACCTGCGGGATTTCTTCGCCTGCGATGCCATGGATGGAAGGACCTGCAAAAACCACGGTCGTCATCGAAGGCCTCCGGCACTGAGGAAATGATCGAGCGTTCGTGGCGAAATATTCTGCAGGCCACCGCTGGTCGGGGTGAGGCCGCTTGCCAGAACCCGCACGACATGGAGGCCCGCAACACCCGTTTCCAGCGTAAAGACATGAATATCGTCGATCCCCGCGTCGAAAAGGCGTTGTGCAAGCAGGCGCCAGGGCGGCAGAGTTTGATCGTCCTGTGCAAGATCAAGCCGCACCGGGGTCCGTTCCACCGGTTGCCGGCCGGACGCGGGCGCGGTCAACATCTCCCGCTGGTAACGCAGCGGAGAGAGATCGTCCCTGGCGCCGCTGATATCCGTCAGCCGCGACTGGATCGCTTCGAGCAGCGCCGCAACGGCGGCGTCATAGGTTCCGGGCCGGCAGGCAGCACCCGCCGCACTGCGGGTTGCGGGCCCGTCCTGCGCGTTGACGGAGCGGGGAAGGCTTGCGATCACCACCGGCACGCCAAGTGCATTCGTCATGTCGAAGAAGGACGGCGTCAGATCGATGTCCGAAAGCCGTTGGACAAGGCTGTCAAAGGACGCATCGACACCGGCCGGAAACGCGACCGGCTCCGGCACGATCGTTCGGGTTTCGAAGGTGTCGACGAGAAAACAGGCGTCGTTTTCGATGAGTTCGAGCAGGGCGTGGAAAACCGCATGGTCATGGTCAAACCCCGCCGCGAGACCTTGCGAACTCATCAGGAAGGCGTGCCTGTCCCAGGGGAAATCCGTGCGGAAATCCATGCCGACAAGTTCGTAGGGCGCGAATACGTCGCGCTGCTGGCGAACGGATATTCCTTTCACCCAGGCACGCTCGCGCCGCACATCGAGCCGGTCGGGATCGACACGGCCGATGGTCTCGAACGGGACGAGGGGAATGCCTTTTTCCCGCAGGTTCTCAAGGGAGCCAAAGGTGGAGAGATGTTTGCGGGTATCTTCGGCGACCGCGCCTTCGATCGCTTCCATGATCGCCGAGATCCGGGCCTGTTCCGCGACAAGTCCCTTGCCCTGCGAAACCGAAAGCCCGCGTGAATTGGGGCGCACCGCAAACCAGACGGGTATGCCGATAATGTCGAGACCGGTCACATCGCCGACACGGGTAATCCCGAACCGCCGCAGCAGTTCGGGATCGAAGAACGAAGCGTCTGCATGTCCTGGGGCCGCTGTCGTTGATATGGGAGCACCGCCAGCGGTCAAGGCTGCGTAACCGCGATCAGGGTGCAGTGTTGGCGTCGTCGGCAAGGATGGCGTCGAACAGTTCGCCGGTGACGGAGCCTGTCGGTCCAACCGCCTTCAGCGCCGCGCCGATCGGTGCCTGCACCATGCGGTTGAAGTCCCAGCCGGCGTCACTCACTTCGCCGATGAAGGCGAAATCGGCTTCGGAAACCACCGCGCCGCCGGAGACGAGGGCTTCGATGCCCTGGATCTGGACCTGGTCCAGCTCGGCCTCGGGCTTGCCATCCTGGCGAACGAGCATGGCTTTTGCCGCAGCCGCGACGCGTGCATAGCCATCCACGCCCGGGTGGCTGGCTTCATAGGCCGCAATCGTCTCATGCGATACGGATGCGACCCGGAGCGGCGCCGTGCGAATGAAAAGAACGCCGAAGCCCTTTTTTCCGACAATGAAGAAATGTGAGGACATATTATCTCCTATTTGATCCCAGCTAATCGAAGTGCGTGATAGAATTTTTCATTCGCTATCGGGTCACGGTCTGGAGACAGGCTGCTGATCTCCCTCGCCGTCATACCCGGATAGTTTTCCTGAAGCCTGCCGCCGGCTTCCCGGGCGGCGGTCAAATCACCATGCAGCGCGTGGCTTGCGGTCAGCACCCGCAGGGCCGGCTCGTCATTTTCCATTCGCCCGCACAATTCCACCGCAGCGCCGTAATCCTCGCGCTTGAAGGCGATGCTGGCGCCCGCCCACCAGTAGATATCGGGTGCGAGCGGATTGAGATCGATCGCCTGCTGGAACTTTCCCCAGGCGGTTTCGGCATCGCCGAAATGGGCAAGCGCATCGGCATGCTGGAGCAGGAGGTCGGCCGAGTTGGGGGCGAGCGCCTCCGCCTCGAAGAATTTTTCGGCGGATATGTCGAAATCCCGCTGATAAAGCGCCACCACCGCGCACATCCAGTGGCCGACGCCGAGGGCGGGGTCGATCTCCACGGAGGCGTCCGCTTCCGCCTTGGCGCGGTGCAGCAGGTGCGGATCGTTGCCGCCCAGCATCAGCCATTCCAGCTGCAGGCTCTGGGCCACCCGGGCACGGGCGACGGCCATGCTGTGATCGAGGTCGACGGCCTTGCGGAACATCGAACGGGCCCTGCGCAGGAGCGGCAGGTCGCATTTGCCGCGCAAAAGCTGCTGGCCTTCCAGCAATTGCCGGTAGGCCTCGCCGCTGTGGTTACGGTCTGGTTCCACCTGAAGCCGCTCGATCTCGCGGGCAAGCGCCGCCGCCACCTGCTTGGAGAGCAGGCGGAAGGCGGCGTGGATGTGCCGCTCGGTGAGGATCACTTCCAGCGACCAGACGATCTCGCCGGTCCCTTCCTCGATCAGCGCCACCGACATGCGGGCGTCGTCGAAGACCGACGACATGATGCGGTAATCGGCCCGCAGCATGGCGTAACCATCGTCTGTCCGGCTGCTGGAAAGCGCGAAGGTGCTGTGCGGCGAAAGAACGGTGAAGGTGCGGTAACGCACCAGGCTGTTGGCGACATCCTCGACAAAGGCGTGCATGACGGGTGATGCCGGCAGCCCGTCCACCCGCGCCGGAAGACCGAAGGCGACACGCGGTTTTGCCGTGGTTTTTCGCCGGCTGCCTTCGTCCGGCTCGGCGGGGGTGGTTATCGTCGAGGCGAGGCTCTGTATCCGCCGCCTCAGCGCCACGGTCTCCGGCTCCGGTGAGCCTGCTTCCTGGCGGAGCTGCTCCAGCAAAAGCTGGAACATGCCCTCGCTGGCGCTGATATTACCGACGCGTGCATAGGCGGCCATGGCGGCACGGTAGGTTTCCTCGCGCTCCGGCTCGATCTTGCGCGCGCATTCGGCAAGTCTTGCAATATCGTTGGAGCTGGCGCGGCCGAAACGTGTGAGTTCCTCCAGAAGCTGCGTGTAGCTTGAGAAGAACAGGTCCTTGAGGCGCCGCCGTTCAGACAGCAGCCAGAGGTAGAGGTGATCCTGCCCGGCATCCAGCCCGTCCAGCAGGTCGCCGCCGAATTCGAGCAGCGCCTGCAGCCGCCGCATCGGGTCTTCGGCTCTTGCGCCGGCAAGGAAGATCGCAAGGTCGGTCCGCTGCGCCAGCTTTCCGGCCTTGAGGTCGTTTCCTTCGGTCAGAAGAATGGCTTCGTCTTCATTGGGCAATTTCTGGAGACGCAGGATCAGCTGGCGCAAATTGCCGAGCGCCCGTTTCTGCTCGACATTTTCCCACAGGAGCGAAGCGGCGTTCTGGCGGGAAAGCGACTGGTTGGGGGCGAGAATGAGGGCGGCTATCAGGGCAAAGCCCTTTGACGGGAAAAACGCTTCCCGCACCGCGTCACAACGCGGGGTGCCAAAAAGCCGGATCGGTATCAGTTCAGCGTTCCCAGCCACTTTCGTCCCCTCATGAATCATCATCTAGCACGTGTCCGGGAAATTGAAAGTCATCATAGCCTTCCATTTGACGCTGGTGTGACGCGGCGTGCCTATTGTCGCAGACAGAAGCATGAAGGGCGGGTGGAAAACAGCGGACATGCAGCGCGCAGGCATCGGGAATTTTCGAAAGTGATAGCGTTCAACGGAAGCTACATGGCGTTCGAGCCACGTATCGAACCTTACCAGCGTGCCGACGATGTCGGATATGCGGTCAGCGAATTCATGTGGTTCAAGGGACGGCCGTTCTATCCGATCTCGGCGCTGGTTCATGCGAAGGTTGCCCATGCCAGGTTGTCGGCGGAAAAATGTGATGACCAGGACGAGGACAATCTGGATATTCTCTTCCGCATGCCGGTGGTGGCGGGCGGGCATTTTTTCGAAATCGTCCTGCGCTCGAACGAGGGCACCTCTTACGGTGGCTGGCTGTGGGGAGAGGAACTGGAAATCCTGAACGAATTCGTCAACGGCTATCGCGTTCTGGCGGGTAAATTCGAAGGCAGGCTGATCCGGTTCGAATATTCCAGACGGTTTCAGCGCTACCGGACCATGGAGACGCTTCCCGTCGAGAAATCGGTTTTCCTGATTCAGCGGGAGGCCAAGCCTTACGCCGTCAGGCGCGATTTGCCGGCGGGTCCGGCTCGGTGATTGCATAGGGTGCTTTTGCGTTCACGGGGGACGCAGGGGCACGGGGGAATACCTGGTCGATCGGTGCGGCGTGACCGGGCACGTATCGGCGACATGCCCGGGCAAGCCACGGCTTTGTCCGGTGTCACTGGTGAATATTTTTATTTTTATTATGTGGAAAATTATGATGCCCAATCGAGGTAACATGCGTAACAGGCGGGCGTCATCACAGCTTCTGGCGGTGAATGGCGTCTCCGGCGACGATGCGCTTTCCCCTGCGGAAAGCGTCGATGCCGAACCGCGTGCATCGATCCGCAGCGACAGGATTTATGTCGTCAGCGAGCCGGATTCCACGGCGTCGTCGCCATCCCTGGTACGGGATGGCGGGGGCAGGGAAGAGCCACCGGGCAGGACCGAGATCAGCAGGGTCGTTGATGCCGATATCAGGGTCGCGAAATGGGCCTGGGCGGCGCTGGCGATCGCACATTGCTGGCTGATCTATTTCATGGTGAACAATCTCGGCTGAGGCCTTGCCGGCCAAATGCTTACACCGTCAGCCCAGCTCGCTGATGCCGTGCAGGATCATCGCCGCCGCACCGAAGGCCACGGGGTCCGTGGCAACGACTTCCGGCAGCAGGACCTGCGGCTGAATGACCTGTGAGCCGTTGAACGGGTCCGACCATTCGTAATCCAGCCATTGCACCAGTTTCTCGCGAACGATTTTCGGCAGGGTGCCGCCGACATAAACGGCGGTGGGCGCGAGCACGGCGCTGACGGCGAAACCAAGGCGAGCAACCTGCGGCCCGGCCCGGTCCAGCCATGCATCGAGCATTTCGGCATTGCGTGACAGATACTCCGTCCAGACATCGGGTGCCCGCCCGGAGGGTTTTTCGCCCACATGTTCAAGGCACCAGGCCGCCAGATCTTCGAAGGAGGGGCGGGAGCCTCCACGGCCGCGCAGGGCGCCGATCTCGCCGGCATTGCCGAGATAACCGCGGTAGAGTTCGTTCCTGATGATGATGCCGCCACCGATGCCTTCGGACAGGTAGAGATAGGCGAAGTTCGCGTGTCCCGCCTTGTTGCCGAGTGTGAGTTCGCCCATCGCGGCCGCATTGGCGTCGTTTTCGATGATCACCGGGCAGCGAAGCGCGTCACGCAACATGGTTGAAAGATCGGAACCCGCCCAGGAAATCACCTCCTCGGCAAGGTCGAGCGACATTGCCTGCTTGCGAAAGCGGGTGGGCATGGCAATCGCGGCGCCGATCAGGTCACCCCGGTCGATGGCATTTTTCGAAAGCAGCGCCTCGGAACCGTCCTGAAGCGCGCGCTGGACGTCGGAAAAGGCGTCGTAGGAACCGCGCATCTGCAACTCGCCGACGATTTCCCCGCCGAAGTTCAGCAGGGTCAGCATCACCGAATAGCGATTGGCATGGGCGCCGAGCGCGTAGCCGACATTTTTCCTGAGGGTGAGATCGATATGCGGTGCGCCACGGCCTTCCTGCCGGCGTGCGCCTTCCTCGATAATGCCGCGTTCAAGCAGGTTGCGCGTCATCATGCTGACGGCGGCCGGCGTTACGCTGCAATGTTCGGCAAGTTCGACCCGCGAGGCCGAGCCCTTGCGCCGGATATAGCCAAGGAGCGCACCCTGTGTCGCGCCGATACCCGAAAGCCCGCCGTTTCTTTTCTCAGCCAAAGTTCCGCTCTCCCCGCTTTGACATCGGGAATGTCATAAAGCTGTAAATTAAGCAACTTAATTAAATAATCAGTTTCAACGGGAATGGATCACATGTTCAAGTCTCTCTCCTTGGCGGCCACGGTGGCGCTCGGTGCGCTTTTGCCGGCCGTTGCCTTTGCCGAAGACATCAACATCAAGCTCTGGACGCTGGCCGACAAGAATGCGCCTGCCCGCATCACCAATATCGAGGCGGCCGCCGGCATCATGAACGCGCAGTTCAAGGCCGCCGGCGTCGACAAGCGTATCGTCATCGATACGAACAACAGCAGCGTGCAGGGCTGGGATGGCTTTGCGCTCGATACGCTGAAGGCGTTTTCGGTAGGGCAGGGACCGGATATCTATATTCTGCCGCATGAATGGATCGGCCAGTTCGCGCAGGACGGTTATGCGATGGCGATGGAAGACAGGATCGCCGCCGCTCCCTGGGTCTATGGCGATATCCTGCCGGTCCTGTGGGAATCGGCCAAGGCCACCGACGGCAAGATTTATGGCATCCCGCAGGACGCCGAAATCCGCATGTTCTTTTACAACAAGGACATGCTGCGCAAGATCGGCAAGGACGAGGCCTTCATCGAGAGCCTGCCGGCCAGGGTCGATGCCGGAGAATTCACGCTCGACGATCTGACCGCGCTGTCGAAGGAAGTGGTCGACGGCAAGGCGGCGCAATATGGCATGCTGCATCGTCCGAATGTCGGCATCGATTATCTGATGGTGTTCCAGTCCTATGGCGTGAAGTTCATGGACGAAAAGACCGGCAAACTGGTTTTCCCGAAGGCGGAGATGGTCAAGGCGCTCGGCTGGTATGAGCGCAACGCCAAGCAGGGCGTTACTCCGGTCGACAATACCGCCATGAGCTGGGAGGCGATCCAGACAGCCTTCAAGCAGGAGAAGGCCTTCATCTTCCACCAGGGTGTGTGGGCCGTTGCCTGGCAGGTGGGCGACAAGAACGGCGCCACCTGGCCAACCGATGGTGCGGGATATTTCAACAAGATCGGCTGGATTTCCGCGCCGGCAGCCGAAAAGGGCGGCAAACCGGCCAACCTGTCGCATCCGCTGCTTTACACGCTCAACCCGAAGAGCGCCCATGCCGACCTCGCCGCCGATCTCGTGGCGCTGGCGACATTGCCCTATTTCAACAATGAGCATGCCGTTACCTCCTATCACACGGCCATCAGCAACGCGCAGACCGCCATGCCGAAATACCGGGACAACTGGGTTCTTTCCGCCGCTTCGCCGATGATGAAGGACGCGCAGTTCGTGCCGAACCACACCAAGTTCGGCAGCTACAACAAGGTGCTGTTCAGCGGCCTGCAGGCGGTCGAGACCGGCAAGATGACGGCCGAACAGGCGGTTGATTTCATTGCCGACGAGCTCGAGCTGCAATTTGGTGCGGAAATCGAAATCCGCGATGCCGCAAGCAACTGAGTTTGCCTGAAACCATGCCGCCCGGTTCCGCCGGGCGGCTTTCCTGCGTTCCCACGGATATGTCGTGATGTCTCAATTCCAGCTCAGGGCGCGCCGCCCGGCCCGGCCGATCTTTTACCTCGCGCCGGCTCTCGCTTTGCTCGGCGTGTTTTTTCTCGCGCCCATCGTCGTCAATCTGGTGATCGCCTTTACCGACATGGGCGCAAATCTGAAGGTCGGCAAATTCACGGTCGAGAATTTCCAGCGCATGGTGCAGCGTGACGTGCGCCTGCCAGTCGTGCTCCTGACGACCTTCATCTATGTCGGCGCGACGCTGTTTTTCTTCAATATCGGCCTCGGTGCGTTGCTGGCCGTCACGACGACGGCGATCCCGGACCGGATCGGCAATTTCTTCCGTGGCCTGTGGCTTTTGCCGCGCATGAGCCCGGCCGTGCTTTACGGCGTGCTCTGGATCTGGATCGCCGATCCCACCTCTTCGGGTCTGCTCAACCAGTTCCTCGGTGCGCTTGGCGCACCGGCATTGAACCTGCGCAATGATTTTCCGTTGTTTCTGGTGGTGGTGGCAAATGGTGTCGTCGGCGCATCCTTTGCCATGGTCATCCTGACATCATCGATCCGCTCGATACCCTCGCATCTCGCCAATGCGGCGCGCGTTGACGGCGCCAGCGAATGGGGCGTGCTGCGCCACGTCGTCGCTCCGGCGCTTTCCGCCCCGATCCGCTTCATCACGCTCTACCAGGCGCTGTCGCTGATGACGACCTATGAATATATTCTGCTGATCACCGGCGGCGGCCCGGTTTATGATTCAACCACCTATGCGCTCTATATCTACCGGCGTGCCTTCGAAAACGGCGCTTACGCCTATGGTGCAGCACTTGCGCTCGGCCTCATGGCCATCGGCGTTGCCGTCACTCTCGTTCAATGGCGCCTCAGCAACATGCGCTCCACATTTGCTCCCGCCAAGATCGAGGTGCTGTGATGACGCTTGTGCAAACTTACACCCGGCGTGCCTCGGATACGAAACCGGACTGGGCGCGTCTTGAAAGCCGCAGCCGCGCCCATCGCGCCGGCTTTCTTCCCGTCATTCTGGTGTTCCTGACGGTCGTTTCCGTTCCGGTTCTCCTGCCCTATCTCTGGCTGCTGGTGAAATCGCTGACGACATCCGACGACAATCTCAGCCGACTGGTTCTCTGGCGCAGTGGCGCAATCGCCGCCCTTGCCTATTGCGGGGCGATTGCGATCGCACTGTTTTCAGCGCGTCTGCGCAACCCCGTGCTGCTCTGGCTGGCGCTTGCCGCTGTTGTCGCGGCGCTGGTTTTCGTGCTGGTGCTGCCGCATTTGACCATTGAGAACTATAGCTTCCTGTGGAGCCGCGATATTGAAAAGACCGGCACCACCCGCATGGCGCTGATGCCGTCCGTCTGGACCGCCATGCAAAGCTCGCTGCTGTTTGCCGCTTCCCAGACGCTGATCGTGGCGCTGGTCGCCACGCCTGCGGCCTATGCGCTGTCGCGTTTTGCCTTTGTCGGGCGTGAAAACATCCTGCGCGGGCTGCTGTTGCTGCATGCCTTTCCGGCGCTGGCGCTCACCGTCGCGATCTTCGTGCAGCTGCATTACATGGGCCTGCTCAACAACCTCTTCGGCGTCGTGCTGGTCATGAGCGCATTGGAATTGCCCTTTGCGATCTTTGTTCTCAAGGGCTTCTTCGACAATGTTCCCTGGGACATCGAGATGAGCGCCGTCACCGATGGGGCAACCCGCTTCCAGGCCTTCCGCATGGTGGTTCTGCCGCAGGTCAGAAGCGGGCTGATTGCGGTTGCCACCTTCACCTTTCTGCGCGGCTGGGAAGAATATGTCTTCGTCCAGACCCTGCTCATCGAAAAAAGCCAGATGACGATGAGCCTCTATCTCTTCTTCGTGGCACAGGACAGCGTGGGCGTGAATTACGGCATGATCGCCGCTGTCGGCATCGTTTATCTGCTGCCTGTGCTGATCATCTACATCTTCACGCAAAAATACATCACCCAGATGAGTTTCGGCGGGATCAAAGGATAATTGCCATGGCCAGGATCACCCTTAACAAAGTCACCAAAAGCTGGGGCGACACCCGGGTCCTGCAACCGATGACGCTTGCCATCGAAGATGGCGAATTCGTCGCGGTTCTTGGCCCGTCCGGATGCGGAAAATCGACCACGCTTTTCCTGCTGGCCGGGCTTTATGCCCCGACCGGCGGCGAGATCGCCTTTGATGGTCACAACGTCAACCGCATCGACGCGCGCGACCGCAATGTCGGCATCGTTTTCCAGTCCTATGCGCTTTATCCCAATCTGACGGTGCGGGAGAACATCGCCTTTCCGCTGCGCTTCAAGAATGTTCCGCGTGATGAGGCGGCGCGGCGGGTGGAAGAGGCGGCAGGCCTCGTGCAGATCACCGCGCTGCTGGACCGGCGGCCGTCGCAGCTTTCCGGCGGCCAGCAGCAGCGCGTGGCGCTGGCCCGGGCGCTGGTCAAGGAGCCGAACATCCTTTTGCTGGACGAGCCGCTCTCCAACCTTGATGCGACGCTGCGCATCACCATGCGGGCCGAGCTGAAAAGCCTGCAGAAGCGGCTTAAGATCACGACGCTGATCGTCACCCATGACCAGATCGAAGCGATCACCATGGCCGACAGGATCATCTGCATGAACAATGGTGCGATTGCCCAGATCGGCACGCCTGACGATCTTTATCGCCGGCCGGACAATCTGTTCGTCGCCGGTTTCATCGGCACGCCGCCGATGAACCTTCTGAAGGGGCGGGCCGAGCGCGAAGAATTACGGATCGGCGACGCTCGGCTCGGCCTCAACGCCCGTTATGATGGCGAGATCACCTTCGGATTGCGTCCCGAGGATATTGCGCTCGTCAAACCCGCCGAAGCACGGCTTGGGGGCGAGATCGTCGCCGTCGAGCCGATGGGGCGCGAGGTTTTCTATACGGTCGATACGCCCGCCGGCATCATCCACGCGCTGGAATATGGCGAGACGATAAGACACGCACCGGGTGAACGGGTCGGCCTTGCCTGCGCATCCGCCCTGACGCTGGTTTTCGACGCCGCCGGCAATCGCATTGCCGGACGGCACGCTGACCTTTCGCATCCTTCGACCATTCCGGCGCGCGTGCCGGAGCCCGTAAACTGACAGGACATTCCATGCCCAAAATCGTCTCCCACCGCGGCGCGAACCGGTTCGCACCCGAAAACACCTTCGCCGCAGCCGATCTCGCCTTGCAGCAGGGTGCTGATTACATCGAGCTTGACGTGCGCGAGAGCGCGGATGGCGTGCTCTACGTTTTTCACGACGAAACGCTCGATCGGACCACAAACGGCACGGGACCGATCGGCCATGCCCTGTCGAGCGAAATCGATGCGCTGGATGCCGGCGGCTGGTTTGGCGAAAGCTTCAAGGGGGCGGTCGTGCCGCGTCTCGATGCCTATCTGCGTCATCTGCGCGGCCGCTGCGGCGTTTATATCGAGCTGAAATATTGCGATCCCGTCAAGGTCGCTGCGCTGGTGCGGGATCTCGGCATGGTGCGCGATACGTTTTTCTTCTCCTTTTCCGAGGATATGCGCCGGGGTCTGGCTGCGGCCGCACCGGAATTTCGCAAGATGATGACGCTCGACATCGCCAAATCGCCCTCGCTGGCGGCGGCGGTGCACCATGCCTCCATCATAGAGATCACGCCGGCGCAGATGCGCAGGCCCGGTCTTGTCGAGGCATGCCGCAAGGCCGGTCTGGACGTCATGGTTTATGACGGCGGCGATGACATCGACCTTCATAATGAGATCGCATTGGCCGGAGTAGACTACGTCAATATCGACCGCCCTGACCTGTTCGATACGGCACGTCGTACCGCACGGCTGCCTGAACTCGCCTAACCCTTATCCCGTGGAGATGAAGACATGAGCAATCTGATTGGTACCGGTTTCAACGCCGGCTCGGACGACGGCGAACTGGCCACCCTTGAAAGCGATCTGCGCGCGCTGGCCGAGATTGGCTGCGACACGGTGGAAATCGCCGCGACCAGCCTCGACATGATCGCCGGTGGCCGCATCATCGAAGAGCGTGCCGACCGTTTCGTGGCGCTCGTGAAAGAGTTCGATTTCCGCTACACCGTGCATGGCCTGGTTTCGTCCAATTTCATGGACCCGGTCACCTGCCGTTACCAGATCGATGCCGCCAAGGCGCTCGCTGTCCTCTGCGACCGTATCGGTGCGGGCATCCTCGTCCAGCATAGTGGCGCGCTGCGTGCCGACCAGATTGCCGAGCGGGCCGATGCCGATGCCCGTGAGCGCGAAGCGCTGTTCGAACTTGCGGAATTCTGCAAACCCTATGGCGTGCGTATCGCGCTTGAGAACATCTTCTCCACCGAACCCGGCCAGTATCGTCAGACGCCGGCCGAGGTGGCAGCGACCGTCAAGGCTGTCGGTCACGATAATGTCGTGGCGCTGATCGATTTCAGCCATGCCTATCTCGAATCCACCTATCGTGGCCTCGACTTCCGCGAACAGCTGCGCGCCATGGCGCCCGTTGCCGGCCACCTGCATGTGCACGATTCCTTCGGCCGGCCGCAGGGCTTTTACGAGCCTTATTTCACACAGGAAAATACCGCGCTGGGTATCGGCGACCTGCACATGCCGCTCGGCTGGGGTGATATCGAGTGGGAAAGCATCTTCTCGGAACTGACTTTCCTGCCGGACACCGTGCTGATGATGGAAATCGGCCGTCGTTACCGCGCCGAGCAGCCGGCTAGCCTGGAAACCGCGCGGCACCTCATGTCGCTTTATGCCGCACGGACGCAGCTTGCGGCCGAGTGAGAAGCTCGAACAGGGCACGGCCCCCAAAGGGCTGACGCCTGAAACGCCGGCAGTTCTGGACGCGACTGCCGGCGTTTTTATCAAGCGGCCCAGTCGGAAAGCGAATAGGCCCTGATATAGTCGATCATCATCTGCGAGCCGTCGCTGAAATCATCGGCCGAAGGTGTTCCCGCCATGCCGCCGACGGCGAGATTGACCACCATATACATGGGGTCGTGCATATCGTCAGGCGTATCCGTCTGGGCAACGGCGACATCATCGAAATACCAGGTGATGTGTTCGGCGTCCCACAGCACGCCGTAGGTGTGAAACCCTTCCGTGCTCGGTACGCTGACATTGTTGATGACCGATGTCTGCTCACCGGTGGCGTTGGAATGGGTGGACATGATGAGCGTATTGGGATTCTGGCCGCGCATTTCGATGACATCGAGTTCCGGCGGCCATGATCCGTCCTCCGGCAGAAGCCAGAAGGCCGGCCATGCGCCCCGGTCGGTCGGCATATCGGCGCGGATTTCGAAATAGCCATAGGTCTGGCTGAAGGAGGAATAGGTGTTCAGCATGCCGGACGTATAGTCGTAACCCTCGACCTCATCGGCGATGGATTGCGGGGTTTCGGCGGCGGTAATGGTCAGGACGCCGTTTTCCACGCTGAAGGGATTGACCTCGGACGTGCCGGCATAGGAGGGGTTGATGTACCATTGCGCCTCGCCATTCGTCGTCAGCGAACTTCCCTTTTCCGGGGCCCACCAATATTTGGCGTCCCAGGTTCCCTGATCGCCATTGCGCAACGATAACGCATCGAATTCATCGGCAAAGGTCTGGGTCAGGGATGAGCGGTCGAGGCTGAGTTCGAACTGGCTGGCCTGAAGATCGTCAACGGTCGTTCCGGCCAGAACGACGGCCTCGCCATTTGAAAAATTCAGCCACAGATCATTGCCCTGCTGCGTGGCGTTGCTGACGAGCTGGTCGAAGGATGTGATGTCATAACCGTTGAGCCGGATCGTGTCGTCGGCGCCGAAATCCATGATGAGGTCGGTGCCGTTGCCCTTGGTGAAAACGAACGTATCCGCACCGCCGCCGCCGATCAGCACATCATTGCCGGCCCCGCCATCGATTGTCTGGCTGCCCGACCCGCCGGTAATGATATTGTCAAGCGAATTCCCGAAAGCATAACGGCCGTCGCCTGTTACCCTCAGATTTTCGAAATTGTCGGGCAGGGTATAGCTCATCCACGTATCGATGGTATCGATGCCTTCCCCGGCATTTTCGACGGCGCGGTTGATGCTGGAATAAAGATAATAAATATCGTCCCCCGTGCCGCCCGCCATCGTTACATTGACGGAACTGTCGCCCCACATGGAATCATTGCCGGCTGTGCCGGCGAGCAGCGGGCCGGAACCCGTGGCGGAGAAAAATCCGGTGGAACTCCCGCTATAATAGAGTGTGTCTCCAAGCGCATTCACCACTGTCCGGGCCATTGCCGTCTCCTGTCCGTTAGCGTTGGTTTCCTCACTCCTCCTGCGAGACAGCCTAACAGGGCAAAAAGCGTCCTGTTAGAGCCAGAAATTAGGGGTGCGTCTTCCAGTACGAAAGGTGCAAATTCGATATAGAAGTGCACTACTCAGCTGTCGATCACCCATTTAAGCATCCGTTTTAGGTAAGCGGGCAAGGCTTCGCGTTTGCAGTCAGCGAACAGATTCTGGATCGGATAGGAAAGTAGATATTCAAAGCAAAAACTTCACGGTATTGAAGGGATGTAACATTATATCCCATGCTCTTGTGCTGTATTTTTTGATGTATATCATATTTCAGTATTTAATTCAGTTTTTGAATATTTATGCGTTAGCTATGCTTTGATTCATGCTCTTTCCCATCCGAATGAATGGTCGCTCGATGAAATGGTAAGTGATTGCGCTCAGGGCAATCGTGGAAGTAAATAAAATAGGTATGTACAAACCATTTCTTATCATTATTTGGTCGAAATTGAGAAGGGAAAATATTTCCATCAATATAGGGTGGGTGATATATAGAGAATAACTTATGTATCCCATGTATATAAGAGATGGAGAGTTAAATTTGTCAAACCAAGACAGTGCTCCGATAAAGATAAATATGGCAAGGCAATGAGTGACAATGATAGAGTTAAAGTTCTCGAATCTGACGTCATTCCCGTAAACGAAAATTACATAATGAATATACCCCCTTAGAATTATTCCGATAATGATCGTAGTTATGACTAAAAATAGCCAGATATCGAATATTCTATTAAGGTTTATTTGGTTTTTTCGGATAACAGAACCAAGAAACATAAAGCTTATAAGGATAATTTTGTCGCCGCCAGCTATCGTTTGGCCGAATATCTGCGCCATTGAAATCGCGATTGATACGCTGGCACAAAATAACGCGCCTTGACGAGCAGTTGCCAAATTAAGCGGACCGAACAACGCATATATTGCGGCAACGATCGTATAAAATATAATTTCATATGCTAAAGTCCAATAAACATCGAGAATGCGATGAGAAAGAAGTAAATCAGGTATCATTGTAATGTTTGCAAATATATCATAAATTGATACGTGGTGTCCGGCATAAAATCGTACAATTAGTGCCGCTGTGAGCGATGCCCAAAATAATGGATAAAGCCTGAAGAGGCGACTTATTATAAATCCCCGAATCGGATTTCGTGCTGGGAAACTAAATGGAATTACATACCCACTGATTATAAAGAATAAAATAACACCAAAGCGGCCGAAATTAACATATTCACCTACAAGTATATTTTTTAGAAATACTTCTATGTATGAATTAGTGGGAATATGAGAATTATTTATAAATGAGTAAGCTGCAAAGTGGGCAAGAACGACTGAAAGAGCGGCAATGCCGCGCAATTGATCTATATTTGCAATTCGTTGTCTTTTATTCATTTTAAATACTCTTAAATTTTTTCTAAATATCTATTTTATTTATTTTAAATGTTAGTTTATAGATTTGTAGTGAATACTATTTATTTTCGATGAATTGTGGTATTAATCGAATTTTTTTTCATTTGGCAATCTAGGATTTATAGATTTTTAGGGAAATTTATTAAGAATTCCGGTCTTCATGACTGTGTTTTTCAAAAATGCTCTAAAATCAAGGTCGATAAAGGTATATCCGGCGGCCAGCCCAATGTGCGCCATGAAGACGGGATTGAAATTTAATTCCTCAAACTGATAGCCGATGACGACTCCAAGGGCTGAATAGGCAAAAAAGCTGATTTTTCGTTTGCGGAAGATTGTATAGAAGAGTGCAAAGGCGCTAATAAGACAGAAGCCTATACCGGATGTATAAGCGGTCGCCAAAAAACCGTTATGAGGTGTACCGACTTTCGTCATTTTCGCTAGTTCCTGACTTCTTAAGGAATAGCCGACGCCGAATGGGTGCTCGAACATTACCTGAAATCCACTGCTAATGGTCGACCATCGTTCTTGAAGGTTATTGCTGGTATTGCTGTCATCCAGAAAACGTTTCGAAAAAGCCTGCTCGACAAAATCAAAGGCACCTAACGGCAAAATGGCGGCGATCACGAGAGCTGATAAGACGAAGCCTAAATATGTGCTCAAGAGCATTCTGACCGAAAAGTTTCTGACGTAAAAATATAAGCCAATAGCTAGAACAGCAAACACTCCAGATCTGTTAAGCGTTAGCGTGAAGCTTGCCAGATAAATGAGTAGAAACAAGGCGAACAGCGCGGGACGTCTGCGGGTTTCGGCAAGAAATGCAGCTGCGGCGCCCGCAAGGGCGAAGGCTGGACCAGCCATATTCCCCGCAGACCATATTCCTCCTGCTTTTTCGATGCGTAGAAGCATCGCGCTCATTTCACCGTTTGCTGCGGCTTCTAGCACAGCAGTCTCGTCGAACATAAAGGACAGGCCCAGAGGCGCTAACTGATCGTGAATGATTGTGTCTAGGAACAGGAGGGTCGTCACGGCAAGAAAGCCAGCAAAAGTACCCCAACAGAACATTTCGAGGAGGTTTTCTTTAAATAGAACGTAAGTGAAGAAGAGGAAGTAAATCATATAAAAATAGGTCATTGCGGTTGTGTAAAACTCACCGTCACCCCGGCCGTCGGCAAATAAAGTTGAGAGGGCAAAAAAGAACGTGAGCGGGGCGAGGTAAATCGCGATGATACAAGAGGTAAGGCACCGGACGTATAGTACCGTTAGAACCGGTATCGTCATTAACACGAGCATGTCGGTTATATTGAGGAAGCGTAGCCCAACATTGCTGGTTACGATATTACATTGAATGAAGAATCCGATGAAAAAGACGAATATAGCCAAGAGAAGCGGCGGAATATTTACTGTTTTTGAGGGGTAGAATGGCATCGCGGCAACGAAACCCGGCAAAGAGGATCCTTGCGATGCCATTGTGTTGGCATTGTTGGTCATTTTCTGCCTGTATCTTTCGCTGATAGACCTGCTATCACGCTGTTGAAAGTGTACCATCACTGCTAGACAGCAGTAGGATGGCGATGGATATTTGTCTTGCGGACATTACAGTTCTCATGGTTCTTCGCTGCTCAAATTGCCTTTTGGTAGGCCACCTTCGACCGAAATGATCCGCTGGATATAAAGCGGTTCGTTGGAACTGGGTGGTGTGGTGCCGAAGCCTGGAAGCATCCGCAGGTAAAATGCATAGCCATCCGGGTTGATATCGGGATCGATTGGGATTCCGTTTGCTGTCGCCCACATCCAGCCGCTGTTTGTAGTTGTCATGGCACTTGCAAATTGCAGGGCCGAGCAACTGATCGTTCGTATCGCTCCGCCGCTTTTTGCAATCAGAGTAATATAGGGCGGTCGTTGCTCTGCGTTGTTTTTATAGAGGACCGAAAAGGATATGGTTTTACCGATCATCGCCGCGGCCTCCTTGTTGCGGAAGTAACGAAACAGTGCGGCCGACTGGCTGCCATTGGCGCGTAAGGCGAGGCTGTAAGCAAAGGATGGGGAAAAGGTGGTTTCGGTGCTTTTGGTGGCGGTGCCGGGTGCGCTGAGGTTCCAGCCTGCCGGCGCGGTACCTGACCAATCGGTGAAATCTCCGTTGGCAATGAGATTTGTGGCGGGAAGCTTCGGCCAGCAAGGCGTCTGAAAGCCTATATCCGCCGCCGAAGCCAGATAGGAACCAAACAGAACCCGGGCGACAAGCTGCGAGCCGGCCTCGTTGGGATGGATGTTGTCCCGGTAAAGCGCGGCATCCTTACCCTTTGCCACAAATGCCGCATGCGTGTCCGCCAGCGTCAGATTCGGGTGGGATCGTGCCAGGTCGAGGATCGCCTGATAGACCTTGTCGTAATCCGTACTGTCCCGCCAGGGGTTCTGGGTGGTGATAAGCTGGGGAGCGCCAGGCCATTGCCATTCGGTCATGCCGAGCGGCCCGAGCAGGGCGGATCTTCCGGAACTCAGGATACCGCCCGGTGCTTCGAAACTCTGCATATTGTGCCCCTGATGCAGGATGCACAGATCGGGGCGCGGGATCCTCAGCGCTGCTGCACGCTGTTCTGCAAGCATGTAGCCCGCCATGCCGCCGGGCAGCGCCGCGAGATAGACAGTCAGCGTGGCTCCCGCGCCGGCGCGTAATGTGACCGGATCGGCATAGGCTTTCGGTCCGGTTGCGGCATTTGTCTGCCATTCCGCCCAGCGGTACAATACGACCTTCGCATCGTGCAGGTCGCCAAGCATTGTGGCGAATTGCTGGAATGGTCCCGCGTCGGCATAGGCGGTGCTGTCGCCATTCACGAAGATCGTGGCGTCCTGGCCGGCGGTCAGGCGTGCGCGCAAGGGCGAAAGCGCGTTCAGCGAAGGGACCACGGCACCCGTGTTTCCCGGAATAATGCCAAGCGTCAGGCCGATCATGCCGGCACCTCTTCCGTTGCCGGCATATATGTGCATATCTTGGGTTTGAGCGGTGTCATCGTTCGTTCTCCTGGTCTGGCGCTAGGATAACCCCACCACAAGGTCCGGGGAAAAAGCGTCAGGAGTGGAACGCCGAGCAGCGGCAAAATTAAACGTCATGAAATTTTCTTCAATTTTTTCTAAAATATTTAAACGGGATATTATTATTTTTATTGCGGGCGGCTAAAATATAAAGCCGCATAAAGGTTTGAATGTCGTTTTTTCTAATCGAAAGCAGATATTGCCATTCTTATACTAGATCGACGCGGGAAGATATCCCCGCCGTTGCAGCCTGCGCCGAACTTTTTCGCAGGGCGTCTCATCATGCCCGTCATTCCGGACAAATGCTTCCGCGCGGTATCCGCGCATGGCGGGTGACAGCATGACGTCAGCTCTTTTTGTCAGCCATACCGGAGAAAAGGGCGGAGCCGAGCTTTTCCTTGCCGATCTGATCAAGGCCGGGCCGCATTCCTGGCGCGCCTGTTTTCTCAGTGGCGGTGGCGCCGCCGAGGACCTGGCGGCGGCCGGCAGACCTCCGGTCCTGCTGTCTGCCGGAGAGAAGATGCTGTCGATCCGGCGTGACTCATCGTTCGGTGCGATGGTGCGCGGTGCGGCCGACGTGGCGGCCGTTGCCTGGCAGTTGAGCCGGCAGGCGAGACACTACGATGTTATCTGCGCCAATTCGCAAAAGGCGCTTTTTGTCTGCGCGCTCGCAGCGAAACTCAGTCGCCGCCCGCTCGTCTGGATTTTGCACGATATCGTCACCGACCCTGCCTTCAGTTCCGCCAATCGCCGCGCCTCGCTGGCCTTTGCCCGCTTTTTCGCAAGGCTGGTGGCCGTCAATTCCGGGGAAACCGGCCGGGCGTTCGTTGAAGCCGGCGGCGAGGCGGACAAGGTCCGTATCGTTTACAATGGCTTCGATCCTGCAATGGCCGTGGTACACGGCCCTGACAGAGCCGCACGGCTGCGTGGCGAACTGGGCCTTGGACCGCAGCCGATTGTCGGGCTGTTCGGCCGGCTGAGTGAGTGGAAAGGTCAGCATGTTTTCCTGGAAGCCATTGCGGCGATGGATGGCGTGCAGGCCATCATCGTCGGCGGTGCGCTTTTCGGACAGGAAGCCTATGAGGCGCGGATCCGTGAACAGGCATCCCGTCTTGGACTTGATGGTCGCGTTCGTTTTCTCGGCTTCCGTTCGGATGTGCCGGAATTGATGGCGGCTGTGGATGCCGTTGCCCATACCTCGATTGTCGCCGAACCTTTTGGCAGGGTGGTGGTCGAAGCGATGATGTGTGGCAGGCCGGTTGTCGCCACACGTGGCGGTGGGGTGACCGAGATCATCCGGGATGGCGAAACAGGTCTTCTGGTGCCGCCGGGTGACGCTTCGGCGCTGGCCGCAGCGCTCGGCTCCATCCTGTCGCAACCGGCCTTGGCGGAAAGGCTGGCACAGAATGGACGGGAGGATGTGAACCGTCGGTTTTCGCTGGAGGAGACCTGCCGTTCGGTCTCTGCCCTGCTGTCGGAAGCGATATAGCACCGAGCTGATAATCGACCGGGGTGGACAATGCGGGCAATTGGAAAGAGCAGGATGCGCATTCTCGTCAACATGCCGAGCCAGTATGGCGGCAAGCCCTCCGGCGTAGCCCGTGTGACCTTCAGCCTGCTGGAGCGGCTGCTGGAGCAGACGCGGGACGACTATATCCTGCGCTCCCCCTGGACACGGGCCCAATTGCCCGAAAACCTGCGTGACAGTCGGTTACAGCTGATTGAGACGCCGCGACCCCGTATCATGGTTTTCGATGTGCTGCGCCAGGCCGCGGTGTTGCCGGCACTTTGCCGCCGGCAGGGCATCGACGTGCTGTTCAATGCCGATCCCTTCGGAAGTCCGCTCGGCGGCAGACGGCGGATTACTCTCGTTCACGATCTTTATTTCAAGACCATCCCCGAACAGATCGGCTGGCGCGCGACGCTCACGACCGATTTCATCTTCCGCTTGATGATGGCCGGTTCGGATCAGATCACCTGTGTATCCGAGGCGACGCGCAGGGATCTGGCGCGCTTTTATCCCGTCGCTGCGGGGAAAAGCATGACGATCCATTCCGACAGTACATTGAAGATCGGCCTCGAGGCTCCCGACGGTGCGCGTCCGGTTGCAGGTCCCTATATACTGGCGGTCGGAAATGCGACGTCCAACAAGAATTTCGCCCTTCTTGGCAAGGCTTTTGCGCGGCTGGGCAGGACAATGCCGGACCTGCATGTCGTGCATGTCGGCCGCGATGATGCCGAGGAAATCGGCAGCATGCTGGACGACCCGGAGCTGAAGACGCGGCTGATCCGGCTTTCCGGCATAGACGACCGGCAACTGGCCGCGCTTTACCGCCACGCGGCATGTCTTTGCGTGCCTTCGACCTATGAGGGGTTCTGCCTTCCGGTGCTGGAGGCGCAGCAACTGGGATGCCCGGTCGTCTGCTCCAACCGTTCCGCCACGCCCGAAATTGCCGGCAAGGGGGCTCTTACCTTTGATCCCGCTGATCCGGACAGTCTTCTGGCAGCGCTGGAGCGGCTTTTCCGCGAACCGGCTCTGGCAGACTCTCTTCGTGAGGCTGGTTATGAAAACCGTGCGTTATATTCATGGCAGAAGGCGGCAGACAGCTATGCGCAGCTTTTTCATGAAAAGGTGTGAGAAGGCCACGCTTCGTTGTCGAGGCAAAAGAAAATCGGCTGACTTCCCGGGGTGTCGCCACCATGACTCAGGACATGTGTTAGCCAGTTGAGGGACTGGGCTTAGCGAGAAAACGCGTGAAGGATCCACGCAGTGATTTGTTGAGGGGTGCTTCCACATACCGAAACATGATGAGGCCTGCCGCAATCGACAGGACAAGTGCGCCAATAGTCGTTACCAACGCAAACGTTAATGGATCGGATGAGAGTATCTTGGCCACCTTGGATGCCCCATGCAGCATCAAGCCGTGAATAAGATAGATCGAATAGCTTGCATTGCCGATTTCGATGAAGCCAAAGCGCCGCCATATATGTCCCGCTCGTTCCAGAGACACGGCCGACAAGACGATGAAGAAGCTGGCCAAGCCCCATGTGAATGGGCGGACAAAGGCAGAGAAATAAGCCAACGCTCCTGTTCCGGAGAAAGTGAAGGTCGGGGCAAGAAGGAATACTAAAGACAAGACGAGAAAAGCAGCGGCAAAAGGGAGGATCCGATTTGGCTCGCACGTCTTTTCCATCCATGCGAGACAATGATAGCAGGCGATGCCGAAACAGAATTCGAGTATGATCGGATTTCCATAATACGTCGCGTAAAAATTCTGGGATCCGAAGAATCGCGGTAAAAGTGTGATCAGGATGAGTATCGCCACCGCCGGATGTCGTAGCTGGATCCTTGGAATTAAGAGGCAGATCGAAAAAATGAGGTAAAAGAAGATTTCGTAGTTAAGTGTCCAACCAACGGTCACGATCGGCTCAGCGGCACCGCTACGCAAAAAAGGTATGAAGAACAAGGATTTTAAGAAATATTCCGGCGTAAGCTCCGTTACGCCCACGGGATTGAGACCCGACAAAAACAGGAAAGTGAAAAACAGCGTGATGATCCAGTAGAGCGGAACGACACGAAAAATACGGTGACTGAGAAATGATGAGGCTGTGATATCTCGCGAAGCCGTTGTCGCGGCCATGATGAAGCCACTTAAAACAAAAAATATATCGACGCCTGCTAGGCCAAGGTAAAAAAACCAAGTTGAAGGAAGAATATCTTTCCAGTAAATTTCGCTATGGTAAAAAAATACCAGTATCGCCGCAAATGCGCGTAAAATCTGAAGATTGTAAATCATTGCTGGCTCAAAAACTGTAATTGAGAAATTTATTGGAAAGAATATTATTTTTTATATTTTTGAATGACGGAATATATCTTGAGTAGATAGGCGGGCCTCTGCCAAAATGACATGGCGTGGGAAATCCAGGGCTCACGATAGCATGGTAGAGTTCACGCGAATATATAAAACAATCAGGCGTGCCCGAAATCTGCTGCTACGGTTTGATTTTGTCGCGCAAATCCGAATAAAGCGCTTCATATGCCGCAATCACCCGTTCGGGTGATACGGCATGGGAAATCCTTTCTCTTGTTTCCGGGGACTCTGCGAGAATGGCGGGGTTGCGCATGGCTGTAGCCATGCGTGCGGCCAGTTCGGTGGCGTTGCCCGGTGCAAACAGGCGCTCGGGTCTGTCATGGCCAATCTGTTCGGCGACGCCGGCGAGATTGGCGCCGATGACGGGTACGCCGCGCAGAATGGCTTCGGCAACGGTGCGCCCGAAGGCTTCCGGCCATAAAGGTGGTACGATCAGACAATCTATACCGGCAAAAAACGTGTCCGCCTCAACATAGCCGGGAAATGCGACCGGAAGACCCCTGGTTTTTTGCTGGTAGGAGCCGATGCCCCCCGGCGCACGACCGGCCATGACCAGCTGCCAGCCCTCCGGCGGCAGGAGCCGCAGCGCTTCGATCAGCAGATCGGCACCTTTGGGGGCTTCGATACGACCGAGATAGCCGAAAACGAGAGGCTGTCCGGGCGCGCGGGGAGCGCGATTTTCCTGAGAGGCGGGTGGTGCGATGGCGTTCCAGATCACGGTGCGACGGTCTGCCGGGACATGCGAGAAGAAGCCGGCCTGCACATGCCGTTCGACAATATCGCGACCGACGCCGGCTACGGCGTCGACGGCACATTGGCACCGCCGGTGCAGATAGGAAAAGGCGCGGCATTTCCTGTTGTTGCCGTCACAAATATGTCCGTCGTGAAACAGCGAGCCATTGGTGCACATGCTGGTGAAATCATGCAGGGAATGGACGAGCGGAATGCCCCGTTTGCGGATCATCGGCCAGATCAGCGGGGTCAACTCCGACAGCGAATGGGTGTTGACGACGTCCGGGCGAAAATCATCGATGACACGTGCGAGCCGGCGCACGAGGCGAGGGTCGAGCTGTACGGCGATCTTGTAATATTTTCGCTTCCATCCCGGTTGCTGTTCCCAGTCCCCGATGAAAAATGGCGTCGTATGCCCGAGGCGGTGGATGGTGAAGCCGTCGCGTTGTTCCCTGGCCTGCTGTTCCCGCGAAATGGCGGCCACGGCAACCTTATGTCCCTTGCCCGCCAGCCCGCGCGCGAGGTCTTCCACGAAGATTTCCGCGCCTCCCACCCGGTCTGGAGAAAATAGCGACGTTACCTGCAATATCCGCATACCGAAATTTCCGCTTCTATATTCAACTCTGCAATCGTCACCCGGTTCGGTATCCATGGCAGGAACGCGGCGGCCGGGTGTTAGGGGTGTTGAAATGCCTGTTCATCGAGCCGCGCATGGCCGGGTGTTGAAGGCTCGCCGGAAGCCTGCCTGTGTCGTCGGCGTCCATCCCGCTCTGTTCCGGGTGGATTGAGGCAAAGCGTGACGACGGGAGCAAGGAAGATGGCATAGGCCATGGCGAAGCCGGGAATCTGCAAGGAAAAATCAAGGGTTGAATGCAGGACGACAAGTGCCAGACCGGAAAGGCCGAGATGCGCGGCATAACGATAACTTTTGCGCCTGCGCATCCCGAACGCGAAAATGATCAATTGGGCAAGCACAAAAAAGGCGGCGTAAAACGGAAAGGCAGCGCCCAGCGTCAGCAGGCCTTCGGCATAGACATTATGGGCATGGGTGACGACGGCGTTCACCCCGCATTGTGCCGCATGATAGGGCGCATAGGTTTCCGCAAAACTTGCAAGTCCCGATCCCCAGGGCCAGCTGTCGCTGATGGCCCGCGAGATGCCCGGCATGTAGCAAAAGCGCATGTCGTCTTCCAGCCGCGTCTCCATGCGAAGCGCCACACGATTGGCAAAGAGCGAGAACAGGCCGACGGCGATGGCGAGCATGATTGCCGCCCGGCGTTTGAACCCGCGCCGCCTTCGCCGGGGAGCCGCGCTGCGGCTCGTTCTCGAGGGTGAGTTAAAAACGGTGAGGAGAATAAGGAAAAGCAGCGCCGCAAAGCTCGACATGATCCCGGCGCGCGAACCGGTCAGCATCAGGGCGATGAAGCAGAGGGCAGCAAGCACGCCGATGAAGGCAGCCCTGCGGATGAGGCGCTTCTGTTCGGCCGGCACCGTCAGGCGATTGGCCACAAGCGCCCTTACCATGTGCCAGTCCGGAGCCTGCAGCCTCTTGTGAAACAATGAGAAGAGCGCAAGCAGGATGAGGCCGAAGAAGGTTGCGGCGGTGTTGCGATTGACAAAAAGGCCGGTCAGGCTGCCGAGATAGAAGCGTTTCTGAATGAAGCCCAGCATTTCCGGAAACAGCAGGAATTGCACGATTGACCCCAGCGCGAGCCAGCCGCCGCCTATCGCGAACCACCGCAGCATTTTTGCCGCGCGCTCGTCAGTATCGAAAATCACGAGACTGGCCATGAAGGCGCCGAAGGGCAGGGCGGCACTGAGTAGGCCGAGCCGGTCATCCGCCGGGGTGAGCGAGATGGTTGCCGCCGGTGCGATTTGTGTGAACATGGTGGCGGCGGACCATGCCGGATTGGGCGAAGCAATGCGCGGCAGGGATGATGCCTGCAGCAGCATCTGGATGATGAGCGCCGCAAGCAGAAAGCAGGCGGCCGCGAGTGCCTTGCCGGTGCCGCCGCGGGGTGGCCCGAAGACAAGAATGGCGGGCACCAGCAGGAAATACATCGCCAGCGTGACGACGATACGGCTCTCAACCTCGGTTGCGCCGCGATTGAGAAGCGCCAGCAGGAAAATCGCCCAGAACGCCCCTGTGGCGATCACCCGGAAATAATCGCGAAATACCACCGGTCGCGACGGCGAGGAGGAGAGTATTCCGGATCGGGTAAGGGTGGGTATCATCGGTTCCGGCTTTGCAAGACCTGGTTGCGGTGGTGATATGCGAGACGGCGTGCCGCCGCGCGCTCGACTTTATTGCTTCGGCTTGTTGCGATTGATTTCGCCTGGTTGCTCCTGTTGGCACACATCGCGCAGGGTCCAGCGCAGGATTTCCCCTTCCTTGCCGCAGACGACCGCTATATCCGCATCTCGGGCCGCTTCGGCCTGTGGCAGGGCCCCTCTTGGAAATTGCTGCCACATGACAAAGCGCCCGCGTATCAGATTGGCGTCCGCCGGCCCGTAAAGCTGGGAAAAATTCATCAATACGGCTGTCTCCAGCGGCGAGGCGTTGCGCAGCGAACGAACCATGGCAAGGCGCAGCCACACATCGCCATTGGCGGGAAAACAGGAGAGCGCATGCCGAATATAGGTTTCGGCAAAGCCAAGACGCGCTGCGGTGGTCTCGGTTGCCGCATCCTCGATATTCGCATCGAGATCAGCCAGAACCAGTCGCAACCCCGCCTTGACGATATCTGCCCGACAGATTTTCCCTGCGATGACGGGCTGGAGCTGGCTGACGGTTTTCGCAAGGAGATCGGGTGCCAGACCGGCTTTGTCGTCGGCAATTCTCGCCATCGCAACGATGTCGGAAAAACGCCGGGTTTCGGAAAATGCCTGCGCCGCGATGGATAAAACAAATGCGGAAATGACGAGAACCGGCAGGGCCGCGAGGACTTTGTGCAGCAGCGTCACATCGCCCCGGCTAGTCATGATAATAGCGCGTGTAACGTGAATAATAATATTCGCTTGAGCCGTAGGCCCGGTAAAGTTTCAGCTTTTCCGTATCCACCTTGTTGAGAATGACGCCAAGGCATTTTTTGCGGATATGGACTTCATTTTCGATGGTGTTGCGGACCGCCCTGCGGGCGGTTTTACCCCACTCGGTCACAAAAACGAAACCGTCGATCCGGCTTGCCATCGCCCGGGCATCGACCACCGGGCCGAGCGGTGGCAGGTCGACGATTATATAATCGAAGACGCCGCTCGCTTCGGCCAGCAATTTGTGCATCTGTGGCGATGTCAGGAGCTCGGAGGAATGCGGCACACGCTGCTTGACGACGGTGGGCAGGAAAGCGAGCCCTGTCTTTTCATCGTGCAGGAGGACATCCCGCACATTGCGGCCTTCGAGCAGCACTTCGAGCAGACCCTCTCCGGCATGACGACCCAGGGCGCGCGTGGCGCCCGGATTGCGGATATCCGCATCCAGCAACAAAACCCGTGCGCCCTGTCCGGCCAGAAGCTGTGCCAGATTGATGGAGATGGTGGATTTTCCCTCGCTTGGCAAGGCCGATACCACACCCACCACCCGCGCGCCGCTTTTGGCGGGAATGCCGAGATCGAGCGCAAGCCGTGTGCTGCGCAGCGTTTCGGCAAAGGAGGACAACGGGTGATCGACGGCGTAGCGGGCAACGCCGGACGGGCGGGTGGCCGTCGGACCGCTTTCCTGTGCCTTGGGGAGAATTTCCTCGACCGGCTTGTTCGGAATGAGCGGGGTATTGCCGAGAAACTCCAGTCCGAGCACATCGCGAACCTGTTCTCCGGTACGGAAGAAACGGTCACGGAACTCGCGGAACATGGCGATGCCACCGCCGGCTGCGGCGCCCATGATCATGAATAGCGCCAGAAGCATCGGTTTGTTCGGCTTGCTGGGGATTTTTGGCGGAATCGCCTTGGAAATCACGCGTGCTTCCGTCACGGGGAAGGATTGCTGCTGCATCGCTTCCTGATAACGCTGCAGGAAGGTTTGATACATGTTCTTGTAGGTTTCCGCCTCGCGCTGCAATTCACGAAGCTGCACCTGTGTCTGGCTGGCCGAATTGCTGACAGTGGTGGCCTTGGCGACGCTTGCCTCGAGCGTTCTTTCCCGCGCCTCGGCGACCTCCAGATCGCTTTTGTAACTTTGCGCGATGCGGCTGACTTCCTGGAACATCAACCGGCGATATTCCTGCATTTCATTGCGCAGCCGCACGGCCTGGACGTGGTTCTTGCCAAGCCGGCCGGTGATCTCGGCCTCGATCTTGGAGGATTCGAGGTATTTCTTGCGCAGGTCATTTGCGACGGAACTGTCGAGAATATCGGTCACCACCGCATCAACATCGTCGGTGGCGAGGATGTGTTCGATACGCTGCACGCGCGCGCGCGCTCTGGCGGTCTCGGATTGTGCCAGGATCTGTGCACTGTTGAGTTCCGCCAGCTGCTGGTCGGAAAGCAGACCGTTATTGCCGGTCTCGATCAGATTATGTTCGGCGCGAAATTTCTGCACGGCCAGATCGGTATCGAGCGCCCTTTGCCGCAGTTCGGCGATGCGATCGGATAGCCAGTCGCTGGCGCGTTTTGTCGCCTCGTATTTGGAGTTCAGCTTGTCGACCAGATAGGCGGCCGCCACGGCGTTGACGATCTGGGCGGCGAGAGCAGGCGAGGTGGAATTATAGGTCAGCTCCAGCGCGTAGGTGCGGCCGATGCGCTTGACGGAGAGTCCCTGCAACAGGCGGTCCGACAGCGCTCTCTTCAGCGTCCCGTCATCGACAACGGCTTCCTTTGCGGGCGAAAACCATTGCGAGACATTGACCAGCGAGCGGACCGTGCCCAGCATCGAACTTAGAAGCGATGCGCGCGTGGCCCTGAATTCCTGGTTTTCCGTCAGGTTGAGATTGTCGACGACGGCAAGCCCGATGGTTTCCGATTGCAGGACCTCGACCTGGCTGAGAATGGACGCCTCATCTTCTATGACACCGCCAATCGTCGAAAGCTGCTCAACGACCTGGCTGTTGTTGCGGTCGATCAGCAGGGTCGCCGTGGCCGAATAGATGGGAACAGCGGTCGCGGCATAGGCGAGCCCGATTGTCCCGGCGATGGCGATGGTTGCAAGGACGATACGCCATTGTCGGCGGATCGTCGCAAGAGCGGCGTCGATATCGATAAAATCGGCCGCGAAGGCGTTTTTATCGATATCGGCCATCGTCAGGGGATCGTGTCTTTGCAACAACTGTCAGCCTCGCTCTTTTCGGCGTGCAAAGAGCCCGCCAAGTCTCGGTTGCATTGTAAGACAAGTGATCGCCGTTCCTGTGTGGAAGGGCGATGACATCAGGTTCAAACGGGGCTTGTGCTTGTCACGGTGCTGGTGCTGCCGGTTGAAAGCGATCTGCCACGGCCAGCCGGGGCGCCAGAACCACCTGCTTGTACCGTACCGCCATCCGCCAGGCCGCCTGTCCCCGAGCCACCGATGCTGTTTGCGCTGGCCGGTGTGGACCCTGCGCCGCCGATCGGCGATGCGGCGGCGGCCGCAGCTGCAGGAGCCGCCGGACCAGCCGCCGTTCCCTCGATGTTTTCGCTGAAGGCGATAAGAAGGTCGGAAGGTACGCCCGTGCCCTTGGTCTGCAGCTGAATGGCGGCTGCCAATATCGAATTGCCCCTCTGCATCGCCGTGGAATAGGCAAGCGCCAGACCTTCGCCGACAACTTCGGAGAAGTCCTTGTTCGCGACCTTTTGAGCGAGCGCGACGATGGCGGGCAGCTGGCTGGAATCACTCAGAACCAGTGCGGAAAGCTGTTCGGAAAATTGCGCCGCGCTGGTGGAAACGGCGATGACCGGAAAACCGTTCGTCACCTTCGCGGTGAGATCGGCGGCGGCCGCATCGGTGCTGGATGCGATGGTGATCAGATCGCCAACCGTTCCCTGCGTTGGCGACTGCTTGAACAGTTCCGCGGCGGAAAGCGTCACCATATCGGGATTGGTGCCGTGGACGCGAGCGAGAAATGCGGCGGTGGTTTCATCCGCAGCCTTCACGGGCGCACTTGCAGCTGCACTCTCTGCCGCTGGCGTCTGGGCCGGCGCTGTTTCAACATTCTGGGCATTGGCCGCTGCGGAAAAAAGAACCACACTGGTCATCAAGATTGCACCAGTGAGCGTCGAGCCATTACGAAGGCGGGACATCACAACTCTCCAAATTTTTAAAATACGAATTTAAGTACAATTGATGTCGAACATGGTTATCCAACATCTTAAAATTTTCTTTTAAATCGCACAGCCCAAGCAAAGGTTCAAGTGTTAAAATAGGCTGCGGATTTGAACTTCTCCCTATCCTTAACGGCCAGCGCCCGGATTTTTGCCCTGGCGTCAGGACGTCGCGACTTTTCGCCGGGGTGTTATCAGGCGATCACGAAGCCATGCGTTTGCAGGCATTTCGATAAAAATGTGAAATGCATGCGCTATGGCAACGGTGCTGGCGACGACGACGAGAAAGGCGAGACTGCTCCAGCCCTGCGGGAGCGTGAAGCCGCCCAAGACAGCCTTGAAGCCCAGAAAAATGAAGGGATGCAGCAGGTAGAGCGCGTAGGAGGAATCCCCGAGCGCCGCAAGCGGTTGCGCGAAACGAGGCAGGGCGATGCCCCGTGTCAGGGTGGCGGCGGCCATGAGAAGAATGGCGCCACCGCCAAAAACGAGCAGTCGGGGAAAGGAATAACAGCCCGGACCGCAAGGCGCCCCGAACATGTAGAGTTCCAGAAACGTCCAGACGGCGAGGCCGCAAAGAGCCATTCCAGCGCCGATCAGCGGGGAGATGCGCACGCCACGCAAAAAGAGAACAGCGAGCACCATTCCGGCAACGAATTCCAGAATGATCGGCTGAAGCCAGAAGCTGAACGGCAGGGGAAGATTGAAGACCGGGCCTGACAGGACGGCAACGAACAGCACACTTGCCGTCGCCAGAACGGCGCGTTCGAGCGGCAGAAAGATGAAAGCCGCGAAGACGGCATAAAAAAACATCTCGTAGTTCAGTGTCCAGCCGAGATCGACAATGGGAAACGGATAGGCGTCGCCATATCCCATGGCGTCATAGGGAATGAAAAGATAGGACGTCAGGATTGCCTGGAGTGGCGGAAATGCCTTTACGCCGAGAAAAGCGGCCCCGGCCAGCGCAATAACCCGCAGCGTCAGCACGAACCAGTAGAGAGGAACAATGCGCAGAAGCCGGCGCAAGAGAAACGCCGAGCGTCCGCCGCGGGCCGCAAAATACGGCCGGGAAGCATAAACGATGACGAAACCGGAAATGACAAAAAACAGGTCCACGCCGGCGCCGAGCCTCAGCGCATGAAGCGGGAAGAATGTGAATTCCCAGTTGATATTGGCGTGCAAGGCAACGACCATGGCTGCCGCCACGGCACGCATCACCTGAATAATATCGAGGCGTTGTGCCCTAACGCCGGGCTCATTCGTAATTTTTTGCATCGTTATCATCTATAAAAAAGAAATACACTATGTTTTCGTCCGATTTAGCGAAAATATATTGTCTGTTAAGAATAATATATCACAAATTATACTGTTGATATATGTAGATTTTCGAGGGCAAAATTTTCCGTTTCTTCATCAGAATATCTCCAGAACCGTGAGCTGGTCGCTGACGGAAAGCCGGTATTGGTCATCTTGCCGGGGGATCACCTGCTGGCTCACGGAACCGTCGTCACCGAAGCGGTGTGCAATGATGTTGGTATGAGGCCCGGTTACTGCAAAAGCTGCCAGCCGTTCGACTGGCGGATTTTCGATCCGCGCCGGCCATTGCCAGCCCCGGATACCAAGCCAAACCGGTACAAGCAGCGCGCCGTCCGGTCTTTTCAGCTGCAACGTCACCCGTTCGGAATCGCTCCCGGAAAAATCGAGGCGCCGTTCCGCCGGGCCGCCTGGCCGCGTTGCCTTGCAAAGCGAAAGAAGGGCGCGCACCGCCTCGAAAGCGGGGGTACGGCTCAGATCGTGGCGCAGCAGTCCAAAGGACGATTCCGGGTTCGTATTGTCCTGTGCGTAGCTCGAAACCATTTCGTAAATATAGGCCCGGCGGATGCCGCTGATGAAACACCACAAAAGCGCACGGGGCATGTAGCGCGCCTTGATGCCCTCGGTAACGGGGAAATGGAAGGTCTTCGGTTCCATCGAGGTATGATAGCCGATTTCCGTGGCAAGCACCGGCCGTCCGGCTGCTATATGCGTCGAGGCGGCGACGGATCTGGAAAGGGCCCCCGGTCCGGTCGTTTCGGGATGCTCCATTCCGGCATAGGGGTGAATATTGCCGTAGTCGCTGATGGCTTGCAGATCAGGCGCCAGCTCCCTGTTCGTCAGGACATAACTCGGTGCGGCAAGCGGGATGGCGCTCAGCTCGGGGGTCGAGCGGATCATCTCGTGCAGTGCCGTTTGATGCCGTGCAGAAATGCCCGGCGCATTGACGGGATCCTTCGTCAACGTCGGTTCATTGCTGCCTTCCAGGACAACGATGCCGTCGTCGCACCAGCTGTGGAAATCGGCGATCCTGTCGAGCGGAGTGGAGACATAGGGATTGAGGTCGTCATAACAGATGATGGTGAGGCGAAGGCCGGCTGCCACAATCCGGCGCAGGCGGCGAAAGGCGGGGCTGTCGCGGTTGTCTCTCGCGGTGATCAGCCCCTCATCGCGCAGATGGCGCACGCCCAGTGCCTCAAGTTCCGGCAGTATGCGTTCGAAGGCTTCGGGATAAATGCCCGTGGGGCGGGCGAAATGGCCGCACACGCCGACACTGTCCAGAAAGGTTTCGGTATCGGCGGAAAAAACGGACTGGGCTCGCCCGGATGCAGGATAAAGGCCGCCGGCGGCAGCCAATGCGAAAGGCGCGGCCGAAAGCAGGTTGCGGCGCGTCAGGCGGCCCATGGTGACCGGTCGTTTTCCGTTCATCTGCGTCTCCTGACAATCATGACGAAAGTGCGGGGCGCCGGCATGATCTGGAGGGAGCCGGTCAAATACCGGCGACGCCTCTCAATATCGAATGATCACAATGTCCCGGGAGCTTCGCGGCATTTCGCACGCCTTCAAATCAATGTTTCCGAAATAAAAATATAACGCAATGGTGCTGACCCGCGCCGGATAAACGACCGCATCGGTGAGGGTATTTCATATGTGTGGAAGCCTAACACGGGACCGGTTCTTTTCGCAACACGGAATGGCTTTTGTCGCGCCGCGAAAAAAATCACTTGAAATGCCATCAATTCCAGTGCTTTTTGAAAGCGGATTTTTGGTTATTCATATTTTCAAATGTTAGTTCCGCCCCGGCTTTTGTATTTTTTTGCAAATGCCTCACTTTCTCCCGGCAGTTCGGGAGAGCGGCATGGCCAGAGCGGAAGTCATAAATTTTCGATTAAGGAAAATAGAGCGTATCCGCATGCGAATTCTCCATTTGAGCAGTCTTTATCCGCCGCATATTGTCGGGGGATGTGAACGGTCGGTCGAGCATCTTGCCGAGGAACTCGTTTCCATGGGGCATACGGTCGGCGCCGCCTGCATTGAACGGCAGGCGGAGCAGAAGACGGTGCGCAATGGCGTCAGCGTTTACCGCATGTTCCACAATAATGACTTCTGGCTTGAGGACTGGCCGCAATATACGCCGCAGCAACGGCGCATGCAGAAGATCAGGCAGCAATGGAATTTCAACGTCGAGAAGCAGTTCGAAGCCGTTCTTGATGATTTCAGGCCGGATGTTCTCAACACCCATTCACTGCTGGACGTGACCACGCTGGTCTGGCGGGCGGCGCACAGGCGCGGCATTCCGATCGTCCATACGATCTGCGAATATGATCTCCTGTGCGGCAACGCCGCCATGTTCAAGGGCGGCAAGCCCTGTGAGCATATCCATCTCGGCTGTCAGGTGGTGAATTTCACCAAGAAGTTCACCCAGCGTTATATTGGTGCGGTCGCAAGCGTCGGAACGGAAATCCTCAGGACGCATGTCAATCACGGGCTCTTCCATCATATTCCGGAAAGCCTGCGCCGCGTCATCTTTTATTCCTGCACCGTTCCGGATGGCGATCCGGTCGCCCGCCGGCGGATAGACCGGAGCGGGCGGCCGCTGACCTTCGGTTATATCGGCCGCATCAATACGGAAAAGGGCGTTGGCAACATGGTCGACGCCTTCAGGCAAATCGGCCATGGCAACTGGCGCTGTCTGGTCGCCGGCCAGGCGATGGACGATTCCATCGAACGCTTCAAGGCACAGGCGGGCGATCTGCCGATCGAGTTCATCGGCTGGGCGAAGCCGAAGGAGTTTTTCGAGGAGATCGACGTTCTGATCGTGCCCTCTTTCTGGGCCGAACCTTCGCCACGTACGATCTATGAGGCCTATGCGATGGGTGTTCCGGTCATCGGCGCGGCCTCGGGCGGCATTCCCGAACTGATCGGCGAGACCAATTACGACTGGCTGTTCGAACCGGGCAACGCCACCGATCTCGCCGCCCGCATCCGCCGGGTGCTGACATTGTCGCGTGAGCAATTGCCGACGGAGGCCGATTTCGGAAACATCGTCGAGGAATCCACCTCCCGGCGGGTCGGCGAAAATTATGTGAAGCTCTACGAAGACGTGCTGGCGAAAGGCGCCCAGAACCGGACCTTACGTGCATCCTAGTCGCGAAATTAATCTGCTGTGGCAAGTTTTCTTCGAAGGGAAAAGCTTATGGTGGAAAGCCATATCGGACGGATGGCAGATACAAATTCAATAGGCTCCGCAGCCGTGAGAGGCGTGTTCTGGTCCATCATCCAGAACTGGGGAGGGAAACTTTTCACCTCCGTTCTCTTCATCGTTCTCGCCCGTTTCCTCAGCCCTACCGATTACGGCATGGTCGCCGCGGCCGGACTGGTCCTGATGCTGATCCAGATGCTGTCGGAATTCGGATTTGCGGATGCGATTGTCCAGAAGCGCAATCTGGAGCCGAGCGACATCAATCTGCCATTTTATGTTTCGGTGGCGGTTGCGACCCTTCTGGCCACTGCCGTTTGCGTGTTTTCGTCCGAGCTGGAAAGCTGGTTCGAGGTTGATGGGCTGGCGCCGATCATCGTGGCGATATGCATCCTGCTGCCGTTGAATACCGCGTCGCTTTTTCAGGAGGTGAATTATCGGCGCGCACTCGCCTTCAAGCCGCTGGCCATCAGAACCTTCATTTCGAATATCATCGGCGGTGGTGTGGCGATCGCTTTCGCCATCATGGGACTGGGTGTCTGGAGCCTTGTCGTTCAGACCTATGTTGCAACGATCGTCACGCTGATCTGGCTTTGGCGAAAACCCCACTGGCTTCCGGGCACCACACTGAGGCCCGGCAGCCTTGTTGAACTGCTTCGTTTTGGCTCCTCGGCGCTCGGCTTGCGCATCGTGGAATTCGGGTCGACGCGCCTGATCGACTTCATCATTCTGGGGCGTTATGGCGTGGCGGTCTTCGGGCTCTACACCGTTGGCAGCAGGCTCTATCAGCTTCTCATGCAATTGCTTCAGTCGGCCCTGTATGATGTCTCGCTGACGGTGCTTTCCCGCGTATCGCATGAGCGCGAGCGCATGGCGGAACTTTACAAGCAGTTGATCGTGATATCGGCCATCGTCTCCACCCCGGCCTTCGTGCTTTTTGCCGCTTTGGCGCCGGAGATTTGCCGCGTCCTGTTCGGGGCGCAATGGCAAGGGGCGGATGAGATCGCGCGGCCCCTGCTTCTTCTTGGCGCCCTGCAATGCGTGCAGTTTCAGAATGGTCCGTTCCTCTCCGCGCGCGGCCAGCCAAACAAGGTGTTGATCGCAGGTACCGTCAAGTCGGTTTCGACGATCCTGATGATCCTCTTGATACCGACAGACAGTATCAGTGAACTCGTGATCGTTTATGTTCTGGGGCAGCTTGCCTCCACACCCTTCACCTTCTTTTTTGTCTCGCGGGAACTCGATGTCCCGTTGCTGCGAATAATTTTTCTGCTTTTGCCGAGTTTCGCCAGCAGCGGTCTGGGCTTTTTTCTGGTTCAGTGGATGCGCCCTGAAGTCGCCAGCCTGGCCCTTGGCGATTTCATGTCCGGCCTCATGCTCGGTTCCGCCTTTGTCGTCATTTATTTTTCGCTCATGGCGCTGCTTGCGCGAAGGCAGGCCCGATCGGCTCTGCTTTTCGTCATGAGCAAGATGCGCTCACGGAAGGAAGCGAATGCGTAAGCTCGTCAAAAAAATACTCCCCGCGCCGCTTCATCGCGAATGGGTGAAGTTCAACGAACGCCGCAATGAAGAAGTCGCGATTCGCCGTTTTTTCGATGTGCTGCAAGAGCAGAAACGCCGGATCAAACCCTTGGCCGGTGGAGAGCACATCAACCGGATCTTGATCGTCGCCTGCGACCCCTTTTCGGTCTTCGGCTCCATCGGCGATGACGCCATGATCACGGCGACCGTGCAACAGGCCCGCGCGCGAAATCCCGCTGTCGAGATCGATGTCCTGCTTGAGGGCGCAGATGCTGCCGGTCTGGTTCGGCAGCGAGGTTTCAATCCCGTTGACCTCTTCGGAAACGCCGACTTCATCGGGGTACTTTGCAACCAGTTCGAGGCAAGGCGATATGATTGCGTCGTGGTGATCGGTGCTGACGTCATGGATGGATATTACCATCCATTGGTCAGTGCCAAACTTCTGGCGAGTGCCGATCTCGCCGCCGCGGCCGGCATAAAAAATGTCATCCTCGGCTTCAGTTTCAACGAGGCGCCGCATCCCTCTCTGTCGATGTTTTACAGCGCGCTTCATTCCGGCGTCTCGATCAATGTGCGCGATCCGGTTTCCCTCGGCCGCCTGAAATCCTTCGCGAAGACGAACGCGACGCTGGTTGCCGATTCAGCCTTCAGTCTCGCTGCGTCGGAGGCCGATGCGGATACCAGTTCCTGGATCGCGCGGAAGCGCGCCGAGGGATACAGGGTGATGGGTTTTAACCTGCATCCCATGCTGTTCAAGAATGCGGATCGCAGTCAGATCGAGACGATCATCCAGCGCGGGGCGGAGGCGCTGCGGTTTGTGGCCGACGCGCGACCGGTCTGCTGGCTGCTTATTCCGCATGACTATCGGGACGGGTTTGGTGACCAGTCCTGCCTTCGGGCCATTGCGGAGCTGCTGCCTCCCTCGCTCGACGATCGGGTGCGATATCTGGAGGGTGAGTGGTCGGCTCCCGTTCTCAAGGGGGTCGCGGGTCAGCTCGACGGCATTGTCAGCGGCAGAATGCATCTTGCTATAGCGGGGCTTGGCAAGGGCGTGCCGGTCATATGCATTGCTTACCAGGGCAAGTTCGAAGGGCTATATCAGCACTTTGCCCTGTCTTCCTCTGATCTGCTCTCTCCTTCCGCCTTCTATACGGATGAGGGGATCAGGACAGCACTGATGGAATTTGTCGATAATGCGGATGAACTTCGCGCGCAGGTGCAACGGAAACTGCCGGAAGTTCTTGGCCTGTCGAAGAGCAATTTTCAGATATTCGAGGCCTTTCCGGAGCGGAACCAGTCGATCTCATGAAAGTCGCTTTCGTCTCAGCCATTCCCGCCGTTCCCGCGACCGAAGGCAATCGCAGCCGTATATTGCAGCTGACGCGGGCTGTCCGAAGCCTTGGGCACGAGGTACATTTCGTCTATGCCGATACGCCGATTGCGACCGACTTCGATTCAGCCGTGCATGAGGCTGAATTCGGGACCGGATGCGTGCATTTCATTTCCCGGCAGAGGGGCAGTTTTAAATCTCGGCTCGTTCAGGATATGGCTCTTGAAGCTGGTTTCACCGCGTTTCGGGCCATTCGCAAGGTTCACCGGCTTCTCGGTCACGACAGCGGTTTCTATAATTACCTCGATGAGTTTTATTACCCGGAAATCGGCCGGGATGTGCGGGATATTCAGCGTCGGGAAGGGATCGACGCGGTCATTGTCGAATATGCCTTTCATTCAAGGGCCTTCCTGGGGTTGCCGGAAAATGTGCTGCGGATTCTCGATACCCATGATTCCTTCGCCGATCGCCATAAGGCGTTCGTGAAGACCGCCAACAAATATGGATACTGGTTCTCGGTGCCTCCGCGGGTGGAATGCAAAGCCTTCCGCCGGGCGGATGTGGTCGTCGCCATACAGGAGGAAGAGGAACAGGCATTCAGGCAGCGGCTGGGCGGGGAGTCACCTGCCGTCGCGACCGTCAGTCATATTCTCGATCTTCATGCGCGGGTGGAAGATTTCTCGCCGAGCGATTTTCTGTTTCTCGGTTCCGGTAATGACGCGAATATCATTTCCCTGAATGGGTTCCTGCAGAATGTCCTGCCGCTGGTGCGGGCGAGGCGTCCGGATGTTCATCTGGTTCTGGCAGGCAGCATCTGCGGCAAGATCGAGGACAGGGAAGGGGTTATCAAGCTCGGCCGCGTGGATGATCTGAAAGATGCCTTTTCGCGCGCGCCGCTGTCTATCAATCCCATCACGCTTGGCACCGGTATCAATATCAAACTGCTCGATGCTCTGGCTGCCGGTATTCCGACTGTCAGCAGCCGTACCGGCGTGCGGGGGCTTTCGGAGCGGTATCGCAACGGTGTCGTCGTTATCGAGGATGGGGATCACCAGGCCTTTGCCGAAGCCATCCTGCGCCTCACCTCCGGGAAGGGTCTGCGACAGGAACTGGGAAACAGGGCGTTTGAAGACGCTCTTGAATGGAACCGTCAGCAGATGATGGTTCTCGAGGGCATTCTGAATGGCAAATAGTCGAGCCCACCCGAGCTTGCCATGGCGTCGCGACCACTGTGTTTTTCGCAAGACGGGTTTGAAACCGTAAGCCTCCACGCTGCAATTTCACCCTGTGCCGGGCCGATCAGGTGCAACCTTGTGACTGTTTCAGCCGTCAGACAATCAGCTGCAAACCGGCATTGGAAAGCTTCAGGATTGTGAGTCTGCCCGTCGTGAAAGCCCCGGTGTCGATGCCGATCCGCTGCGGCCCGGTCTGTGGTTCCGTCACCGGTGTATGGCCATGGATGACAAGGAAATCCAGCCCTGCTCCCTGCGACAGGAACGGTTCCCTGATCCATAACATGTCTTCGTCGGTCTGCGCATCCAGCGAACGTCCCGGCCGCAAACCGGCGTGCACGAAGATATAGGGTCCGATGCGGGCATAGATCGGCAGGCTGGATAAAAGCTGGCGGTGGGCCTGCGGGATCGCACCGATCAGCGCATCCCGGAAAGGCTGCAGCCGCAGGCGGCCCTTATGCATGAAATAGTCGATATCGACGCCATAGGACAAAAGCGTCTGGCGGCCACCGAAATCCAGCCAGTGCATGTTGCCCTGCGGATTTTCGAGAAAGTCGCTGAACAGCTGCTCGTGATTGCCGCAAAGTGCGATACGGCGCAGCGGCGCCGGGGGCGGCTGCAGAAGATGCTCAAGGACACCGCAGGAATCCGGCCCGCGATCGACATAATCACCAACAAGAACGACCAGGGCGGGGGAAGGGTCGGGCGCCAGATCCGCCAGGATTTTCCGTTCCGCCTGCAAAAGCAGATCGAGGCAACCATGCACGTCGCCAATGGCATAGATCGGAAAGGAGGCGGGCTTGTCGCCAAGGTCCAACCTGCGGCGCCTCCGGTCGTCGCGGGGGGCTGGCTGTCTACGACCGCGAATCCAGTTGAGCACCTTGGGCATAGCTGCCGATACTGTCTCTCCGATACAAGGTCAAGGCCGTTGAATGCGGACACCGCATCGCCCTCCTGGGCAGGGACGACCGGACGGTCCGATATCCGCCAGCACTCCGGCAAGATGCGCTGTCAGCGGTGTCTTTTGTCGCTGACAGGGTCGCAATTGAGGGTAGAATATCCTCTTTCACATTCGAAAGATACGATGCCATAAATCGCGGATCGAACGGCCGTCCGGCGTTGCGAAAGGATGGGACGCGCGGTTCTGGCGGCAGACGTTCTAAAGCTTGAGCCAGACGCGCGGGTTTTCGTGCGACTGTATCTTGATCCATTTCAGATCGACAGCTTTCCACGGCTTGACGACATTGGTGCGGTTGTCCAGCACCAGATCACCCTGTGTCGTGCTGACAACCAGAACCGCATGGCCGATACCGTTCGGGGTGCGGGCTGTGGCGATGCGCAGCGCGCCCGATGGCCAGCCGGCCCGCAAAAGGCGCTGCCGCTTGGTCACCGCGTAGTCGTCGCAGTCACCGCTTGCCGGGTTCAGCTTCCACTCGTCCTCTCCGGCCGTTTCGCTGATATAGACGATTGCCGTATTGATTTCCGCATTGATGCGCTGGAGCTCCGTGCGCTTCTGTTTCGTCAGCTCGACCGTGTCGCGATCGCCGATCCGGACGCACTGGTCGGCGGCGTTGTCGCAGAATTTTGCGAAGGCGATGGGCGCGATGGTCGGACGGCTCGTTGTCATGAACTGGCCGGGCCGTGATATGGTCGGGTTCTTGGCAAGGCCCCCAAGCTGGACAGCCGGTGCCGTTGTCGCGATGCTTGCCGCCATGCCGACGGCGACTGCCAAAGTCTTGACCAGACGGCTTTTTTCCTTCGCCATGTCTCTGCCCCTGCACAGTTGTTTTCCCTGTGCCTGAACATAACGGCCCTTTGTTGCAGGCCGTTTAAGTCGATAGATTGCTTTTTAGTGAAATCGAATTTTGTTGCCGTCCGGCAAAGCCGGCATCATGGGGGCATGGCGTCAGTTACAGCGGGTTCTGCCCTCGGCGTCGACAAGGCATGTCTGCCGCGGCGCGGTGCTTCTGAATTCGCGCCGTGTATCGGATGAGGAGCGGCGGCTTGCCGGCGGACGATCATAATTGCGTTCGATTTCGAAATTGCGCCCGCCGATTGTGCCCTGCGCACCGCCGCGTCCGTCCGGCGTGACTTCGAAATTCTGATATTGCTGCGCATGGGCCGGCACGGCCAGACTTGTCGCAGCGGCAAGCAGACCCGTCACCAGACAAGCCCGCAGAGCTTTCGACAGATGCCTGTGCGAGACCATGCGCATTCCTCCCGCCGGGGGGCGATCAATGTGCGTTCCGATCGGGAGAAAATGCTCTCCCGTCAGCGCGGCTATCATATCATCGATGGCGTAACGAGCGTGAGTCCGTTTTCCCGACCGACCGTGCGCGAATCACCGGCAATGCCGCCGCCATGCGACGGCCGGTGGTTTGTCTTTCTCCCACGCGTCCGGAACATAAAAGGGCCTTTTTCCCGCCGAAAAATTAAGCTCTTATCCGCTGCATTTATAGGCTTCACAATCCTGTAACAACGGACCTAATATACAAGTGCAGATGCCGAATCGCTCAGGAGAAGCCCTTGACGATTGCAGTTTCACCACAGGCCCTGCCGGCGCTCGTTCTGAACGCAGACTATAGGCCACTGAGTTATTATCCCTTGTCGTTATGGTCCTGGCAGGACGCGATCAAGGCTGTCTTTCTAGACCGTGTGAACATCATCGCAGAGTATGATCACGCGGTGTCGTCCCCCAGCTTTTCCATGCGGCTGCCGAGCGTCGTCAGCCTCAAGACCTATGTGCAGCCCACCCGCAATCCCGCCTTTACCCGCTTCAACGTTTTCCTTCGGGACAAGTTCGAATGCCAGTATTGCGGCTCGCGGGACGATCTGACCTTCGACCACGTGGTTCCGCGCGCGCATGGCGGTGAAACCACATGGCACAATGTCGTGGCGGCGTGCTCGCCCTGCAACCTCAAAAAAGGCAGCAAGCTTCCCAGGCAGGCGGGCATGTTCCCGGCACAGAAGCCCTTCCAGCCGACGGTTCAGGATCTGCACAATAACGGACGGTTGTTCCCGCCCAACTATCTGCACGAAAGCTGGATGGATTATCTTTACTGGGACACCGAGCTGCAGCCCTGATCATTCAGGACTGCAACGTGGTTTTCCGCTTACCGGCTTTTACGGCTCGCGCCAAAAAAGGCGATGGCCGCAAGTGCAATGCTTGCGATGACGTTCCAGCCTGCGAAGGAAAGGCCAAGCACCCGAAGGGCGGCGTCATTGCAGGACGGTGCCTTGATGGCATTGAGATTGCCCAGGAGATCGCCGGCATTGGTGGTGATGGAAGGCGCGCCGGTGGCGCAGGTGATCGGACCTTCCCAGAACCCCCATTCCACGCCGGCGTGATAGACGCCGAGCCCGGCGCCGATCAGCATCGCAACGCCAATGAGGGCAAGAAGCAGCCGCGTGATCTGAACCGGCAGTTTGAAGATGCTGGTCGCAATGGCCAATATGCCCAGCGGAATGGCGTAATAATAGGGATCGCGCTGCAAAAGGCACAGGGCGCAGGGCGTGTAACCGCCAATATGCTGGAAACCGAGGGCGGAGCCGACGGTGAGGATCATTCCCGCCGTTACCGCAAGAGCGGCAAGCGTGCGGCTGTTATCGGCAGTGGTCGCATTGGCCATGTAGATTTCCCCAAACTTCGCGAAGAAGCAGATATCCCGAACGGGCTTTCAAAAAGGCGGGCGTGATGGCGAAATTAAGTCGCCGGTGTCAGTGGATGTTACGGGATTCGTCTAATCCAGTCCTTTGCATCTGGCAAATGAAAGCCTGGTAAGAAATGGAGGCGGATGCGCAAGCTTTCGTGAGCTTGCGCGCGGCCATGCCTGACATCAATGGCGCTCTGGAAAGCCTCGGATGACACGAGGAAGGTCGATGCGGTTTTGGAAATGGTACCCCAAGCCGGGATCGAACCAGCACTCCTTTCGGAACCGCATTTTGAGTGCGGCGCGTCTACCAATTCCGCCATTGGGGCAACGGTGGTAATGCCACGGCGTCTATCACGTGCAAGACCATGCGTGCAACCCCAAAAGCTCGAAATTTGGCTTGTGGGACGGCAATGTCTGCGCGCCTGACCGGGCGAAATCACCATGGCCGTTTGCTGGGACATCGGTGATCCCGCCGTGCTTAGCCGTGCGGTGAGGCGAGGGCGAGCCTGCTGTCATCTTCGGGCGTGGAGCCAGTCATCTCCCACCAGTCGCCGAGTGCATCGATCAGGGGGACGAGACTGTTGCCGGCAGGCGTCAGGTCATATTCCACCCGCAACGGGTAACCCTGAAACTCTGTCCGGTGAACGATGCCGGCGTCTTCCAGTTTGCGCAACTCCAGAGCAAGCATCTTGTGCGAGATGGCGGGATTGTCCCTGCGCAAATCGCTGAAGCGCTTTGTGCCATCCTTCAGATAATAGAGCAGGAGCGTCGGCCAGCGGCCACTCAGCACCTGCATGACCTCCTCGATCGGGCAGCGGGATACAAGGTCTTTCATTGGCGTCTCGTGGTTACAAAAAGGTTCGTAATTTACTTGGCGCCGTCTGGCGATAAGTTCAACCCGCTGCGCAGCATCCTTGAAAACTGAGAGTATGAACTATGGAACCGATTTTACTTTATGGCTTCCCGGCGGGAAGCTCGATGGGGCTTGTCGCAGCGCTCGAATGGCTTGGCAAACCATACAGGCTTTGCCGGGTGGATATGCTCGGCGAGATGCGGGAGCAATCTTACACCCGGATCAACCGGCGGGTCGAAACCCCGGTCCTCGTCACGGACAGGGGTGAGGTTTTGACCGAGACGATGGCGATCGCTGCCTGGCTGGAGGCGCGTGACACCGCCCGGCGCATCAGCTTCGATTCCCAGTCGCGTGAAGCCGACCTCATGCACCAGCTCATGGCGTTCATAAACACGGGCTTCACCGGCGCATTCGCCCCTTTGTGGGTTGCGCTGGAGATGGCTCCTCCGAACCCTCCGCTGCAATCGGCTCTTCGGGAGTTCGGCATGGCTGCGGTCATCAACCGGCACGACCGAGTTGAGGAAATGCTTGGCGACACACGGTTCGCGATCGGTGATCGACCGAGCCTTGCGGACGGAATTCTGGCCGGTGTCGCCCGGTGGCTGGATATTCATGATGTGGCTGACGCCAGCCGGTGGCCCAGGCTTGCCGCCCTGCGCAAGCGTCTCGAGGCTGACCCTGCCATTGTTTACGCGATGGCTCTGGAGCGTGGTGAACAGGCTCAAGGCAATGGCGCCTGCAAGGGCCACGTTGATCTCGCGACGGTTATCGATCGTTTCGGCGGCTAGGATGAGGAGGCGTGGGTGGCTCAGTCACCCGCGCCTGTCCCACAATGATACACTTTCGGTTGAACTATTTTGATAATTTTAGATATCTCTAATAAATTAGTGTGTACGCAATTGCTAATTGAAATTACAATGCGCGTGTGGGTCTCCACGCGGGGCGGGAAAAGCCAAAACTCATAGGGAGGAAATTATGAGGGCGCTTTCTCGCAATTTATTATTGTCTGCCTGCCTGATTCTGCCGATCAACGCACATGCGCTGGATATCGGGATCGGCGGCGAAAACGGGGTCAATGCCAGTGTGGGTGGTAATGGCAGCGGCGGCCTCGGTGTCGATGCCTCCGTTGGCGGCAGCAGTGGCGTTAATGCAAGTGCCGACGTTGGCGGTAGAAGCGGTGGCGGATTGGGTGCGGATGTCAACGCGTCCGTTGGTGGCAGCAATGGCGTCAATGCGGATGTCAACACATCCGTCGGCGGCTCAAGCGGCGTCAGCGCCGGCGTTAATGCCTCGGTTGGCGGTTCCAGCGGGATCAACGCCAATGTCGGGGCCAATGTGGGCGGTTCGAGCGGCGTAGGCCTTGGTGTCGGCGTCGGTATCGGCGGTTCGGGCTCGACCGGCACTCCTGGAAATCCGGGAGGCCCGGGAAGCCCGTCCAATCCCGGCAATCCGGGCACGATGTCGCCCGGGGCCATGCGCAACGCCATTCAGGCCTATAACGACATGTCGCGCACCGAGCAGATCAGGCTCGTCCGCCGTTGCGCCGATATTCTGAGCGGCGGATATGATGCGGCACTGACGCAATTGTGCAAGATGATCAGGACGGCTTCACGCTGACGCCGGACTGGCCATGACAGTCATCCGAAGGGCGTCCTGGCGTCCTTCGGATCAATTGCCCTTGCGTCCGAAGGACAGGATTTTCTGCCGCAGGCTGCGGGCGAGATTGCGGGTGTTGCGGTACATATCCACCTGCGTGGAAACCTGCCGCACGTCACGGTCGCTGTTCTGTGTCAGCCCGACGACCAACGTGCCCATTTCCTGCCGTTCCCGCCAGAAGCGGCTCATGATCGGGTGGTCGGGCACCGCACAGCTGTCGCTGCGCAGAATATTGGCGTCGTCGAGATGCCAGTCGGTCAGTTTCTGCACCAGCAACTTGCCGGGTGAAAACTGCGCATAGGTTTCGTCAAAGGCTGTTTTCCACGTATAGGCCTCGCCGGCCGTCATGAAGACGATCATGGATGCGATCGCGCTGCCGTTGAGATCGATGGTGTGGATACGTACGGCATCCGCCTCGGCCAGATTGGTGATCGCTTCGCGGGCGAAGGCGGCGCGGTAGCGGTCATTGACCAGCGCGGTGCGCTTGCGGCCTTTCCAGCCGCTGGCCTCCAGCGCCAGGAACTCCTCCATGCGGTAACGTATGTCCTTGGGCTGCCGGGTCACGGTGTAGGAGACCGGCCCGAGCTTTTCGAGCTGCCGCCACTGCCGGCGCATTTCGCGCAGATGATGCGGCGCAAGCGAACTGCGCAGATAGGCCTCGCCGTCCAGAAGGCTTTCCAGCATCGGCCGGTGATAATTGCCCGTGGTCGTCAGCGGCAGGTTGCGGCTGAGGGCTATGGCCCTGAACATGCGGGCAAAAGGCCCTTCCAGCCGCACATCCGGCAGCACAAGGACATTCGGCAGGCGCATGTCCCGATCGGAGAGCGCGTCGAAAAGATTGTCGAGTGTTTCGGCGGCACCCTCGGTATCGACCAGCGGTGTGCCGAGCGGACCGAAAGGATTGGCCCAGACGCGCAGAATGGAAGGCCCGATGGAAAAACCCGGTTTTTCGACGGTAAAGGGCATGAGAAAGCGCATGCGGCTTCTGGCGCCGTTTTCATCGCGGATGAGGGCGAAGCGCACGGATTTGTCGTCGATACGCGGCATGGCCGGCGCAAGCAGCCGGCCGGTGAAGAAGACGTTCGCCTCCATGACGCGGTTGGACAGGAAGTCCAGTTCCTCCTGCATGTCGTAACCCAGCTGACCGGGATAGACGCAGAATTCGCGGCCTTCGCGGCCCACGCGCCGGCTGCTGTCCGCAACGGGACGGTCACGCTCCGCAGACGCCATCAGCGCCGCGATGCGCGGGTCCTGAAAATCCGGATTCTTTGGATCGCTGGACATGCTTATCGTTACACCGCCTTCCCAGTGTCTTGACCCGCCCGGGGATCGTTGAAGGCAAAAAGGACGATCCCGAGTGTGCGGCGAATGGCAACATGCAATAACACAGCTTCTATGCACATGGCTATTGCGACCGCTGCCGCAGCCCCCGCCAGACCATAGACTGGAATGAGCGCCATGTTGAGTGCAATGTTGCAACCAAAGATGATAATATAAAGAGCGACGCACAATTTTTGTTTGCCGGCCATATTCAGCAGCGTTTCCCCCGGCCCGATCAGCGCTTTTGCGAGGAAGCCGGCAAAGAGGAAGAACATCAGCTCGTAACCCTGGACGAAGCCGGGGCCGAATAACGACAGCAGGAAAGGGCCGGCCAGAAGCACGACACTGCCGACCGCAAGCGACGGCCAGAAGGCCCAGCGCGCCGCCTGGCTGGCGAAACCGGCGAGCCCCTGCCTGTCATTGGCGGAAATCAGGGCGGCCAGACGCGGGGCCGCCGCCGCCTGCACGGAGAAAAACACGAATTGCATCAGCACGATGGTTTTTGCCGCTGCGAAATAAATGCCGACCTGATCCGGCGGCAGATAAAGACCGACGATCACCACGTCGGAATTGGTCATCAGAAAACCGATGCCGTCGATCAGGAAAACCGGAAAGGCGAATTTCATCCAGTGACCGAAATGGACCCGGCGGGCAACGCTGCGGAAATTGCGGTTAAGCCGCCGGTTGAGGAAGGCAAAGTGGAACAGCGTGGTGACATAGGTGGCGAGAAGGGCGGTGAGCATCGCCGTCGTCGCGGTTTTTTCGGCTCCCAGCAGGATCGCCACCAGCATGAACAGCAATATTAGCACCGGGCGGACGATATAGGTGGGGCTGAGGGCCGAGATCGCCCAGCCATTGGCACGTGCGGTGCCGTTCAGCACATCGCCAAGCGCGACCATTGGCAGGGTGAAAAGCGCAAGCGAGACGGGAATGAGGTAATAGGCGGCGATGCGCTCGCCAAAGAAATACAGGAAGACAAAACCGCACAGCGCCAGCGTGCTGGCGGACAGCATGGCGAAGATGCGCGCCGTCGAAGTCAGCCCCATGATCTTGTCATGAGCATCCTCAAGTCGGTAGCCGGGCAAGAAACGGATGACGGTGGTATGGAAACCGAGACAGGACAGGTTACCGAACAGGATCACCAGAACCCAGACGAAGGCGAAGAGACCGTATTCGAATTCACCCATCAGGCGGGCGAGGATGATCTGAGAGATAAAGGCGATGCCGGCGCTGACGATGCGCACCGCAAAGGCGACCAGCGCCATGCGCTGTGCGCGGGAAACATCGTCCCTTGCCGAGACGAGGACGGCGATTTTCGCTCCCAGCGGCGAAAGCTTCGCGCGCAGGCCTGCGGGTAAGGCTTTTTCCGCCGTGTTGAGGATAGCCATGATCCACACGCCATCATTTCCAATTGAGTAGGCGAGCCGATTGTAAGCGCTTTATCCTTAACGAAGGGTTTGGGAGGCGGCGGGGCCTGTCCCGATGCCGTTTGCCGCCCGCGGTTTGCGAATGCCGTTGAAAAGAAAAAGCGCAAGCGGACTGCGGCGTATCGCCTGGTGCAGCAGGTAGGCCGTAAAGGTGGTCATGGCGACGATGATGGCGAACTCGAGGATGGGCGGCAGCGAGACGAGGATGAAAAGCGTGCCGAAGGCGTAGATCAGCGGGTGATGAAGCAGGTAGATGGTGAAGGAGGCATCCGTCATGCGTCCGGCCAGCCGGCTCGGCCTGTCGAAATAGCGGCAGGCGATGTCGATCAAAAGGCGGCTCGCCGCCACGGCCGCAATCGCCGAAACCAGCACCAGCATGGCCGAATTGGTGAAGGGATTTTGCAGCCGCAGCGTCACCGCCGTTGCGATAGCACCGAATGCGATGACACCGGTGAAAGGGCCCGTCTGGCGAAAACGGTGAAACAGGGCACGGTCGCGGTTCAGCATTGCCCCGATGAGAAAGAACGGCAGGTAACGCGCATAGGGATCGGAGGCGCGTTCATAAAGGAGGAAAACGCCGTTTCCGGTTTTTCCCGCAAGCAGGCCGGAAGCATAAACCGCCAGTTCCCACAAAACGGGCAGGACGCACAGTGCGGCGAAAAACAGGGCCGGACGGCGTGCCAGCTGCCTGCCGAACCAATCTCTTGCAGATATAAATGGCGGGCGTTCGGCGATAAACAGCAAACCCGCCAACAGCACCGAATAGGCGATGAGGGCCGGCAGGAACCACAGATGCATGATCCATTGCTCGCTGGGGCGCAGCAGGTCCGGCAGGTTTTGCGTGAGCTGGGCGGCGGGGATGTCGCCTTTGGCGATGCCGGCCAGCTGCAGCAGGAAAAGTTGCAGCGGCCCGAGTATCAGCACGGCTATGACGAAGGGCAGGCCGAGGCGCACGAACCGCTGCCTGAGCCACGGCGCTTTGCCCTTCTTGCCGATGACCATGCCGGAAAAATAACCGGCCACCAGAAAGAATGCCGGCATGCGGAAGGTCGCGAGTGCCGCGCCAAGTACCGTCAGGATCGGGCTGGTTTCAAAATCCTTGATATCCCACGGCAGGGCGTGGCTGTAGAGCAGGGAGGCGTGATAGGGAATGCCGAGCAGCATGAGAAGAGCCCGCAACGGGTCCCAATAATGCTCGTAATCTGATTTTCCCTGCTGCATTTCCCCCTCGCGTCGCAAACGCGATCACGCGTGATCTGCGATAGCCGCCACGACTATTAGTGGAAAGTGCTAATAAACCCTTCATGCGCCGGATGGCGTGGGCGGCGCTTTTTTCTTCGGCAGAAGATCGAGCACTAGCGTGCAGCCGAAAATGATGACGCCGGCGCCAAAAAGCTGGGGAAGCGACAGAGGTTCGTCCAGCACAAGTGCGCCGACAAGCACAGCCACGACGGTGACGGCGAATTCCACGCTGATCGTCTTCGTCGCGCCGATGGTGGAAACCAGCCGGAAATAGGTGATGTAGGTGAGGCCGCTCATGACCACCGCCTGTATCAGAAGATATCCGTAGTCGATGAGGGCGGGCGTTCCCGGCAGGGGTACGGCGAGAAGAAGCGGCAGGGTCATCAGGCCGCCGGTCAGAAAGGAAGCGATGGTGATTTCCCAGGACCCGACGCCTTTGAGGTAGCGGCTGGCATAGTTGCTGCCATAGGCCGCACAGATGCAGGCGGCGACACAGGCGGCGCAACCGATGATGAAGTCGGGTGTGACGGGAACGGCCGGGAAGCCGACGAGGAGGACGATGCCGCCGAAGCCGATGACGAGGCCGGCAATTCCCTGCCGGGTCAGCCGCTCGAGCCCCCATATCTGCGAGATGAGCATGGAAAAAAGCGGGATCGTCGCCACCAGAATGGCGGCCATGGCGGTGCCGACCAGCGGTGTTCCGTAGGAAAGGCCGATCAGCTGACCGGCGACGGTTGTTGCGCCGACGACCGCGAAACTGCGCCAGCGCGCGGAAAATGCAAGCTTGCGGCGTGCGGCCCGCGCGATGAGAAAGAGGGTGACGGCGGTGACGAGCGACCGAAGCGTGACTGCGCCGATCCAGCCGAAGGCGGCGACGACGTGCAGAAGCAGCAGGAAAGACATCCCCCACGCGAGCGCGAGAAAAATATAGGCAGCGAGATCGCGAGGAGCCATGAAAGCATTTCCAGTAAAAGGGCGCAGGGTTTCACGTCCGGAAATGCGCAGAACAAAATCGCGAGCGCGTCCGACGCTTCCATCTGAACCGGATGCGCTCATCTGAGCATCTTCCGGAAGATGATCAGGCTCCCATATGGAAAGTGCGGATACCCGTCAACAGCAATGAGCGACGGCAAAGAAAATCGCCCGCAACACGGGGTTGCGGGCGATTATTATCGGAAGCGGGTCTGGGTTTACGCCTGTTCGTAAACGCCGTGGCAGTGCTTGTATTTCTTGCCGGAGCCACAGGGGCACATTTCGTTGCGCCCGATACGGCCCCAGGTGGCGGGGTTGTTCGGATCGCGCTCCTCGGCGGGCACGAAAGCGGCCGGAATGCCCTGTGACATCTCGTCTTCGCCGGTGACGGGATCGAGATGATGGGCGGTCATTTCCGGCAGTTCGGGCTGCTGCGGTTCCTGCTGCACCAGTTCCACGCGCATCAGCTGGGCGGTGACTGCCTCGCGCAGATTGGCGAGCAGCGCCTGGAACAGCTCGAAGGCTTCCGCCTTGTATTCCTGCAGCGGATCGCGCTGGGCGTAACCACGGAAACCGACGACGGAACGAAGGTGATCGAGATTGACGATATGTTCGCGCCACAGATGGTCGATCGTCTGGAGAATGACCGAGCGTTCCACATAGGTCATGATCTCGGGGCCGAAACGCTCCGCGCGCTCGGCGGCATATTTGTCGGCGGCTTCGGTGACGCGCTGAAGAATGTCGTCCTCGGCGATGCCTTCTTCCTTTGCCCATTCCTCCACCGGCAGGTCGAGGTTCAGGAATTGGGCGATACCCGCCTTCAGGCCGGCAAGATCCCACTGTTCGGCATAGGCATTTTCCGGAACATGCTTGGTGACGAGCGTTTCGATGACTTCATTGCGCATGTCGGCTGCGGTTTCGCCGATATTGTCGGCTTCCATCAGCTCGAGGCGCTGATCGAAGATCACCTTGCGCTGGTCGTTCAGCACGTCGTCATATTTCAGAAGGTTCTTACGGGTTTCGAAGTTGCGGGCTTCGACCTTCTTCTGGGCACGTTCCAGCGCCTTGTTGATCCACGGATGGACGATGGCTTCGCCTTCCTTCAGGCCGAGCTTCTGCAGCATCGAGTCCATGCGCTCGGAACCGAAGATGCGCATCAGGTCATCCTGAAGCGACAGGTAGAATTTCGAGCGGCCGGGGTCACCCTGACGGCCGGAACGACCGCGCAGCTGGTTGTCGATACGGCGGCTTTCGTGGCGCTCGGTGGCGATGACGTAAAGACCGCCGGCGGCGAGCGCCTTTTCCTTCAGCACCTTGATTTCGGCGCGAATGGCTTCTTCCTTCGCGTCGCGTTCGGCACCCGGCTCCATGCCTTCCAGCTCGCGCTCGAGACGCATGTCGACGTTGCCGCCGAGCTGGATGTCGGTACCGCGGCCGGCCATGTTGGTGGCGATGGTAACGGCGCCGGGAACACCGGCCTGCGAAACGATATAGGCTTCCTGCTCGTGGTAACGGGCGTTCAGAACCTGGAAGTCGGTAAAGCCGGACTGGCGCAGCATATTCGCCAGAAGCTCGGATTTTTCGATCGATGTCGTGCCGACCAGAACCGGCTGGCCACGCTCATGCGCCGCCTTGATCTCGGTGATGATCGCCAGGAATTTCTCTTCGCCGGTGCGATAGACCTCGTCGTCCTCGTCGATACGCTGGATCGGCAGGTTGGTCGGCACTTCGATGACGTCGAGGCCATAGATATTGCCGAATTCTTCCGCTTCCGTCGCAGCCGTACCGGTCATGCCGGCGAGCTTCGTATACATGCGGAAGTAGTTCTGGAAGGTGACGGAGGAAAGCGTCTGGTTTTCCGGCTGGATCTGCACCTTTTCCTTGGCTTCCAGAGCCTGGTGCTGGCCTTCGGAGTAACGGCGGCCCGGCATCATGCGGCCGGTGAATTCGTCGATGATGACGATTTCGTCGTTGCGGACGATGTAGTCCTTGTCGCGGGTGAAGAGCTTGTGGGCCTTCAGCGCATTGTTGATGTGATGGACGATGGCGACGTTTTCGACGTCATAAAGCGATTCGCCCTTCAAGAGGCCCGCCTGCCGCAGCAGGTTCTCGAGCTTCTCGGTGCCGTCTTCGGAGAAGTTGGCCGAACGCTGCTTTTCATCGATTTCGTAATCTTCCGGCGTCAGCAGCGGAATGAAGGCATCGATGGTGTTGTAGAGGTCGGAACGGTCGTCCAGCGGGCCGGAAATGATGAGCGGCGTGCGTGCCTCGTCGACCAGGATCGAGTCGACTTCGTCGACGATCGCGTAGTTGTGGCCACGCTGCACCATCTGGGCGCGGTCGTATTTCATGTTGTCGCGCAGATAATCGAAGCCGAGTTCGTTATTTGTCGCGTAGGTAATGTCGCAGGCATAGGCCTCGCGGCGCTGGTCGTCGTCCAGCCCGTGGACGATGACGCCGGTCGTCAGGCCGAGGAAGCCATAGAGCCTGCTCATCGTGGCCGCGTCGCGCTTGGCGAGATAGTCGTTGACGGTAACGACGTGCACGCCCTTGCCGGCCAGCGCGTTGAGGTAGACCGCAAGGGTCGCCACCAGCGTCTTGCCTTCACCGGTCTTCATTTCGGCGATGGCGCCGCCATGCAGAATCATACCGCCGGTCAGCTGCACGTCGAAGGGGCGCATGTGCAGAACGCGGCGCGAGGCTTCGCGGGCGACGGCGAAAGCCGGGATCAGCAGGTCGTCCAGCGTCTTGCCATCGGCAAGCTGCTGGCGGAATTCCGCCGTCTTGGCCGCCAGCGCTTCGTTGGAAAGTGCCTTGGTGGCCTCTTCCAGCGCATTGATGGCTGCGATCTTGCTTTTATAGGAGCGGACGCGGCGATCATTTGCCGAACCGAACAACTTGCGGGCTATTCCGCCGAGACTGACCATCTTACTGGCCCTTTCTGAAATTCCGTTTTCGCGGGCGCTTTTCTCCGTCATGCCGATTTCAGCAACAAATGACGGACTTCGCCCTTCAACGTATCTGGACGCGAGGTTGCGTGACAGATAAGAGGGGGGGCAAATGATGTCAACGGTTCTGCCCGTTACAGAATGGCCACAATCCGGTGTTTGGAAGTTTTTTCAGAGCCGGAAACCATGTCTGGAGCCGGCATTGTCCCCGAAAGGTTCAAAATGTTGCGCTATAATAAAATTGCGGCTGCGGTGATTGTGGCCACGCTCGGCCTTCAGTTTCCGGCTTTCGCGCAGGAAGACAAGGTTGTCGCCAAGGTTGGCGATCTGGAAATCCACCAGTCCGAACTCGACCTCGCCATGGGCAACCTCGACCCGCAGCTCGCGCAGCTGCCTGACGAGCAGAAGAAGGTCGCGGCCCTTTCCGGCGCCATCGACGTCAAGCTTCTGGTGAAGAACGCGACCGCCGAAGGTCTGGAAAAGACTGAAGATTTCAAGAAGCGCATGGATTTCATCCAGGACCGCGAGCTGCACAACGCCTATTTCCGCAAGCATGTGGTCGACGCCGTTACCGCTGACGAAGTAAAGGCCCGCTACGACAAGGAAGTCGCAGCCTTGCCGCAGGAAGAGGAAATCAAGGCCGCGCACATTCTCGTCGCCAGCGAGGACGAAGCCAAGGACATCATCAAGCAGCTTGATTCGGGTAAGGATTTCGCCGCACTCGCCAAGGAAAAATCGACCGATTCCAACAAGGACGACGGCGGTGATCTTGGCTGGTTCGGCAAGGGCCGCATGGTGCCGGAATTCGAGGAAGCCGCTTTCGGCCTCGAAAAGGGCGCCTACACCAAGACCCCGGTAAAGACCCAGTTCGGCTTCCACGTCATCAAGCTGGAAGACAAGCGCATCGCTCCGCCGCCGGCTTTCGAGCAGGTTGAGCCGCAGGTTCGTCAGCTTGTCATGCGTGACAAATACGTTGCCCTCATCGAGAAGGCAAAGGCTGACCAGAAGATCGAAATCATGGATGAGACGCTGAAGAAGGGCTACGACGAAGCCACGAAGGAACAGCAGGCTCAGCAGCCGCAGCAGTAAGAATTCATGCTACGGGGCGGCTATGGGCCGCCCCGTTTCATCTCAGGCACTTTCATACCCTCCGTTTCCAGAATTTCAGGCGCTTTTCCATGTCCGTTGCCGTTTCTCCGCTTGCTCCGAAATCCTATCCCGACATGCCTGCGCTGCGCGGTGTTCGCATGGCGACGGCCGCCGCCGGCATCAAGTACAAGAACCGCACGGACGTTCTCCTGATGGTGTTCGACAAGCCGGCAAGCGTGGCCGGTGTTTTCACCAGATCGAAATGCCCTTCCGCCCCGGTTGATTTCTGCCGCGCCAATCTCGGCGGCGGTGTGGCCCGTGCCGTGGTGGTCAATTCCGGCAATGCCAACGCCTTCACCGGCGTCAGGGGCAAGGCCGCGACCGAGCTGACGGCGAAATCCGCCGCCGCTGCCGTCGGCTGCTCCGAAGGCGAGGTCTTCCTGGCATCGACCGGCGTGATCGGCGAGCCGCTGGATGCCTCGAAATTTGCCGGTGTTCTCGGCGACATGAACGTCAGGGCAGAGGCCGATTTCTGGCAGGAAGCCGCCAAGGCGATCATGACGACCGACACCTATCCCAAGGTTTCGACCCGCACCGCCGAGATCGGCGGTGTGATCGTCACGATCAACGGCATCTCCAAGGGCGCCGGCATGATTGCGCCCGATATGGCGACGATGCTCTCCTTTGTGGTGACGGATGCCGATATCGAGCCTGCCGCCCTGCAATCCCTGCTTTCTGCCGGCGTCGGTCCGACGTTTAATTCCGTGACGGTCGACAGCGATACCTCCACCTCCGATACGCTGATGCTGTTTGCCACGGGTGCAGCGGCCGAAGACGGTCAGGTGAAGGTGACGAGCGCCGATGACGAGCGCCTGGCCGGCTTTCGTGCCGCACTGAACGATCTCCTGAAGGATCTGGCGCTGCAGGTGGTTCGTGATGGCGAGGGCGCGCGCAAGATGGTGGAAGTCACCGTAACAGGCGCGGAAAACGATGCCGCCGCCAAGAAGATCGCCCTTTCCGTCGCCAATTCGCCGCTGGTGAAGACTGCGGTTGCCGGCGAGGACGCCAATTGGGGCCGCGTCGTCATGGCTGTCGGCAAATCCGGTGAGATGGCCGACCGCGACCGCCTCGCCATCTGGTTCGGTGGCGTGCGCGTGGCCGTCAATGGCGAGCGCGACCCGGATTATTCGGAAGCGGAAACCAGCGCGGTGATGCGTCTCGAAGACATTCCGGTGAAGGTGGATATCGGTCTCGGGCAGGGCACGGCCACCGTCTGGACCTGTGATCTGACGAAGGAATATGTTGCGATCAACGGCGACTACCGGAGCTGACCGTTGGAGCCGAAGAGAATGCAGGATAACAAAGCCGTCAATCTGCCGCTGGTTCGCCGTCTGGAAGCCGTCAGCTTCCGGGCATGGCCCGCCTCGTCGGTAATTTATGACGGCAGCTGGCAAATCCGTCTCACGGGTTCGCATCCTTCCAAACGCATCAACTGCGTGGTGCCGCTCGATCCGTCCGATTACGGAAATTGTGCGGTGCGGCTGGAAAAGGCGCGCAAGCGTTTCGAGGATTTCGGCCGGCCGCTGGTGGTGCGCGAAACCACGCTGATGCCGCCGCAGCTTATGGACTTTCTGGCGGAAGATGGCTGGTCCGTGTTTGAAGAAGTCATGGTCATGACCGCTGATCTTTCCGGCATGGAACTGCCGGAAACGCTGGTCAGCCTGCCGAGCCACGACATCGGCCGTTTTGTCGAAGCGAGCATCAAGGTCAGCGATGGCGATCCGGCGTTGCGTCCGGCAATTGCGGAGATCGTCAGTTCCATCAAGCCGTCGCTCGGCCTCTTCATCAATGAGGAGGTGGAAGGCAATCCACTCGCGACCGTTATCTGCGTGCAGGATAATGACCTTGCCGGCATTCTCTCGCTCGACGTTGCCGCGTCGCAGCGAAAAAGGGGACTCGGCACGCAAATTCTGGCATCGGCGCTGCGCTGGGCGAGGATTAGCGGCGCCAAGAGCGCATGGCTGCAGGTGGACACCACCAATGCAGGTGCGATTGCGCTTTACGAGAAATTCGGCTTCACCGAGGCTTATCGTTACCGCTACTGGCGCAAGGGTGCTGAAGAATGAGTGAGGCGGGCAAAAAGATCCTGCTGGTCGCTGCCTGCGCGCTTCTCGATCAGGATGGCCGCATTCTTCTGGCGCAGCGGCCCGAGGGCAAGTCTCTCGCCGGCCTGTGGGAATTTCCCGGCGGCAAGGTGGAGCACGGTGAAACGCCGGAAGAGACCCTTGTCCGTGAACTGGACGAGGAACTGGGCATCAAGACCAAGGTTGCCTGCCTTGCGCCGCTGACCTTCGCCAGCCACACCTACGAGACCTTTCACCTGCTGATGCCGCTTTACGTGTGCCGTCGTTATGAAGGCATCGCGCATGGGCGGGAAGGACAGGCGCTGAAATGGGTGAAGCCGCAGGCTCTGCGCGATTATCCCATGCCGCCGGCCGATGAGCCGCTGATTCCGTTCCTGCAGGATCTGCTATAGGACCACAGGGCCATCGGGATTGACGCGACAAGCACCGCCGGTCGGGCGATGCCGTTGTTTGATCACGGGTATCGCGCTTCCATTTGACGTTGTCTCCGGGCCTGTCCGAGGCACGATGAAGGCGGATTTCGGGGTGTGTCAGTGCGGCTGGACTGGCTGGGCGACGGTGGTGGCTTGCCCTTTCCCGGTCTTCTTCCGTCACAGCTTCGTGAAAATGCCCTGCAGCGTCCGCTTTGCCGTGCCAAAACGAGGCTATGTTAAGAGATCGTTCAGCACCCTCTGGCAGATTGTTAAGCTAAAGAAGCGGTAAACTGCGCGAGACGAGGTTGGTCATGAACGAGGATTTCTGGAAGACGGTGGAAGGTCGTCACTCTTATTCCGATAAATCCCGTCGCACCGGCGTTCTGAATGTCGCGCTGCTTTTCGGTACGGCCGTTATCGCGCTTTCCCTGATCGTGACCCCCATGCTTGCCGGAAAATCATCCACGCGCGTGGCGCAGTTTCCCGACAATTATGACATGATCAGCACCGGCTCGATCAAGAAGACCGACATGGGCAAGACCTATTCCATCCGCCGCAGCATAACCCAGCCGATGCCGGAAATGCCCTGTGTCGTGACCGGTTATAACAACGAGAGCGGTTGCTGATCGTTTACCATCATCGGTAACCGATTCCTCACACTGGTCACCTAAGATATATTCGATTTCAATAAAGCATAGTGCCGGCCGGCGGAATAAACCGGATGGTGGATGGGGAATATCCTGTGCTGCGTTCTTTTATCGATTTCTGCAAAAACGAAGACGGGGCTACCGCAGTCGAATACGGTCTGATCGTCGGGGTGATTTCCGCAGCACTCATCGCTGGCGCCGGCACCATCAGCAGTAACATCAACACGGTTTTCAAGTTTATCGCCGATACTTTCGCGAACAGCTGAAAGTGTTGGGGCAAGCGCTCAGGACAGTTTCACCTCGGTTGTCTTCAGTGCATCCGCAAGGCGCATTTTGGCGGAGCCGGGTTTCAGCGGTTTCTGCTGGCTCTCATGTGGCGCCCAACCCGAGACATAGATGATGGAAAACGTCGCTCTTATCCGGCCATCGGGATCGGAATAACGCTCGGCGTAAAGCTCCGCTGCCCGCAGGAAAAAGGCGCGGTTGAGCGGCTTTCGGCTTCGGCTTGCCAAGGGATTGGCCATGCCCATGGCGCGCAGGTCGCGCATCAGCGGAAAGATCGAATCGTAACGCACCGTATAGGTCTCGGCATCGGTGACGGGCAGTGCGAAACCGGCCCGTTGCAAAAGCGCGCCGACATCGCGCACATCGGCGAAGGGAATGACACGCGGGCTTGCACCGCCCGTCAGTTCCGCCTCGGCCGTCAGCAAAACGTCGCGTAATTCCTGCAGGGTGCCGCTGCCGGGGATGGCGCCGAGGAAAAGGCCGTCCGGCTTCAATGCCCGCCGGATCTGGATCAGCGCACCGGGCGTGTCATTGGTCAGATGCAGGGCAAGCGGCGAAACGACAAGATTGGCGGAGGCTTCCTCCAGCGGCAGATGTTCCATGGAGGCCGCCTCGGGAATATTACCATCAGTTGCAAAACAGCTTTCCGTTTCAATACGGCGAATGCCGTCGACTTTGCCCGTCTCCGCCAGCCGCCGGGCCGTGACGCCGGTTCCACCGTGCAGTTCGATCGCTGTCTCGAACCGGCGCTCGACGATGGCAAGCCTGTCAGCCAGCTCTTCGGCCGCCATGTCGAGAAGAAACAGGGCCTTGTCGTCGCGCCGGTTCCATGCCCGGTGACGGTTTTGTTCGATCAGGGCTTGGTCAAAGAGAATATCCATCGTCTTGCCTGCTCGGCCTCTGGCACCTTGGGGACAGGCGGGGCCGTATCGTTGCTGTCATGCCGCTTCGGGCATCGCGCCCTGTGTCGAACCGGGGCGTATCGCTCTCGCAAAGGCACCCGTTCGGCGCTAAAGTCAACCTCATGGGTGCTGGTGACGATCTGTTTTCGGAATTGCTGTCGAAATCCGCTGCCATGCCGGCTGCGGGCCGCGACATGTTGCACTCGTTCTTCCGTCTCATCTATCCGCCGACCTGCGCGGGCTGCAATCGCATGACCGGCGGCGATGGGGCCCTGTGCCCCGGTTGCTGGCGGGATGTGGCCTTTATCGATCGCCCTTTCTGCGAGGTTCTTGGCACTCCCTTCGCGCGGGATCACGGTGAGGGAGTGATAAGCGCCAGGGCCATTGCCGATCCGCCGCCGTTTGACCGCCTGCGCGCCGTCGCCTGCCATGAGGGCACTGCCCGCAAGCTGGTACATCGGCTGAAATATCAGGACCGCACCGATCTCGCCGGCTTGATGGCGTTATGGATGTTGCGGGCAAGTGACGGAACGGTCGACGCCTGCGATTGCATCGTACCGGTTCCCCTGCATCGCCGCCGCTTCCTGCGCCGCCGGTTCAATCAGTCCGCCGAGCTGGCGCGGCATCTGGCGAGAGCCGCAGGCAAACCGCTGCTTGCCGGCACGCTGCTGCGCGTGAAGCCGACCGAACGGCAGGTGGGGCTCTCCGCGCCTGCCCGGCAGGATAATGTGCGGGGCGCTTTCTCCCTCGCGCCCGGTCGGGAGGCCGATGTTCATGGCAAGCGCGTGGTGCTGGTGGACGACGTCTACACCACCGGTGCGACGGTGGGTGCGGCAAGCCGCGCCCTGCGCAAGGCAGGTGCCGCGGATGTGACAGTTTTGACCTTTGCAATGGCCGTTTCCGGGCCTATATGAAGCCTGAATGACATGAGGAAACCGTGCGTCTGGTCGCACGTTTGCGAGGTTTTGAACAACATGGCACCGGTAGCGATCTATACGCGGGATTTTTGTGGTTATTGCGCGCGCGCCAAGGCGCTGCTGGACAGCAAGGGTGTGGATTATGCCGAATATAATTCCACCACGACGCCGGAATACCGGCAGGAAATGATCGAGAAATCCGGTGGAACGACCTTCCCGCAAATCTTCATCAATGGCCAGCATGTCGGCGGTTGTGATGATCTGCATGCGCTGGAGCGCGCCGGCAAACTGGACGCCATGCTGGCTGCCTGACCGGGCCGATCGACGGAGGATGTGATGAGTTTCAAGGCTGCCGCCATCCAGATGCGCTCCGGCGTCGACTCGGTGAGAAACGCCGCCGATATGGAACGGCTGGTGCGCACCGCTGCGGCTGAGGGGGCTGTTTATGTGCAGACCCCGGAAATGACGGGCGCCATCCAGAAGGACAGGCAGGCGCTTCGTGCCCAGCTGCGCGACGACGATGGCGACATCATCGTTGCGACCGCCGCCCGTCTTGCCCGCGAACTCGGCATCCATGTCCATGTCGGCTCCACGGCCATTGCCCGCCCCGACGGCAAGATCGCCAATCGCGGCTTTCTCTTCGCGCCGGATGGCTCGCGCATCTGCAGCTATGACAAGATTCATATGTTCGATGTCGATCTCGACAATGGCGAAAGCTGGCGCGAAAGCGCTGCCTATGAGCCCGGCGAAGTGGCGCGTATCGCCGAACTTCCCTTGGCGAAATTCGGCTTCGCCATCTGCTATGACGTCCGTTTCCCGCAGCTTTTCCGGGCGGAAGCGCTGGCCGGTGCCGAAGTTCTGACGGTGCCCGCCGCTTTCACCCGCCAGACGGGAGAGGCCCATTGGGAAATCTTGCTGCGCGCCCGCGCCATTGAGAATGGTGCATTTGTCATCGCCGCCGCACAGGCCGGGGTGCATGAGGACGGGCGCGAGACTTTCGGCCATTCCGTCATCATTGACCCCTGGGGCAGGGTTTTGGCCATTGCCGGCGGCGGCGGGGAGGAGATCATCTTCGCCGAGATCGATACGTCGCTGGTTGCGGCCGCGCGCGGAAAAATTCCCAATCTGCGCAATGCCCGAGAATTCGGGCTGGATACGGTTGTTCCCCTGAAACCTGCCGGAGGTGAGGCTGCGTGATCCGTTATGCGCTGGCCTGTGAAAAGGGCCATGAGTTTGAAGGCTGGTTTGCCGGTAGCGACGATTTCGACAATCAGTTGCAGCGCGGCTTCCTGTCCTGCCCGGTCTGCAATTCCGTGCAGGTCTCCAAACTTCTGATGGCGCCTTCGGTGTCCACTGCGCGCAAGAAGGACGAACGCCAGACGCTCGCCATGGACACGGCGAAAAAGGAAGCGATTGCGAAAATCCGCGAGGCCGTCGCCAATATCCGCGCCAATGCCGAGGATGTCGGCGATAAATTCCCTGAAGAGGCCCGCAAGATCCATTATGGCGAGGCGGACGAGCGCGGCATCATCGGCAATGCCTCCGTGCAGGAAGCCAAGGCCCTGCTGGACGAGGGCATCGAAATCGCACCGCTGCCGTCATTGCCTGACGACATAAACTGAGTTTGCCAATGCGGGTAGCAATCTATAATTTCGGAATACAGATTGCCGCCTATGATGATCCCGCTGTTGCCGGATTTGCCCGGCGCGAACCTTTGAATTTCATGGCCGCCGAACGCGCGGAAGGTTTCATCGGCCGGTCCGGTTACGAAGGCGAACCCGGACCCGCAAGCTGGGGTGTGCAGGTCTTCCCACGTTTCCTGAAGGAAAACGGCGCGACAAGCGGTGTTTCATCCTTTTCGCTCTGGCGCGATCTCGAATCGCTGATGGCGTATTCCTACTCCGGCGTGCATGCCGAGGCCCTGAAGCACGGACGCAACTGGAATACTCCACAGAAATGGCCGCCGCTCGTTCTATGGTGGGTGGATGCGGCGGATAATCCTCTCTGGACAGATGCCGTCAGAAGGTTCGAACATCTGCACGACCATGGCCCGTCGCCACAGGCGTTCAATTTCAAACAGCCTTTCGCGGCGAACGGAACTCCGATTGAAATCGACCGGGCCGAAGTCCGGAAGATCGCCGCAAGAAATGCTGCCGGGCAAAGGGAGCTGCTGTCGGCGGTGCAGGCTATTCCAGTCTGAATGCCGATTTATGCCGGGCGTTTCGCCAGCATCATGTAATTGACATCCATATCCGGCGAGAGATTCCAGCGATCCTGCAGCACGTTGTAGAAGACGCCAGTGCGGTGGATGATATCCATGCCGCTTGCCACCATCGGCCGCTCAAGCTCTTCCGGGCGGACCAGTTTCTCATACTGATGGGTGCCACGCGGCAGCCAGCGCAGCACGTTTTCGGCGGCGAAGATGGCCAGCGCCCGAGCCTTCAGCGTGCGGTTGATGGTGGCGGCGAACATCAGCCCGCCGGGGCGCACCATTTTGGCGCAGGTGGTGACGAAAAAATCGACATTGGCCACATGTTCCACCACCTCCATGTTGAGGATGACGTCGAAGGTTTCGCCCGCTTCCTGCAATTGTTCGGCGGTCACGGCGCGGTAGTCGACATTGACCCCGCTTTCGCGCGCATGGGTGGAGGCGATGCCGATGTTTTTTTCCGAGGGATCGGCGCCCACCACGGTGGCGCCCATGCGTGCCACGGGTTCGGAAAGAAGGCCGCCACCGCAGCCGATATCCAGCACGCGCAGCCCTTCCAGCGGGCGATGTGCTTTCGGGTCACGACCGAAATTTTCGCAGACACGGTTGCGGATATATTCGAGCCGCACCGGGTTGAACTTGTGCAGCGGGCGGAACTTGCCTGTCGGGCTCCACCATTCCGCAGCCATCGCGGAGAAGCGATCCACTTCGCTCTGGTCGACGGTCGTCTGTGCGGTCTCGCTCATGGTTCTGCTCCATATTGCTGTTGCATTGAAGTCGGATGATTGCCCCCCGAAGTCAAGACCGAGGGTCGGTTCCGCAGGCAAATTGTCAGGTGCGCATTGCCGCAGGTGGAACTGATATGGCGCCTCATCTGTTTCATGCTGCGTTCATCGAGGAACGCGTATTTTCCGATCGTGGCAGTATGCGGAATGCATACTCGTCCATCGAAAGCGATGGATGCCGACAAGGGCAAAGCGGGCCTTTGCTTGAGGAGAAAGAAGTGAAGAAAAAACTGTTTGGCGCAATTGCGCTGGTGGCCATGCTCGCCGCGCCGGCTCTTGCCGAAGCTGCGACGCGCGGTTTCGCCACCGCGAATGTGAATATGCGCTCCGGCCCGAGCACGGCCTATCCGGCCGTTGTCGTGATCCCCAATGGCGCACCGCTCACCGTGCATGGCTGCCTGTCCGATACGCCCTGGTGCGATGTTTCCTTTGTGGCCGGTCGCGGCTGGGTCGCCGGGCGCTATATCGAAACCACCTACCGACAGAACCGGGTCTATGTCGAGCCGCGCTACTACCGCGATCTCGGCGTGCCGATCATCACCTTCGAAGCCGGCCGGTACTGGGACCGTTATTATCGCGACCGCGATTTTTACCGCGAGCGTGATCGCTGGCGTCGCCCGTCCGGCGGTTACTGGAATGCCGCACCGCCGCCGCCGCGCGCAGACTGGGATCGTCCGCGTCCACGCGACGAGTGGCGTGATGGCCGCCGGGACGACTGGCGCGACGGTCGCCGCGATGAATCACGTGATCCGCGCCAGGGCGGTGGACCGAATGATGGCCGCTGGGAGCGCCGTTATGGCGACTGGAACCAGGGCGATCGTAATCAGGGTGACAGAAATCAGGGCGATAGACCGCGCCGTGAGGACAATCGCCCCCGTGCCGAAGACGATAACCGGGACCGCAACCGCGACCGTCAACCAAACGAGAATGGGGGCCGGCTCCCTCCGGAGCGTCGCCAGTGGGATGATCCACGCCGCGCGCCTGCTTCGGAAAATCTCCGGGGTGGCTGCCGGATCGGCGATCCGGGCTGCGACGCACGCTAAACAGACAAAGCCCGGCGAGATTTCGTCGGGCTTTTTCATTTGCTGCTTCAGATGACTATGTGGGAGTCTTTATTTCGCAGCGGCAGCCTTGCGAGCGCGGGCCTTGGGTTTCGCCGGCGCTTCCGCATCCGGTGTAGCGGCTTCAGCGGCAACGGCCTTGGGAGCTGCCTTCTTGCGCTGCGCAGGTTTCGTCGCTTCCGATGTTTTCAGCAGCGAGAATTCATGTTTTGCCTGTTCCCAGTGTTCCGCATCGCGGCCGTGGGGATGGCCTTCCTTTTCCCAGAGAGTATAGGCCCGTTTACTGATCCATTCGTGTTCCGAAACCTGCATGCTCGTCTCCCGTTGCTGTTTACAGCGCCTTTGAGAAGGCGACATTCCGCTTGGTCCGGCACATGCTCGACAGGAATCAATGCCGGCATTTCCAGGACCCATTACATGCCATGATCTTCCGGGCGTCAAGCAAACATGCTGCATTGCGAAAGGGGATTTCCGGCATTTTGTGCCGGTAAAGGCGGTTTGGACGCAAGGCGTTCCCACACGGCAACATCAACGTTGCGTGATGACGCCAACGCCGCCAAGATGGGCGGGTAAACGGCAGTGGAGGAGACACACTTGGAACAGAAAATGGAAGCGGAGGCGCAGGTCGTTGTCGAGAAGGCCGGGGCGGCCGGCATCATCCGCCTCAACCGTCCCAAAGCCATCAACAGCCTGACACTGCCGATGGTGCGTGCCCTGTTTCAGGCGCTCCAGCGTTTCGAGGACGATCCCGATATTTCCTGTGTGGTGCTGACGGGGGAGGGTGAAAGAGGGCTTTGCGCCGGCGGTGACGTCCGCATCATCCACGATCTCGGCAAAGCGGGCGATCCGCAGGTGCTGGAATTCTGGCGGGAGGAGTTTCCGCTCAATTATCGCATCGCCCGTTTTGGCAAACCCTATGTGGCATTGATGGATGGTATCGTCATGGGCGGCGGTGTCGGCATTTCCGCCCATGGCAGCCACCGCATCGTGACCGAGCGGACAAGGCTCGCCATGCCGGAAACGGGCATCGGCTATTTCCCGGATGTCGGCGGCTCCTGGCTGCTGCCGAGGGCGCCGGGTGAATGCGGCACCTGGCTGGGGCTGACGGGCAACACCGTTGCCGCCGCCGATGCCATCCATGCCGGTTTTGCCGATTATTACATCGGGTCCGACCGGCTCGATGCGCTGGTGCGGGATTTGTCTCAGGCTGCGGATACCCAAGCGGTCGAGGCGGCGATCGCGGCTCACGCCATGGAGGCCGGCAAGGGCGTTCTGGCCGCAAACCGGGATGTCATCGACGCGACATTCCGGTTTGACACGGTCGAGGAAATCTTCGCCGCACTTTCGGCGCGGGACGATGTGTTTTCGAAAGATACCCTTGAGGTCCTGAACAGGCGCTCTCCCACCAGCCTGAAGCTGACCCTGAAACTCTTGCGCCTTGGCCGGGAAAGCGCGAGCCTGATCGAATGCCTCGAAAGAGAGTTTGCCGCCGGCACCGAGATATTGCGCCAGCATGATTTTTACGAAGGCGTGCGTGCGGCTTTGGTCGACAAGGACCGTAATCCCCGCTGGCGGCCGGCGCGGCTGGAAGAGGTGCGCGAGGAGGATCTTGCGCCCTATTTTGCCGAACATTCCGGCAATCTGTTTCCAGAGCATCGTCTTTGAGATGACGCAAAAGAAATCCGGCTTCTCGTCCTATATGAAATCATCGCCTTTGGAAGTTTGATTCTTTGGGTGAAATTTCCAATCGACGCCTCCGCAAAGCACGACTGTTTCTCGTCGCTATGGTCGCCGCCCGCTATGTTTGGCACCATTCGATTTGCCGGGGGTATTCATGAAGCGTCTTCTCATTATCGGTACTGCCATTGCCGCCCTTTTTGCGGGTGCGGCGCAGGCGCAGTCTCCGACCACCATTCTCAATGCATCCTACGATGTCGCCCGTGAAGTTTTCGCGGCCGAGAACGAGGCGTTCATCAAGCAGCATCCCGGTGTGACCGTCGACCAGTCACATGCCGGCACCTCCAAGCAGGCGCGCGCCATTGTTGAGGGCCTGGAAGCTGACGTGGTCACCTTCAACCAGGTCACCGATGTCGATTTTCTGGTGAAGCAGGGTTTCGTTTCCGCCGACTGGCAGAAGGATTTTCCGAACGATGCCTCGCCGTTCTATTCCTTCCCATCCTTCCTCGTGCGTACCGGCAACCCCAAGGGTATCAAGGACTGGGACGATCTTGCCCGCGATGACGTGAAGGTGGTTTTTCCCAATCCGAAGACTTCGGGTAACGCCCGCTACACCTATCTCGCCGCCACGGCTTACGCCAAGGAGAAGTTCAACGGCGACGAGGCGAAGGTTCAGGAATTCGTCAAGAAGATCTTCGACAACACGCCGGTGTTCGATACCGGAGGCCGCGCCGCCACCACCACCTTCGTGGAACGCGAGATCGGCGACGTGCTGATCACCTTCGAAGCCGAGACGCGTGGCATTGCCAAGCAATATGGCGCAGACAAGGTGGAAGGCGTCGTGCCCTCCGTCAGCCTGCTGGCCGAGTTCCCGGTGGCCGTGGTGGACAAGGTGGTCGACAAGCGCGGCTCGCGCGATCTGGCCAAGAGCTATCTCGACTTCCTCTATACCGAAGAGGGTCAGCGCATCGCCGCCGAATTCGGTCACCGCGTCCACAATGAAAAGGTCGTCGGCGAGTTCAAGGACAAGTTCCCGGCCATTCGCCTCGTCAACGTCAATGATGTGTTCGGCGGCTGGGACAAAATCCAGAAAGAGCATTTTGCATCCGGCGCCACGCTTGATACGCTTTACGGCAGCCGTTAATCACAGCAGCAAAGAACGGTCAGAAGACCCGGCGGGAAACTGCCGGGTCGCTTTATGATGAATTGGGGGCGGGTTTGAAGCGGAATGTTCTGCCGGGGCTGAAATTGTCCCTTGGCGTTACTCTCACCTACGTCGCCATCATCGTGCTTTTGCCGCTCTCGGCGCTGGTGTTCAAGGCGGCAAGTCTGGGACCTGCAGAATATTGGTCCATCATCTCTTCGCCGCGCGCCGTTGCCAGTTACCGCGTCACCGTGCTCTGCGCGCTCGCCGCCACGCTGTTTAACGTCATTTTCGGACTGGCGCTTGCCTGGGTGCTGACGCGTTACCGCTTTCCGGGCTGGCGTATCATCGATGCCATCGTCGATCTGCCGTTTGCGCTTCCCACCGCCGTTGCCGGCATTGCGCTGACGACGCTGTTTGCGGGCAATGGCTGGTTCGGTTCGGTACTTGCGCAATTCGGTATCAAGGTGGCCTATACGCCGCTTGGCATCATGGTGGCGATGGCCTTTACCAGCCTGCCCTTCATCGTGCGCACCGTGCAGCCGGTGCTGGAAGACCTCGACCCGGCGCTGGAGGAAGCGGCGCAGTCGCTCGGCGGCTCCGATCTTGAAATCTTCCGCAAGATCATCCTGCCGCTTTTGACACCGGCGCTTTTGGCGGGTCTTTCCCTTTCCTTTGCCCGCAGCCTTGGCGAATTCGGGGCGATCATCTTCATTGCCGGCAATCAGCCGTTTTCGACTGAGATCACCGCGCTGCTGATCTTCATCCGGCTGGAGGAATATGATTACCAGGCGGCCGCCGCCATCGCCTCCGTGCTGCTCATGACCGCTTTCGTGATGCTGGCCGTGACGAACTACCTGCAGGCGCGTGCGCTTCGTTATACCGTGAGGAGCTGAGACATGAGCGCCGTTTCTTCACATCGCAAGCCGCCGCGTGTCGGCGATGCCGCGTGGGTTCGCCGCAGCCTGATCGCTTTCGTGCTTGTCATCGGTGCGCTGCTGGTCGTCGCACCGCTCGTTATCATCGGCGTCGAAGCCTTTTCGCAGGGCTGGAAGGCTTATTCGGCGACCATCACCCATCCCGACACCCGCCACGCCATCATGCTGACGGTGCTGACGGCGCTGATTGCCGTGCCGGTCAACACCGCCTTCGGGGTTGCGGCCGCATGGGCGATCACCAAGTTCGATTTTCCCGGCCGGCGCTTCCTGCTGGTGCTGATCGAGATACCCTTCTCCATCTCGCCGATCGTCGCCGGTGTCGCCTACCTCTTCGTTTATGGGCTGCAGGGGCTGTTCGGGCCGTTCCTCGATGCGCATGATATCAAGATACTGTTTGCGCTGCCCGGCATCGTCATCGCCTCGATGTTTGTCACGGCACCCTTCGTGGCGCGGGAACTCATCCCGCTGATGCAGGCGCAGGGGCGCGATCTGGAAGAGGCGGCGACTTCGCTTGGCGCATCCGGCTGGCGTACCTTCTTTTCCGTGACGCTGCCGAATATCAAATGGGCGCTGCTTTACGGCGTCGTGCTGTGCAATGCCCGCGTGATGGGTGAATTCGGTGCGGTATCGGTCGTATCGGGCAATATTCGCGGCCAGACCAACACGCTGCCGCTGCACATCGAGCTGCTCTACCATGACTACCAGACGGCTGGCGCCTTTGCCTCGGCCTCCATCCTCGCTTTGCTCGCCGTCGTCACCATCATCGCCAAGGTGGCGCTGGAACGGCGCGGTGCCGGGCGTGGGCGCAAAAAGACCAACGGCGATGCCGCCATCGCCACGGAGACCTGATTCCCATGAAAATCCGCCTCGAAAATGTGGTGAAGACCTTCGATACGTTCCGCGCCGTGCGCGATGTTTCGCTGGATATCGAAAGCGGTGAGCTTCTCGCATTGCTCGGCCCTTCGGGTTCCGGCAAGACGACGATCCTGCGCATGGTCGCCGGTCTCGAATACAGCGATGGCGGCCGCATCTTTTTCGGCGACGAGGATGCCACCAATATTCCGGTGCGCGATCGCGGCGTCGGTTTCGTATTCCAGCATTATGCGCTGTTCCCGCATATGACGCTCAACGAAAACATCGCCTTCGGCATGAAGGTTTCCAAGGTGAAACGCGACAGGGCGGCCATTGACGCCCGCGTCGGGGAACTTCTGCGGCTGGTGAAGCTGGACGGTCTGGGCGACCGTTTCCCGGCGCAGATCTCCGGCGGGCAGCGGCAGCGCGTGGCGCTGGCGCGTGCGCTTTCGGTCGATCCCAAGGTGCTTCTGCTCGATGAGCCGTTCGGGGCACTGGACGCCAATGTGCGCCGCGACCTGCGCCGCTGGCTGCGCGAAATTCACGATTCACTCGGCATCACCACGATTTTCGTGACGCATGATCAGGAAGAGGCGCTCGATCTAGCCGACCGTGTCGTCATTCTCAATCAGGGCGAGATCGTGCAGCAGGGCACGCCGAAAGACGTGTGCCGTCAGCCGAACAGCGCCTTCGTCATGCGCTTTCTGGGCGACGCCAACCGGGTGTCCGGCGTGGCGCGCGGCGGCAAGGTCTATGTCGGTGAGAACGAATTGCCCTTCTCCTATGCGCAAGGGGATGGCGCCGTCGATATCTATGCCCGCCCCGGCGATCTTGAATGGGAGGATCTGCATGAGGGCATTCCGGCCTCGGTGGCGCGGGTTCTCGATCGCGCGGGGGAACGCCGGGTGATCGCCAGCACCGATGGCGGCGACCTTCTGGAATTCGACGTGCCGCCGGAAAACGATGTCGCGGCAGGAGACCGGGGTTCCGTCATCATTCGCCGGGCAAAGATTTTCCCGGCGGCGTGAGGCGCGGCGGGGCGCTTGCCGGCTTCAGATCAGAAGTTCGAAGGCGCTTTCCGCCACCAGCCTGCCATTGATCATCAGGTCGACCCTGTGAAGGCCGGCATAATGCTTGCGGGTGGTGAAATCGCGCATGGCGCGGCTGATCGACAATGTGCATGTTTCTCCGGGCTGAAGCTCGATCTCCTTCCATTTGAAGACCTTGGCGGAGGCATCGCCGCTCTTTTTCACATAATGTACGGCATAATCGATCACCAGCTTTTGCGCGCTGTTGGCCGTCGAGGTGAAAGCGGCTGAAATCCGCACCGGATTGCCGAGAACCACCTGGTCCGGCGTAACCTGAAATGCCGCAAGCGCAATCTCCGCTTCCTCATGCGCGCCGAGATGGGCAAGCGCGGCGGCATCGCCCTTCTTGATCAGGGTGCGCAAGGCCTGCCGTGTGATCCAGCGCGTATGCGGATTGTCCTTCGGCCAGGTATCGATCAGCGCCAGCACGAAGGCGGGATTGTCCTTGGTGATGTCGTTCAGATGATTGGCAACGGATTTGCGTACATAAAGCGCCTCATCGGCCTTCATGGTATCGAGGATCGCGGTAACCGGCGACGGGTCGTCGATGAGCGGTCTGAGCTGGAACGACCATGGCAGGCGGGGCCGGCAGCCTTCGCTGGCCAGCCGCCGCACATGCTCGTTTTCGTGCCGCGACCATGTTTCCATCACGGCAAGCGTGCGGGCCATATCCTTTTGCAGAAAATGCCTTATGGCGAATTCCGAGGAGCCGAAGCGGGTGAAATAGGACAATGCCCGCATGGAAAGATCGAAATCGTCGAGGCCGTAAAGGGCCACATATTCCGGCAGCGAAATGGAGGCGAAACCGTTGCCGATACCCGGCGCTGCGGCGGTCAGGATTTCGATGTTGCGGGCATAATCGCCCGGCAGCGTGGCATGCAGGCTCGTCGCCACCTGCCGCATGCGCTGCATGATGCCCAGCGCCTCGAGATTTGCCGTGGCGAGCGCCATGAAGGCGGAAACGTCAAAGGGCTGATGAACGGCCCTGGTCTGATCGGCGATATGCCGCAGTTTTTCGCGGTTGAAGATTTCCTTCAGTGCCGGTGCCGCCGTATCGCTCATATCGTCCCCTAAAGTTCACTTTTTGTTCTTTTAAGGCAGGATGAGACCGGGGGCAAGGGAAGACTGAGTAACTCTCAGAGGTGAGAATGGATCGAGCGAGTGCACCTTGCCTCCTTCTCCCCGCCGGGGAGAAGGTCGCGGCAACGGGATGAGGGGCAACGGCAAAGATATACGGAGAGCTCGCCCCTCATCTGCCCTTCGGGCATCTTCTCCCCGGCGGGGAGAAGAAATTTCACGGCCAACTCAGCTCATCTGGCTGACGAATTTTGTCTCCAGATAGGCCTGAACCGCTTCCGAACCGCCTTCCGTGCCATAACCGGAATCCTTGATGCCGCCGAAGGGGACTTCGGGAAGCGCAAGGCCGTTGTGGTTGATGGTCAGCATGCCGGCCTCGACCTGATGGCCGAGCGCATGCGCGGTCTTGACCGAGCCGGTGAAGGCGTAAGATGCGAGACCGAAGGGCAGGCGGTTCGCTTCGGCAACCGCATCCTCGAAGCTCGAGAAGCGATTGATGATCGCGACCGGACCGAACGGCTCGTCATTCATGATCCTGGCGGTGGTCGGCACATTGGCGAGAACCGTCGGCTCGAAGAAATTGCCCTTGTTGCCGATGCGTCGGCCGCCGGTCTTCAATTCGCCGCCATGGGAAACGGCGTCGTTGATAAGACCTTCCAGCGCGGGAATGCGGCGCTCATTGGCGAGCGGTCCCATGATGACGCCGTCTTCCAGACCATTGCCGACCTTGACCGCCTTGGCGGCCTCCACGAAACCTTCAAGGAAGCGGTCCGCCACGCCGTCCTGCACGAGGAAGCGGGTGGGGGCAACGCAGACCTGACCGGCATTGCGGAACTTGGCAAGTGACGTGACCTCGATCGCCTTTTCGATATCGGCGTCGTTGAAGATCATCACCGGCGCATGGCCGCCGAGTTCCATCGTGGCGCGTTTCATGTGCCTGCCGGCAAGCGCCGCCAGATGTTTGCCGACGGGGGTGGAACCGGTGAAGGAAATCTTGCGGATGACCGGATGCGGGATCAGATATTCCGAAATCTCTGACGGCACGCCGTAAACGAGGCCGATAACGCCCGCCGGCACGCCGGCATCCACGAAGGCGCGGATCAGTTCCGCCGGCGATGCCGGGGTTTCCTCCGGCGCCTTGACGATGATCGAGCAGCCGGTGGCGAGCGCCGCGGAAAGCTTGCGGACGATCTGGTTGATCGGGAAGTTCCACGGCGTGAACGCCGCGACCGGACCGACCGGCAGCTTGATGGCCAGCTGCGAAACGCCGGCCGCACGCGCCGGGATGACCTGGCCATAGGTGCGGCGCGCCTCTTCGGCAAACCAGTCGATTGTGTCGGCGGCGCCCATGATTTCTGTGCCCGATTGCGCCAGTGGCTTGCCCTGTTCGCGGGTCATTATATAGGCGATCTTGTCCTTGCGCTCGCGCAGGATATCGGCAGCCCTGCGCATGATCTTCGAACGCTCGAAGGGCGAGGTGTCGCGCCACACCTTGAAACCGCGCTCGGCGGCGGCAAGCGCCAGATCGAGGTCTTCCTTCTCGGCGTGGGCAATCGCGCCGATGATTTCGTCGGTTGCCGGATCGGACACGGCGATCGTCTTGCCGGAAACGGCGTCTCGCCATTCGCCATCAATGAGAAGTTTGATGTCGGGATAGGTGTGCATAGGGGCTACCTTCATGATGCGGCCGATACGGCGGATGCCGTCCGGCCCGGAGACGTGAACAGAATTTTCCTGGCCGGACGATATCCGGCATCGCGGCTTTCGCTGCGCGGAACGGGTGTCTGGATATTTCCGGCGGGGGATTCTGGAGGTGCCGGAAACGGAAACGACAGTCTTTATATTAAGTTGCGGACGGTATGTTTCAACCGTCGGCGCCGGCAAAGGCGATGATTTTTCTGTGACACCAAACTTGTCTTTTGTCATGTTGATTTGGCGGGTAGACGGGGACGGGAGACCCGATTGCCGTTCGGGGCCGTGCGAATCACACGGGTTCCCTTCACGGATGGCGGAGCTTCTGCCACAATTTGGCCTTCGTCGCGCCTGACGGAACAGGGTGAGAAAGGGGCGGGATTTGCCGCCTGCGTCAGAACAGTGCGTCAAGCGTGAAAAAGTACAAATAAGACGGAAAAATTATCCAAAGGGTTTACTCAAAACCTAGAGAAAATACGGATAAAATCTCAGTGAGGATATAACATCCTTTCCTGATATATATTGCGAGCGTCGGTTCCCTTGGCCTTCAAAGGCGGGCGAAGACCCTCGAGCTGAACGTTATCGATGGAGAAAAAGTATGAGTGTCGCCCGGGTACTTCTCAGTGCGTTCTTGTCGCTCGTGTGGCTTTCCTGTGCTGAAGCCGGAACAATTGCCAAACCGCAAGGAAAACCAATACTGACCATATCCGGAAACATCACCAACACCAATGTCGACGGGGCCGCGCAGTTCGACCGCGACATGCTGGAGGCGCTGGGCATGGAGACGGTGGAGACGACGACGCCCTGGCATGACGGCCGCGTCCGCTTTGATGGTGTTTCGCTGGCAAAGTTGATGGATGTTGTCGGCGCGAAGGGCACCAGCATCACGGCGGTCGCGCTCAATGATTATGTCAGCACGATACCGGTTGAGGATTTTAAGAAATTTAACGTTATTCTGGCGATCAAACTGGATGGCAACTACATGACAGTTCGAGAAAAGGGTCCGTTGTTCGTTATCTACCCCTATGACAGTGACCCGGAATTGCAGAAGCAGACCTATTATTCGCGGTCCGCGTGGCAAGTCGCCAAATTGATAGTGGAATAAAGGTGCCGTTTGCGAAAACTTGTGGCGGTGATCATCTGTTGCTTCGTCCTGGCAACGGGCTATATCGCTTTCGTCATTGCCGAGCGGCAGACCGCTCTGCAGAAGTTCGCCCGCTATAACGACTCGTGGGCAGTCAGCCAGACGGTTGCGGAATATCTGCGCCTCCAGAACAAGCTGGCCGTATTCGCGCTCAGCCCCGGCAAGATTGACCGGGACGAATTGCAGTTGCGTCTGGATATCATGCTGAGCCGCCTGGAGCTTCTGAAACAGGGCAATCTGGGCGCATTCATCAATGAAAAGCAGCAGTGGCGGGACATCGTCAACCGGCTCGACGCTATTCTGGCACGCCTCGAACAGCAGATGGATAATCTGCAGCCGGCCGATATTCCGGATCTGCTCTCGTCTATGAGCGCACTCGATGCGCCGATGACGACCCTGGCGTCGTCGTCAGTGGCCTATGACGTCAATCTGATCGATACCGCGCATGAGGATGTGCGCAAGCTGCACATTGTCTACACGGCGCTGGCCGGCGGCCTCATCCTGTGCGGCATCGCGCTTGTCATCTTGCTGCTTCGCCAGAACGACCTGCTGAACCGGGCGCAGAAAAGCATGCGCGGCCTGACCGACGACCTGCGTGCCGCCACGCTGGAGCTGCAGGCCAAGAATGTCCGGCTGGAACATGACGCCTATCACGACGCGCTGACCGGGTTGCCCAACCGGGCCCTGTTCCGGCAGGAACTGATCGAGAGGTTGCGCCGATCCTTCGGCGGCACCGGAACGACGGCGATCCTCCTGCTCGATCTCGATGGTTTCAAGGATGTCAACGATACGCTTGGCCACGATGCCGGCGACGCGCTGCTTCAGGCCGTGGCGCAGCGTCTTTCGGCCATCGGCGGCGATTACGACATGGTCTGCCGTCTGGGTGGCGACGAGTTTGCGGTCGTCTCCGACGATCTGAACGAGGATGCCGCCCGCCGTCTTGCCTCCAAGCTCATCGATCAGATCAGCCGCACCTACCAGCTTGGTGAGCAGGAGGTCAAAATCGGCACCTGCATCGGTATCGCCATATCGCATGGTGCCGTCGATGCGGATGAATTGTTCAAGCGCGCCGATCTGGCGCTCTACGAGGCGAAAGCCATCGGCCCGGGCCGCGCGAGCGTCTTCAAGGTCCGCATGCAGAAGCAGCTGACCGAGAAGAAGTCCTTCGAGGCCGATCTGCAGACCGCGCTGCAGAATGACGAGATGGAAGTCTATTACCAGCCGCAGGTGGCGACGCAGACGCGCAAGCTCTGCGGCTTCGAGGCGCTTTTACGCTGGAAGCACCCGCTGCGGGGCGATGTGCCGCCCAGCGTCTTCATTCCCGTCGCGGAAAGAACCGGACTTATCCATTCGCTCGGAAAATGGGTGATGGAGACGGCCTGCCGCGAGGCGATGGGGTGGGACGAGGACATGAAGGTGGCGGTCAATCTGTCGCCGGTCCAGTTCCACAGCGCCAATCTGATCCAGAACGTCATGGGCGCCCTCGAAAAAAGCGGACTGGAGCCGAGCCGGCTCGAGCTGGAAATCACCGAATCGATCCTGCTCAACAAGAGCGACCAGACGATCAACACGCTGACCCGGCTGAAGGATGTCGGCATCAAGATCGCCATGGACGATTTCGGCACGGGTTATTCCTCGCTCGCCAATTTGCGCGGTGTTCCCTTCGACAAGATCAAGATCGACCGGTCCTTCCTGCGCGATATCACCAGCGATCGCGATGCGCTGGCGATCGTCGAATTTGTGGTCGGTGTGGGGCGTAGTCTGCGGATGACCACGATTGCCGAAGGCATCGAGACGGAGGAGCAATATGAGTGCGTCCGGCGTCTGGGATGCGACCAGGTCCAGGGATATCTGATCAGCAGGCCGTTACCGGCCAAGGAGCTGGTGGCCTGGAGTTCCGTCTGAAAAAATCTGCTTTCGCACCATTGCAGGCGTGTCGAATTTTTAACCGGATATAGCGTTGCTTGCTAAAACCGATACCGGTCGCCGCACTGATGCTGTAGAGCTTTGCCGGTCGGTACGGGATCATTCTGGTGAAACGACCGCGTTTGCGAAAAGGCTCGAGACATGGAAATACTGGACGTGCATGGAGTTGCCCTGCCTCTTTCTTCCGATGAGGTATCGCCCGTCATCTGGCAGGCGCTGACCGACGGCAGCTATGAGGCGAAGGAGGCACGCAGCGTCCTGAAAGCCATCAAGCCCGGGGACCGCGTGCTGGAACTTGGGTCCGGCATCGGCATCATCACCTCCATCATCGCCGGCATAGAGAATGTTTCGGTGTGGGCCTTCGAGGCCAACCCTTCCACTGCGGCGCTGGCGGAGCGGGTGATCAAGGCCAATTGCCGCGGCAATGTCGTGTTCTCGCAGGGGCTTCTCACCGCTGACGAGCCGCGCTCCTATCCTTTTTACGTTCGCAAGGATCTCTGGATGTCGTCCATGGACGAAAATCAGGGGCCCTATGAACGGCGTATCGAAATCTCTTCCGAAAATATCGACCGGTTTATCGCCAGCCACGGCATTACCGCCCTTGTGATGGATATTGAAGGTGCCGAACGCGATCTGCTCGGCAGGGCCGATCTTGCCGGCGTGGAGCGGATATTCGTCGAGCTGCACGACCATCTTTATGGGCTCGCCGGGGTTCGCGACATCATGCAGGCGCTGACGGCCAGGGGATATGCCTATGATCCCCGCGGCTCGCGTGGCCCCTGCGTCCTGTTCTCGAAGGACGACAGCCCCCGGGAATACGATCCCGACGTGGATTGAAAACGCCGCCGGCCGTCGAACAGGTCCCGCTGAATTCACGGAACCGTCCGCCTTTCCTCTCGTTCTCACTCCGGAGTGAGGGCGCGGAGTGGTTCGATGCGCGTGCGGTCATGCGGGTCGAAAAGATAATTTCATAAACAGCAATTCAATGCCAATTATTGTTGCAATTGTTGCAACCGTTATCCCGCGTCATCATCCCTCCATCAAACCGGCGCACAACTGACACCGCACCGGAAGATGCCAACGCAACCGAAGGAGAAACGATCATGGGCTTTGTCAAGACGACAGACGGAACCGAAATCTTCTACAAGGACTGGGGCCCGAAGAATGCCCAGCCGATCATGTTTCATCACGGCTGGCCGCTCAGCTCCGACGACTGGGATGCGCAGATGCTGTTTTTCCTCTCCAGGGGTTTTCGCGTCGTCGCCCATGACCGCCGTGGTCATGGCCGTTCGGCCCAGGTTGCTGACGGTCACGACATGGATCACTATGCGGCCGATGCCTTCGCCGTCGTCGAGGCGCTTGATCTGAAGAATGCCGTCCATATCGGTCACTCCACCGGCGGCGGCGAAGTCGCCCGTTATGTTGCCAAACATGGCGAACCCGCCGGCCGCGTCGCCAAGGCGGTTCTCGTCTCCGCCGTGCCGCCGCTGATGCTCAAGACCGCAGCCAATCCGGAAGGCCTGCCGATGGAAGTGTTTGACGGTTTCCGCTCGTCGCTCGCCGCAAATCGCGCGCAGTTCTTCCGCGATGTGCCGGCCGGTCCGTTCTATGGCTTCAACCGCGACGGTGCGACGGCTCAGGAAGGCGTGATCCAGAACTGGTGGCGGCAGGGCATGATGGGCGGCGCAAAGGCCCATTACGATGGTATCAAGGCCTTCTCGGAAACCGACCAGACCGAGGACCTGAAGGCCATCAGCGTTCCGACACTGGTGCTGCACGGCGAGGACGACCAGATCGTGCCGATTGCCGACTCGGCGCTGAAATCGGTGAAGCTGTTGAAAAATGGCACGCTGAAGACCTATCCCGGCTTCTCGCACGGTATGCTCACCGTCAATGCCGACGTGCTGAACGCCGACCTTCTGGCTTTCATCAAGGGCTGATCTTTCTGCAAAATCAAAATGCGGCCGATGGTTCGGCCGCATTTTGCGTTTCGCATCAGGCCAGACAGGACCGCCAGACATCTCGGTAAGAAACGAGGCCGGGGATGTCGTGCAGCGTGAAATGTCGCTCGCGACCGGCAAGCGGTTTGATGCCGGTGAGCAGGGCAGCACCCGCACTGGTGCCGGTGGAACCTTCGACCGCCGTGACGTCTGTTTCTGCAAAGCCGGCCAGCGCCTTCAGATAAAGCGTGTTGCTGGCGAAGGGGCCTTCGACAAGGATTGGACCTTTTCGGCCGATGAGCGAAAGGCTGAATTCCGTCATCAGGGCGAGATAAAGCGCCGCTGCGGCGTGGCGTTCCGCAGCCGTGGCGTTTTCATCTGATCTCCAGCACGCTGTTTTCTCGGGAAAGGGGCCGGAGCCGCTGACGATGCTGGGCAACAGCATCATGCCTTTGGCAATCACCTTGCCCAGAGCGGTTTCGATCTCATCTTCCTTCGCCGGTTCGAGCTGCTGGGCCAGCATTTCATATTCCCTGCCGCCCATGAAACGGGAGGAAGGAACGGGACGCCCCAGGGCATCGACATTCAAAAGCGTGTCGCGGGCGGGATCCAGCGTGTCCGCCGTGCCGCCAATGGCGAAATTCACCACCCAGGTACCGGTTGAGACAACCGAAAAATCACCGTCCCGACGCAGCAGATGCGGCAAAAGCGAGGCGTTGGAATCGTGGATGCCGCAATAGACGGGCATATGCGGAGACAGACCGGTTTCCCGCGCCAGCGATGGACGGATCGTTCCCAGCACGTCGAAAGCGGAGCGGACCGGCGACATCAAATGCGCGATGCCAAGGCGCTCGACCAGCGAGGAGAAACCCTTCCGGCGCGGGTTCCACAGATCCGTATGACACCCGAGCGAGGTTGTTTCCGTGGCCAAAACGCCGGTCAGCCGCCCCGCCCAATATTGCGGATAGGTGACGATGCTGCGCACTCTGGAGAAATCGTCCGGAAAGGCCTCTTTCTGGAAATGGATTTGCGCGCCAAGGTTCAGTCCGGCGGGAAGCTGCGGCGAGCCGGTCTCGGCAAAACCGGGCCTGATGCGGGAATAGGCGTCCTCAATAGAGGCGGGATAGCCGTATTCATAATCGAGCACCGGCATGGCGAGATCGCCGTCGCCATCGAGCAGTGCCGCGCAAGCGCCGTGGGTGGTGATGGAAATGGCGTCGAAGCCGGGTTCCCGGCCGAACCGCCGAAGCGCGGAGAGAATGAAGCGCCAGAGCATTTCCACATCGTAATGCGGATAGAGGCCATCGCGAAGAACGGGGTTCGTCCGCTTCTCGCCGGCGATCTCCTCGCCGCTTTCGGTGTCGATGACGACGACCTTGGCATTGGTCTTGCCGATATCGATGACCGCGACGCGGCCCGGTTTGACGCTCTCGCTCATGGCAGGTGGAACACCGTCACCAGATCTTTCGCGATGGGCGAATTATCGGGATTGCTCTCCATGATATCGGCCATATGCGCCCACCATTTCTTCATCACGGGGTGGTCGGGCAAAGCGGCCATGCCGTGCTTCTTCGGCCGTGTCAGCACGCCGAAAAGAATGTTGGTTTCCGGGTCGAGATGAATGGAATAATCGCTCACACCCGCGTCGTGCAGCAGCGCCACCAGTTCCGGCCATATCTCGTCATGGCGTTTTTTATATTCCGCCTCTTTCCCGGGAAAGAGTTTCATCTTGAAGGCGTGTTTTTCAAGTTCAGGCATGGCTTAACTTCTCATGGCCCGAAGGCGGCGGACGACGATGGGGATGGCGATGGTGACGATCAAAAGCAGGCCGACGAAAATCGACATGACGATACCGGGCACGTTCAGAAGACCGAGCCCGAAGGTGACAAGGCCCATGACGAAGGCGGCGATGACGACGCCGGCAATGGTACCCGACCCACCGAGAATGGAAACGCCGCCCAACACCACCATGGTCACCACTTCAAGCTCCCAGCCCTGAGCGATCGACGGGCGGGTAGAACCGAGGCGCGATGTTAGGCAGACGGCGGCGATGCCGCTCATCAGGCCGGTGAGCAGGAAGAGGATGAATTTCACCCGCTCGACGGGAATGCCGGAGAAGCGGGCGGCGAATGGATTGGTGCCGATGACATAGACCTGCCGGCCGAAATTGGTGGCATGCAGCAGAATGGCGAAGAGGACGGCCATGACGATGAACAGCACGAATTCGAAGGATATGACGGAGATCACGTAACCCTGGCCGAAATAGGCGAAGTCGGCCGGATATTTGCCATAGGCCTGATCGCCCAGCACCATATAGGAGATGCCGCGAAACAGGCTCATCGTGCCGATGGTGACGACGATGGACGGCAGTTTTAGCCCGGCGACCAGAAAGCCGTTGAAAGCCCCGCATAAAAGCCCGGTGCCGATGCCGATTGCGACGAGGCCGGGTGTGCCGACGCCCATCTGCACCGCCGCACCCATGGCGGTGGAGGCAAGCGCAATGATGGCGGCGACGGATAGATCGATTTCACCGGCAATGATCAGCAGCGCCATGGCAAAGGCGATGATCGCCTTTTCGGTGAAGTTGAAGGTTGCGTCGGAGAGATTCCAGGCATTGAGGAAATAGGGCGAGGCGAGCGAATTGGCGATGAAGATCAGGATCGCAACGCCAAGCAGCAGCACTTCCCAGCTGGCCATGACACGGCGCAGCGGCGTACCGAGCTTGTCGGGGATGATGCGGTGTGTCTGTGTCGGTTGCGAGGTCATGCTGCGGCCTCCTTGGCCTGATCGGCTGCCGCCCGGTCGCGCAGGATGATGCGGCCTTTTCGCGCTTCGGCGCGGGCGTTGAAGACGACAGCGAGCACGATGACCACGCCTGATATCGCCATCTGCGCGAAGGGAGAGATGCCGATGACCGGGAGCGCGTTCTTGATGACGCCGAGGAACAGCGCGCCAAGCACGGCGCCGGCCACCGAGCCGATGCCACCGGCAATCGAGATGCCGCCGATCACATTGGCCGCCACACTGTCCAGTTCGAAACCGGCGGCGATATCGACATAGGCAACGGCATAACGCGAGACCCAGAGATAGCTGGCGAGACCGGCCAGAGCGCCTGACAGCACGAAGGCGAAGAAGCGCGTACGGCCGACATCGACGCCCGCATAAACGGCTGCACTCGGATTACCGCCCGATGCATAGGCCGAACGGCCGAAGGAGGTGCGGCTGAGCACCAGCCAGGCGCCGGCGATGATGAGGATCGCCACCCATGAAAGAACCGGCATGCCGAGGATTACGGTGCGCGGCACGTTGAGGAAGGTCGGCGAAAGCTGGTGCGCATTCACCCAGCCACCGCCCGACAGCACGAAGGCCATGCCGCGATAGATGGTGAGCGTGCCGAGCGTGACGACGATGGGCGGAATGCCGAGCCACCAGACCAGTACGCCGTTGAGCGAGCCGAGAAACGCACCGATGCCGACTGCCATGGCGATGAGAAGCGGCAGAGGAATACCCGGAAAGGCGGCATTGGTCATCGCCACCGCCATGCCGGTAAAGGCGAGATTGGCGGCGACGGAGAGATCAATGGATTTGGTGAGAATGACTGCCATCTGGCCAAGCGCCAGAATGATGAGGATGGACGTGTCGTTGAAGATATTGACGAGATTGCCGGGCCGGCTGAAACCGGGCGCGCGCAGCGCAAAACCGGCGATCATGACGATGATGATGCCCGCCAGCAGCCATTCGCGATTTTTGAGTAGACGTTGCATGTGGTTGCCCCTCTCAGGCATTGCCGGTGGCGGCGCGCACCAGCTTTTCCGGAGAAAAATCGGCGCGTTCGAACTGGCCCGCCATCAGGCCTTCGCGCATGACGATGGCACGGTCGGACATGCCGAGGATTTCGGGAAGTTCGGATGAAATCATGATGATGGAAAGCCCTTCCGCCGCAAGCTCGCTGATGAAGCCATGCACGGCGGCCTTGGAGCCGATATCGATGCCCTTGGTCGGCTCGTCGAGAATGATGACCTTGGGCTGGGTGGCGAGCCACTTGCCGATCACCACCTTCTGCTGGTTGCCGCCCGAAAGCGTGCCAACAGGCACGGAGAGTGCGGCGGCGCGAAGGTCCAGCCGCGAGGCATATTTGCGCGCCAGCGCGAATTCATTGGCGGCGGCGAGAAACCCTTTGCGCGATGTGCGCGTGAGAGAGGGCAGCGACATGTTCTGATAGATCGGCATTTCGAGCGCGAGCCCGTGGCGGCCGCGCTCTTCCGGCACGTAAACGATGCCGGCACGGATCGCGTCTTCCGGCGAACGAATGGTGAGCCGTTGGCCGTTCAGTGTTACCTCACCAGAGGCCGGCCGGGTGATGCCGAACAGCGACTGGCAAAGTTCGGAACGCCCGGCGCCGATCAGCCCGTAAAGGCCAAGAATCTCGCCTTTGCGCAGCTCGAGCGAAATATCGCGGAATTCCGTCTGGTGCGAGTAATCGCGAACCGACAACACCGTTGGCCCCAGCGTGACGGCTTGCTTGGGGAAGGCGTTCGTCACGTCGCGACCGACCATCAGGCGCACGATTTCGTCCTGTGGCGTGGTGGTGAGTGTGCCGGCTCCGACCATTTTCCCGTCGCGGAACACGGCGTAATTCTCCGCGATTTCATAGACTTCATCGAACTTGTGGCTGATAAAGAGGATCGCCTTTCCCTGCCGCTTGAGGTTTTCGACGATGCGAAAGAGATCATCGATCTCCTTACGGGAAAGCGCAGCCGTCGGTTCGTCCATGATCACGATGCGCGCCTCGACCGACAACGCACGGGCGATGGCCACCAGATGGCGCTGGGCGATCGAGAGATCTTTCAACCGGATGGTAGGATCGATGGTGCTTTCGAGCTGTTCCAGCAGAACCCTGGCTCGCTCATTGATGGTCTTCCAGTCGATCAGGCCGAAACGGCCTTTTGGCGCATGGCCGAGGAAGATGTTTTCGCCGACCGAAAGTTCGTCGAACAGCACGGTTTCCTGATGAATGGCGGTGACGCCGGCATCGATGGCATCTTGTGCACCGTGAAAGGTCACGGCCTTGCCATCGAGAAGGATTTCGCCTTCGTTCGGGCGGTAGATGCCGGTGAGGATTTTGACGAGCGTGGATTTGCCCGCGCCATTCTCGCCGATCAGCGCGGTGACCTTGCCGGGATAAAGCGCGATATCGACGCCATCCAGCGCTTTTACGCCGGGGAATATCTGGCTGATACCGCGCATTTCCAGAATGGGCGTGGCGCTCGAAGCCTCTGTCATGTTTAAAGTTTGGGTTTCAGCACGCATCATTCCGTCTTACCGGTCAGTTTTGAGTGAAGTGATCGGGGCTACCCCCCTCTGCCCTGCCGGGCATCTCCCCCTCAAGGGGGGAGATCGGCAGGAGGCGCCACCACCACTTCATTCGCAAATGTCGAGATGGGCGAGACTTATCCGTGAATCGATCTCCCCCCTTGAGGGGGAGATGCCCGGCAGGGCAGAGGGGGGTGGCCTCCGCACCGCCGGATATTATCAAGATCAGAAAATCTTCGAGAACTGATCGATATTCTTCGCGTCATAAATGAACGGATCAGCCATCGCCGCTTCGCTGTTTTCGCCAACCTTGATCTTGCCCATGCGGCCGGCTTCGATTTCCGAGCCCGGCTTGCCGTCGGCTTCGCCCTTTACAAGGCGATAGGCGATCTGGGTGGCGGAGTAACCGAGGTCGATCGGGTTCCAGATGGCGAATTCCTTGGTGGCGCCGGATTTGATGGCGCCGGCCATTTCCGACGGCAGGCCAAGGCCGGTCACGAAGACCTGACCGATCTTGCCGGCATCCTTCACGGCCTGCGAGGCTGCGAGAACGCCAACGGTCGTCGGTGCTACGATGACCTTCACATTCGGCTGCGAGGAGAGCAGACCCTGCGCTTCGCGGTAGCTCTTGTCGGCAAGGTCGTCACCGTAAACGGTCGTGACGAGGTTGAGGCCGGGGAAATCCTTCAGCTGTTTCTTCATCTCATCGATCCAGATATTCTGGTTCGTGGAGGTGGTGGTGGCCGAAAGAATGGCGAAGTCGCCCTTGCCGCCTTCCAGATGCGATGCGGCGAGCTGCAGGCACATCTTGCCGATCAGCGCGTTGGAAGAGGGATTAAGCTGGAGAATGCGGCCCTCGGGCGCCACGCCGGAATCCCAGGAAATGACCTTGATGCCGCGCTGTGCCGCCTTTTTCAGCGCCGGAACAACGGCGTCGGGGTCGTTGGCGGAAATGGCGATGGCATCGACACCCTGCGCGATCAGCGAATTGATGACTTCGATCTGGCCTTCCGCCGTGGTGCTGGTCGGACCGGTATAGATGATCTCGACGCCGCCGAGATCCTTTGCCGCTTCCTGCGCGCCCTTGTTGGCGGCTTCGAAAAAGCCGTTGCCGAGTGACTTGACCACCAGCGCGATCTTGACGTCTGCCGCTTGGGCAACGCTGCCAAGCCCCGCGACGGAGAGTGCCGCGCTGAGTGCCAGAACGCTGGTCAATGTTCTGCGTGTAAGTTTCATGTCCCTTTTCCTCCCGTTTTGAACCTTGTTTTTCCCTCCAGCGCTCCTCAAGCGACTGAAGAAGAATTCTCCTCATCCGGCGGACCGGCGGTTTTTCCCGCTGCCACCGCACCGGCGATCAGCAATTCGACGCCGGCATCTTCCACCATCCTTGCGGCCTCGTCTGAAATCCCGTCATCGGTGATGATGGTCGTGACATTTTCGAGCGGGCATAAAATCAGGCTGGATCGTTTTCTGAATTTCGAGGAATCGACCATCACGATCAGTTCTTCCGCCTGCCGCATCAGCTTCTGTTCGCTCTGGATGACCAGCGCGTCGGACTCCATGATGCCAAGCGCGCCCACACCCTGCGCGCCGAGAAAAATCCGTCGCGCATAAAAATTGCGGATCGCGTCGTTCTCGAAAGGCGACAGGATAAGGCTCTGGTCGCGATAGATCGCGCCGCCCGGCACGCTGACACTGCATTTGGAATGCTTGACCAGATGCTCGGCAATCGCGAAGGAATTGGTCATCACCTGCAGGCGGCGTGCCGCCATGTAATGCACCATCTGGAATGTCGTCGTGCCGCCATTCAGGATGATTGCGTCGCCATCATTGCAGAGATCGACCGCCTTGCGCGCAATTGCGCGTTTCTTGTCGATATTGACCGATTCGGAAACACGGAAAGGGCGTGCGGCAAGATTGCCGAGCTGCGGCGGATGCACCGCTTCCGCCCCGCCGCGCACGCGCCGCAACTTGCCCTGAACGTGCAAAGACGCGATATCCCGGCGGATCGTCGCTTCCGACGCATCCGTGAGTTCAGCAATATCCTGCACCGTCACGACAGCTTTTTCCTGCGTGGCGCTCAAGATGATGCGATGGCGTTCGCGTTCGTGCATGGGGTCCTCCTGACCGTGATTATTCGCAATCTCTTTACGTTGTCAATCAAGAACGATCAAATTAATCAATATCGCGCTGCGACATGAAAATTTATGATCGTTTTTGATTGACATTGTGCTTTTGGATGCGCGATACCTGCCATCAAAGGAGGCGGGCCGATATCGGCTCCGCGAATGCAGACAGATATTGGGAGGAAGACATGACGGGAACATCCCGCCTTCTCGAAAGCCGTTGGGACGACGCTTACGCCAGGACGCTCGATGAGCCCGGCAAGCTGCTTTATCGCTCCAATCTGCTGGGTGCCGACAAGCGCATCACCAATTACGGCGGCGGCAACACCTCCGCAAAGGTGTTGGAAACCGATCCGCTGACGGGCGAGAAGGTCCGCGTCATGTGGGTCAAAGGCTCCGGCGGTGATGTCGGCACCATCAAGCTCGATGGTTTTGCGACGCTTTATCTCGACAAGCTGGAAGCGCTGAAGGGTATTTACAAGGGCGTTGCGGATGAAGACCGCATGGTCGGCTTCCTGCCGCATTGCACCTTTAACCTCAACCCGCGCGCCGCCTCCATCGATACGCCGCTGCATGGTTTCGTGCCTTACGATCATGTCGATCACATGCATCCGGATGCGATCATCGCAATTGCCGCTTCGAAGAATTCGAAGGAACTGACGCAGCAGATCTTTGGCGATGACATCGGATGGCTGCCCTGGCGTCGTCCCGGTTTCCAGCTCGGTCTTGATCTCGAAGCTTTCGTCAAGGCCAATCCCAAGGCCAAGGGCGTGGTGCTGGAAAGCCACGGCCTGTTCACATGGGATAACGACGCCAAGGCCTGTTACGAACTGACGCTCGCCATCATCAACAAGGCGATCGAATGGTTTGCGAGAAAGACCGAAGGCAAGGTGATCTTCGGCGGTGCCGTGGCCAAGAGCCTGCCAGCTGACAAACGCCGCGCCATCGCCGCCCGGCTGATGCCGGAAATCCGTGGCCGCATTGGCCGCGAGGAACGCAAGCTCGGCCATTTCGACGATCAGGACGCGGTTCTCGAATTCGTCAACTCGAAAGACCTGAAGCCGCTCGGTGCGCTTGGCACATCGTGCCCGGATCACTTCCTGCGCACGAAAATCCGTCCGCTCATCCTCGATCTCGATACGGTAAACCCGGATGTGGATGCGCTGACGGCGGTTCTGGACAAGGCGCTTGAGGCATACCGCGCCGACTACACCCGCTATTATGAGGCGTGCCGCCACGATAATTCACCTAAGATGCGCGACCCTAACCCGGTGATCTTCCTGATCCCCGGCGTCGGCATGTTGTCCTTCGCCAAGGACAAGGCTACCGCCCGCATTGCCGGTGAATTTTATGTCAACGCCATCAACGTCATGCGCGGCGCGTCCACCGTGTCGGAATATCAGGGGCTTCCCGAGCAGGAGGCCTTCGATATCGAATATTGGCTGCTGGAAGAAGCAAAGCTGCAGCGTATGCCGAAGCCGAAAAGCCTTGCCGGCCGCGTGGCCTTCGTCACCGGCGGCGCCGGCGGCATTGGCCGGGCAACGGCGGAACGGCTGGCGGGCGAGGGTGCCTGCGTGGTTCTGGCCGATATTGACGAGGCGGCGCTGGAAGCCGCCAAGGGCGATTTTGTCAAGCGATACAGCGCTGATGCGGTGCGTACCGTCAAGCTTGACGTGACGCAGGAAGAGGCGGTCATTTCGTCCTTCGCGGAAGCGAGCGTGGAATTCGGCGGCGTGGATATTCTCGTTTCCAATGCCGGCATTGCCTCTTCCGCACCCGTGGAAGACACCACGCTTGCCATGTGGAACAAGAATATCGACATTCTCGCCACGGGTTATTTCCTCGTCTCGCGAGAAGCATTCCGGCTGCTGCGGCGTCAGAATCTCGGCGGCAACGTCGTTTTCGTCGCTTCCAAGAATGGCCTTGCCTCTTCACCCAATGCGTCGGCCTATTGCACGGCGAAGGCTGCGGAAATCCATCTCGCCCGTTGCCTTGCGCTCGAGGGCGCGGAAGCGGGCATTCGCGTCAACACCGTCAATCCCGATGCCGTGTTGCGTGGTTCGAAAATCTGGAATGGTGAGTGGCGCGAGCAGCGCGCTGCGTCGTCCAAGATCGAGGTGACCGATCTGGAGGAACATTACCGCAAGCGCTCGATGCTGAAGCTGAACGTGTTTCCGGAAGATATCGCCGAGGCGATCTACTTCCTGGCGTCCGACGCTTCCGCCAAGTCCACCGGCAACATCATCAATGTTGATGCCGGCAATGCGCAGAGTTTTACGCGGTAGGGTGTCGGTGGATACCGACATATAAAAAGATACGATGCTTTGAGAAGTGGCAAAAGTCCCACCTCCGTCATTCCGGCCTTGTGCCGGAATCCAGCAGCCGCGCGTCTGCGCGGCGAGAGAGTCTTCTCAGCCCAAAGACTTGGGCTGGCTGGATTCCGGCTCAAGGCCGGAATGACGGGGTGGTGGTGTCGCGGGTCGAAGCACCTGTTGTGTTCATCGCCCGGGAGGAAAAGATGGCTGAGACGAAAATCGCCGCCGATGTGATCGCGGCTGAAAACGAAAAGCGCGCCGGCGCACAGAAAGACGACTATCAGGCGCTGGGCAACCAGCTTGCGCGCCGTAACATCGATATCGATGCCGTTACGGCCAGGGTGGCGGAATTTTTCGTCGCCGTGCCCTCCTGGGGCGTCGGCACCGGCGGCACCCGCTTTGCCCGTTTTCCCGGCACGGGCGAGCCGCGCGGCATTTTCGACAAGCTGGATGATTGCGCCGTCATCAACCAGCTGACGCGGGCTACACCAAACGTCTCCCTGCATATTCCGTGGGACAAGGAAGACCCGAAGCGGCTGAGGGCCCATGCCGATGCGCTGGGTCTCGGCTTCGACGCCATGAATTCCAACACGTTTTCGGATGCGCCCGGCCAAAGCCATTCCTACAAATACGGTTCGCTCAGCCACACGGACGCCGCCACTCGCCGGCAGGCCGTCGAGCACAACATAGAGTGCATTGAGATCGGCAATGCCATCGGCTCCAAGGCGCTGACGGTGTGGGTGGGTGACGGCTCCAACTTCCCCGGCCAGAGCAATTTCACCAGAAGTTTCGAGCGTTATCTTGCCGGCATGGCCGATATCTACAAGGCGCTGCCGGATGACTGGCGCATTTTCTCCGAACACAAGATGTACGAGCCTGCCTTCTATTCCACCGTCGTGCAGGACTGGGGTACCAATTACCTCATCGCCAATACGCTCGGCGAAAAGGCCTTCTGCCTCGTCGACCTCGGCCACCATGCGCCGAACACCAATATCGAAATGATCGTCGCCCGGCTCATCCAGTTCGGCAAGCTCGGCGGTTTCCACTTCAACGACAGCAAATATGGCGATGACGATCTGGATGCCGGTTCAATAGAACCTTACCGCCTGTTCCTCGTCTTCAACGAGCTGGTGGATGCGGAATATCGCGGCGTGAAAGGTTTCCATCCGGCCCACATGATCGATCAGTCGCATAATGTGACGGACCCGATTGAAAGCCTGATCTCCAGCGCCAATGAAATCCGCCGTGCTTATGCGCAGGCATTGCTGGTGGATCGTGTGGCTCTCGACGGCTATCAGCAGGAAAATGATGCCCTGCTGGCTTCTGATACGCTGAAACGGGCTTATCGCACTGATGTAGAGCCCATCCTCGCGCAGGCCCGGCAATTGGCCGGCGGCGCTATCGATCCTATCGCGACCTATCGGGCGAGCGGTTATCGCAAGCGGGTGGCGGCGGAACGGCCGGCTTCGGTTGGTGGGAGCGGTGGTATTGTGTAGGGACGTTGTTTTTTGGGGGACCTCCCCAACACCCGTCACCCCGGACTTGATCCGGGGTCCAGTGCGATCAAGTCATTGATCGAAAAAGACTCTTTTCACGGCGCAGACGCGCCGTGGCTGGATACCGGATCAAGTCCGGCATGACGGAAATATGGTGTTATTTCCCCGAAGGCGATTGCCGGCGCACCTGAAACGTATGCTCCGGCCCCGGAAATGCCCCTGAGCGAACTTCGTCGGCATAAGCAGCGGTTGCTTCCGAAACCGCCGCAGCAAGATCAGCAAAACGTTTGACGAATTTCGGTTTGAAATCGGAAAACAGGCCAAGCATGTCGTCGGAGACGAGCACCTGTCCGTCGCAGGCCGGTGATGCGCCGATGCCGATGGTGGGGACGGAAAGTTTCTCGGTCAGCTCGCGGGCAAGCGGCTCGACTGTGCCTTCCACGACGATGGCGAAGGCGCCCGCCTGATCGACCGCAATCGCATCACGCCAGATCTTTTGCGTTTCCGCATCCGAATGGCCGAGCGAGCGGAAGCCGCCCGCGGTGTGGACAAGCTGCGGCATCAGGCCGACATGGCCAAAAACCGGTATGCCACGGGCCACCAGAAAGGCGATTGTCTCCGCCATTTCTTCGCCGCCTTCCAGCTTCACGCCGTCGCAGCCGGTTTCCTGCATCAGCCGCACGGCGTTGCGGAAGGCTTGTTCTTTTGATTCCTGATAGGTGCCGAAGGGAAGATCGACGATGACGCAGGCTCGGTTGACGCCGCGCATGACGGCGCGACCGTGGGCGATCATCATATCCTGCGTCACGCCAACCGTCGTATCCATGCCGTAAAGCACCATGCCGAGGGAATCGCCCACCAGCAGCAGGTCGCAATGCGGGTCGAGCAGGCGGGCAATCGGCGTCGTATAGGCGGTGAGGCAGACGATGCGCGCCTCGCCTTTCATCTGGCGGATGGAGGCTGTCGTCAGCCGCTTCAGTTTTCCATGGGTGCTCATTGGGCAGCCTCTCTTTTTTCAGTTCTGTCGCGGCCGATGACGCGGTTGTCGAGTAGGCGCGTGCTGCCGAAGCGCACGAACAGCGCCACCAGCACGGGTCCCGCCTGCACGGAGGTAACCGGCGCCAGCGTATCGGGATCGCGCACCGCAACGACCTCCGGCAAAGCCAGTGGTTCAGAGGCGATAAATTTTTCTATCGCCGCTTCCAGGGCGGCGGGATCGTCGAGGCCCTGGTCATAAAGCCGGTTCGCTTCTTCAAGCGCGTGAGGCACGATCACGGCGGCAGCGCGTTGCTCGGGGGTCAGATAAACATTGCGCGAGGAGCAGGCGAGACCATCCGCCTCCCGCACCGTCGCGACCGGCACGACCCGCACCGGTTGGGCAAGGTCTTCCACCATGCGGCGGATCAGCGTTACCTGCTGATAGTCCTTTTCGCCGAAATAGGCCGCGTCCGGCTGGACGAGGTTAAAGAGCTTGGTCACGACGGTGGTGACGCCGGCAAAATGCCCCGGCCGCACCGCGCCTTCCAGCTGGCTGCCCAGTTCCGGCACATCCACGACGGTCGACATCGGTCGCGGATACATCTCCGCCACCTCGGGCGCGAAAAGAATATCGACGCCCGCCTCTTCCAGCAGCGTGCTGTCGCGGGCGAGGTCACGCGGGTAACGCGCCAGATCTTCATTCGCACCGAATTGCAGCGGGTTGACGAAGATGGAAACCACCGTCACATCGTTTTCTGCCTTGGCTTGGGCAACGAGTGTGAGGTGGCCGATATGGAGAAAACCCATGGTCGGCACGAAGCCGACGGTCTTGCCCTCGCGGCGAAAGGCGGCAATCGCACCCCGCAATTCGGCGACGGTTTTTACAAGGCGCATGGGGTCTCCTCCGGCTGCCCGATCGCCATCAGGCGAAAGGTGCTGGATAGAACGCGATTTGCTGAACAGGGTCAACGCGGCGGCTTGTATTATATCGATTAACGCCGCAGGAGGCGACGATTGCTGTGGAACGGGGGTGGTTCAGGCCTCCACGGCCCATCCGGGCAGTCGCTTTTCTGCAAAGGCCTGCCGTCCCTCACGTGCCTCATCGCTGCCGCTGATTGTTGCGATGACGCCTTCGGCAAAGGCCAGCCGCTCATCGGACGGTATGTCGCGCATCGCCAGCAAAGCTGCCTTTCCGGCTGCGATGGCGCCCGGCGCATTCTGTCGCAGCTTTGCGAGAACATCCTCGATCACGCCGTCGAGTTCGGCCGCAGGTGCGGTGCGATTGACGAGGCCAAGGCGTTTTGCCTCCGCAGCGCTGACCGGCTGGCCGAGATAGGCCATTTCCTGAAGTCCGCCCAAGGGCATCTTCGCCAGAAGCTTCGCCGCCACCATGGCCGGGAAAAGTCCGACCCGCACTTCCGGCAGACCAAATTCGGCGTGCTCGGCGGCATAGGCAAGATCGCAGGCGGCAATGAGGCCTAGCCCGCCAGCCAGGACCCGGCCATTGATGCGGGCAATGACGGGTTTTTCGCATCGCTCGATGGCACGCATCACATCGGCAATGGGGTTTGTTCCATCGCGCGAAAGGAACATGCCACCGGCGCTTTCCTTGAGATCGGCTCCCGAGCAGAAACTGCGATCTCCCGCTGCCGTCATCACCACGGCGCGCAGATTGCGGTCACCGGATGCAGCGCGGATGGCATCCGTGAGCGCATCGGTCATGGCGGCATTGAGGGCGTTGTGCACCCCGGGCCGGTTGAGCGTCAGCCACAGAACATCCTTGCGTGTTTCGCGTAACAACTCATCCGCCATGCAGGTCATCCTCCTGTTTTGCGGCAAGCAGCGCTTTTCCGGCGCGCGCCGCGTTTGGCCTGCCGAGATGCCGGCTGATCCAGTCACCGGTCTTCGCCACCGCCATCAGGTCGATACCGGTTTTGATGCCAAGTCCCTGCAGAAGATAAACGACATCTTCGGTGGCGACATTGCCGCTCGCCCCCGGCGCAAAGGGGCAGCCACCCAGCCCGGCAACGGAACTGTCGAAAACGGCGATGCCTTCCTCAAGCGAGGCCAGAACATTGGCGACGCCCTGCCCATAGGTGTCATGGAAATGCATGGCGATTTTTTCACGCGGGATGCGGGCCGATACATGTTCGATGAGGTTGCGGATTTGGCTGGCTGCGCCGACGCCGATCGTATCGCCGAGCGAAATTTCGTAACACCCCATGGCGACAAGGGCATCGGCCATTGCCGCCACCTCATTGGGTGCGATAGCACCATCATAGGGGCAACCGGCGATACAAGAGACGTATCCGCGCATCAGAGTGTTTCGGCTGGCCGCAGCTTCCGCAACATTGCGCAGACGCTCAAGGCTTTCCGAACGCGAACAGCCAATATTGTGCTGGCTGAAGCCTTCGGATGCGGAGACGAAAACGGCGATTTCCGTCACGCCGGCTTCAATGGCCGCCTCGAAACCTTTCATATTGGGAACGAGCGCCGGATAGGCTGTGCCGTGCTGCTGTCTTAGACCCTGAAACACCGCCGTCGAACCCGCCATCTGCGGAACTCTCTTGGGTGAAACGAAAGCGCCCGCCTCGACCGCCGGCAGGCCTGCTGCTGCGAGCCGCTCGATCAGTTCGATCTTGATGGCGACGGGAACTTCGGTGCTTTCGTTCTGCAGGCCGTCACGCGCGCCCACCTCGACGATTTTGACGGTTTCAGGCCAGCTCATGTCACGCGCCCTCCGGCTCGAAATCCACCAGCACCGCACCGGCTGCCACCATATCGCCTTCGGCACAGTTGATGGCGGCGACGATACCTTTCGCCGGGGCACGGATCGTGTGCTCCATTTTCATCGCCTCCATCACAACCAGTGCCTCGCCGGCTTCGACGAGCGCACTTTTCTGGCTGAGCAAAGCACGGATAACGCCCGGCATGGGCGCCTCCAGACCACCGGTGTGGATGGTGGCGTCGGCTATATCGACGGGGTCCGGCTGGCTGATGCGATAGTGCTCGCCGTCCAGAAAAAGCGTATGGCCGCTGTCTTCGGCGAAAAAATAGCCCTGCCTCTGCCTGCCATCGATGACCGCATGCAGCTTGCCATTCTCCGCGAGATTGCCGCCGATGCGGATCGTCCCGCCGTCAATCTCCATTGAAGACCCGTCCTCCTCATGGGTAACGGCAACTGTGCGCGACCGATGGTCGAGAGTGAAATTCAGGGTTTCCCGCGCCGGTGCATTCAGGCGGAAAGCGCTGGTGCTGTTCCATGGGCTATAGGGATCGGCCGATGGCAGAGAACTCGTCCTGGCCATTTTCTGTCGCGAAAGAAGAAGGCCAAGCGCGGCTACGGCGATCTCGCTCCCGCCGATGGCTGCGGGGGTGAATAGTGCCGCCTCGTTGCGGGCGATGAAGCCGGTATCGAGATCGGTCGCCGCGAAACTCTCGAGCCTCGCAAGCCGCGCCAGAAAGGCGACATTGCTGGTGACGCCACAGATCGCCAGTTTTTCCAGCGCCAGCCGCAGCCGCCGCACGGCGGCAGGTCGGTCTTGATCCCAGACGATCAGCTTGGCGATCATCGGATCGTAATGCACGGTGATGGCGTCGCCGGCGCGGATGCCACTGTCGATCCGGAGATGCGGGCCCTCATCGGGAAAAACGAGATGGCTGACCGTGCCGATCGACGGCAGGAAATCATGCGCCGGGTCCTCGGCATAAATCCGCGCCTCGATGGCATGGCCGTTTATGCTGAGACCGGCCCAGTCTTCCGGCAGGGCCTCTCCATTGGCGACGCGGATCTGCCATTCGACCAGATCGAGACCGGTAATATATTCCGTGACCGGATGCTCGACCTGAAGCCTCGTATTCATTTCCATGAAATAGAAGTCGCCGGAAGGGTCGAGCAGGAATTCCACGGTTCCCGCGCCGCGATAATCGATGGCGCGGGCGGCGGCGGCCGCCGCTTCATACATGCGCTGGCGAAGCGCATCGGGCAGGCCGGGGGCAGGGGCTTCCTCTATGACCTTCTGGTGCCGGCGCTGGATCGAGCAGTCGCGCTCGAAAAGCGAAACACACTTGCCGTGGCCGTCGGCAAAGACCTGCACTTCCACATGGCGCGGCCGTTCAAGGTATTTTTCGATCAGCATGCGGTCATTGCCGAAGGCGGCCAGCGCTTCGCGTTTTGCACCCGCAAGCTCCGCTGCGAAGTCGCGCTTTTGCCGGACGATACGCATGCCCTTGCCGCCGCCGCCGGCTGAGGCCTTGAGCAGCACCGGATAACCGATCTTTTCTGCCTCGCTCGCCAGCCGTTTCTCGTCCTGCTCATCGCCGTGATAGCCGGGAACGATGGGAACACCCGCCTCCGTCATCAGTGCCTTCGCCTCGCTTTTCCCACCCATGGCGCGGATTGCCTGCGGCGGTGGGCCGATGAAAATGAGGCCGGCGGCAGCACAGGCTTCGGCGAACGCGGCATTTTCGGAGAGAAAGCCGTAACCCGGATGGATCGCCTCCGCGCTGGTTGTTTTTGCAGCCGCGATGATTTTTTCCGCATCGAGATAGGAGGCGCGCGCCGGCGCGGGGCCGATGGCGATGGCCTCATCGGCCAGCGCCACATGCATGGCGTTTCGGTCGGCATCCGAATAGACTGCCACTGTGCGGATGCCCATCGTGGCGGCGGTGCGGATGATGCGGCAGGCGATTTCGCCCCTGTTGGCGATCAGTATTTTCGAGAACATGGTCGCCTCACATCCTGAATATGCCGAAACGGGTGGGTTCAATCGGTGCGTTGAGTGCGGCGGACAGGCCAAGGCCGAGTACGAGGCGGGTATCCTTCGGGTCGATGATGCCATCGTCCCACAGCCTTGCGCTGGCATAATAGGGATGTCCCTCCCGCTCGTATTTTTCCCGGATCGGCTGCTTGAACGCCTCTTCGCCTTCCTTCGACCAGTGGCGGCCATCGGCCTCGATGCCGTCGCGGCGGATTTGCGCCAGAACGGAGGCCGCCTGTTCGCCGCCCATCACGGAAATGCGGGCATTCGGCCACATCCACAGGAAGCGTGGCGAATAAGCTCGCCCGCACATGCCGTAATTGCCGGCCCCGAAGGAGCCGCCGATGATGACGGTGAATTTCGGCACTTTGGCTGAAGCGACCGCAGTCACGAGCTTTGCGCCATCCTTGGCGATACCACCAGCCTCATAGGCCTTGCCGACCATGAAGCCGGTGATGTTTTGCAGGAAAACCAGCGGGATGCCGCGCTGGCAGCAGAGTTCGATGAAATGCGCGCCCTTCAGCGCCGATTCCGAAAAAAGGATACCGTTATTGGCGATGATGCCAACGGGATAGCCATGGATATGGGCGAAACCGCAGACGAGCGTCGTGCCGTAAAGCGCCTTGAACTCGTCAAATTCGGAACCATCCACCAGTCGGGCAATGATCTCGCGCACCTCGAAGGGTTTGCGCGTGTCGGCAGGAACGATGCCGTAAAGCTCGTCGGGCGAGTAAAGCGGGTCTGCGGGTTCGCGGATATCCAGCTCCACCTGCTTGCGGCGGTTGAGGGTGGAGACGATCCGCCGGGTCAGCGCCAGCGCATGGCGGTCGTCGTGGGCATAATGATCGGTGACGCCGGATTGGCGGGAATGCACATCCGCACCGCCCAGCTCCTCCGCGCTCACCACCTCGCCGGTTGCCGCCTTCACCAACGGCGGGCCGCCGAGAAAGATCGTGCCCTGATTTTTGACGATCACGGACTGGTCGCTCATGGCAGGCACATAGGCCCCGCCCGCCGTGCAACTGCCCATCACCACGGCGATCTGGGCGATACCCTGCGCCGACATATTGGCCTGATTGTAGAAGATGCGGCCGAAATGATCGCGGTCGGGAAACACTTCATCCTGATTGGGCAGGTTCGCGCCGCCGGAATCCACGAGGTAGATGCAGGGCAGGCGGTTCTCAGTGGCGATTTCCTGCGCGCGCAGATGTTTCTTTACCGTCAGCGGATAATAGGTGCCGCCCTTCACCGTCGCGTCATTGGCAACGATCACGCATTCCCGGCCCGAGACCCGGCCGATGCCGGTGACGATGCCAGCGGCGGGAACGGGTTCCTCATAGACCTCGTAAGCTGCAAATTGCGACAATTCCAGAAACGGGCTGCCGGGATCGAGAAGCGCTTCGATGCGATCACGCGCCAGCAATTTGCCGCGGGAAAGATGCCGTTCGCGGGCCTTTTCGCCGCCGCCTCTGGAGATTTTTTCGACGTGCTGGCGCAGGTCATCGACCAGCCCCGACATGAAATCGACATTGGCAGCAAAGGTGGGGTCGCGGTTCAGACTGGAAGTAAGCTTCATCGCGTCCTCACCCGTTGCCCTTGACCAGTTCGCGGCCGATCAGCATCCGCCGGATTTCACTGGTGCCGGCACCGATCTCGTAAAGCTTGGCGTCGCGTAGCAGCCGTCCGGCCGGGCTTTCATTGACATAGCCGGAGCCGCCGAGAAGCTGGATCGCATCCAGCGCCACCTGTGTCGCCCGCTCGGCGGCAAAGAGGATTGCGCCAGCGGCGTCCTGCCTCGTGATGCGGCCATTGTCGCAGGCCCGGGCCACCGCATAGACATAGGCGCGGGATGCATTCATGGACGAGTAGATATCGGCGAGCTTGCCCTGCACCAGCTGGAATTCGCCGATAGCCTTGCCGAATTGCTTGCGCTCGCGGGCATAGGGCAGCACCAGATCGATGGCCGCCTGCATGATACCGACGGGGCCGGCGGCCAGCACGGCGCGCTCGTAATCCAGCCCGCTCATCAGCACCGTCACGCCGTCATTGAGGCGTCCGAGAATGTTTTCTTCCGGCACCTCGCAATCCTCGAACACCAGTTCTGACGTGGGTGAGCCGCGCATGCCGAGCTTGTCGAGTTTCTGGGCCGGGCGAAACCCCTTGAAGCCTTTTTCGATCAGGAAAGCGGTGATGCCGCGCGGGCCGGCGGACATATCCGTCTTGGCGTAGACCACCAGTGTATCGGCCTCGTGACCGTTGGTGATCCACATCTTCGCGCCGTTCAGCACATAGCGGTCGCCCCTGCGTTCCGCCTTCAGCCGCATGGAGACGACATCCGAACCGGCTTCCGTCTCGCTCATGGCGAGAGAACCGACATGTTCACCGGAGACGAGTTTCGGCAGATATCTGTGCTTCTGCTCATCCGTTCCCCAGCGGTGAATCTGGTTGATGCAGAGGTTGGAATGGGCGCCGTAGGAAAGGCCGATGGAAGCGGAAGCCCGGCTTATCTCCTCCATCGCCACGCAATGGGCGAGATAGCCCATGTCGGCACCGCCGAACTCTTCCGAAACGGTAATGCCGTGCAGCCCGAGCTGGCCCATTTCCGGCCAGAGCTTGCGTGGAAAACGGTCGTCGCGGTCGATCTCCGCCGCCAGCGGGGCGATTTTATCGTCTGCGAATGCGCTTGCGCTGTCGCGCAATGCTGCGATTTCCGGGCCGAGATCGGCATCGAAAATGGCGGCGAGGTTCAAACTCATCGCGTCTCCTCCTCCGGACGGCAGGCCGTCCCTTTTGTCGGCAGCCGGCACCTCCTCCGCGCCGGCAGCCCTTGATTACGGCGCGTCACCCCCGGTGAAGGCGGCGGAACGGCGCACGAATGTCTTGATGGCGAAATTGGACTGGATGCGCGACACGCCGGGAACCGTGGTCAGGAAATCCAGCAGCTCCTGATAATGCGGCAGGTCCCGCACCATGGCGTGGATCAGGTAATCGGAACTGCCGCTGGTCTGGTAACCGCCCACGACTTCGGGAATGGAGGCGACGTGGTGTTCGAAGGTCGTCAATGCTTCCTTGATCTGCCGCTCCAGCGTGACGGAGATGAAGACACCCATATTGCCGAGCAGCCGGTTCTCATCGAACACGGCGGTATAGCCGCGAATGATGCCTTCCTCTTCCAGCTTGCGCACGCGGCGCAGCGTCGGCGTGAAGGAAAGACCGATACGGGCTGCGAGATCCCGCCAGCTCACCCGCCCGTCATCGCCGAGCACATGCAGAATCTTCTGGTCGAAACTGTCGAGCTCAATCATGGATCATTTGCTCTATGATATGACTAATTGTTGGATCAAAGATATCGTCAATCAAAAAACTGTCAATCAAAATAGCTTTGAAATGAATTCGAGTTGGTGATAGCGTTCATGTCATTCGAGGTCTGGAGGAGATCGCGATGACGGTCGTTTTCTCAAGCGAGAGAATGCCCAAGGGAGGTGAATTTGGCTGTGCATGACCCTGTCGTGATCGTCGGGGCCGCCCGTACTGCTATGGGTGGGTTCCAGGGCGAATTCAAATCGGTGGCTGCGCCCGATCTTGGGGCCGCGGCGATCCGTGCGGCCGTCGAACGGGCCGCTGTTCCGGTTTCTGATGTTGACGATGTGCTGATGGGCTGTGTGCTGACGGCCGGGCAGGGGCAAGCGCCGGCCAGACAGGCAGCCATTGTGGCCGGCATTCCCAATTCGATTGGTGCGACGACCATCAACAAGATGTGCGGCTCGGGCATGAAGGCGATCATGCTGGGCCATGACCAGATCGCGGCGGGAAGCTCTTCCATCGTGCTTGCGGGCGGCATGGAAAGCATGAGCAATGCGCCCTATCTGCTGGATCGCGCCCGAAATGGCTATCGTCTCGGTCATGGCAAGGTCATCGACCATATGTTTCTCGACGGTCTCGAGGATGCCTATGACAAGGGCCGGCTGATGGGCAATTTCGCGGAAGATTGCGCTGAAACCTATCAATTCACCCGCGCCATGCAGGATGACTATGCGCTCGCCTCGCTGGAACGGGCGCGACGCGCCATAGCGGAGGGAGCCTTCGAAGCGGAAATAGCGCCTGTCGGCGATGTTGCCGTGGATGAGCAGCCGGGCGAGGCAAGGCCGGAGAAAATCCCGCAGCTGAAGCCCGCCTTTCGCGATGGCGGAACGGTGACGGCGGCCAATTCCAGCTCGATTTCCGATGGTGCGGCCGCTCTCGTTCTCATGCGTCGCTCCGAAGCGGAAAGGCGGGGTCTTTCGCCGCTGGCGACCATTATTGGTCAGGCCTCCCATGCGGATGCACCCGCCGGATATCCAACGGCTCCCATCGGCGCGATGAAAAAGCTGTTCGATAAAACCGGCTGGACGGCGAGGGATGTCGATCTCTTCGAAATCAACGAGGCCTTTGCCGTGGTGGCGATGGCGGCAATGCGCGATCTCGATCTGCCGCATGAGAAGGTGAACGTGCATGGCGGGGCGTGTGCGCTCGGCCATCCGATCGGTGCTTCCGGCGCACGTATCGTTGTCACCCTGCTGGCAGCCCTGCAGCGTCACGGGCTGAAGCGCGGCGTGGCCGCAGTCTGTATCGGCGGCGGAGAAGCAACCGCGCTCGGCATCGAGCGGCATTGAGGGGAGGCGGCGATGATCCTGAACGAAGCCCAGCAGCAGATCAGGGACATGGCCCGCGATTTCGCCCGCGAGCGGCTGACCCCGGGGGCTGCTTCGCGTGACCGGGAAAGCCGGTTCCCGAAAGACGAACTGAAGGAAATGGGAGACCTCGGTTTTCTCGGCATGCTGGTCTCGGAGGATTATGGCGGGTCGGAAACCGGTGCCGTCGCTTATGCTTTGGCGCTGGAGGAAATTGCTGCCGGTGACGGGGCCTGTTCCACCATCATGAGCGTCCATAATTCGGTTGGCTGCGTGCCGATCCTGAAATTCGGCACGGAAGACCAGAAACAGCGTTTCCTGCCGAAACTCGCTTCCGGCGAATGGATCGGCGGTTTTGCGCTGACAGAACCGCAGGCCGGTTCCGATGCTTCCAACCTGAAGACCCGCGCCCGGCGTGATGGCGATCGCTATATTCTTGATGGGGCGAAGCAATTTATCACGTCGGGTAAAAATGGCGATGTCGTCATTGTCTTTGCCGTCACCGATGCGGCGGCGGGCAAGAAGGGCATCAGCGCCTTCATCGTGCCGACGGATACGCCGGGTTACGAGGTGATAAGGGTCGAGGAAAAGCTCGGCCTGCATTCGTCCGATACCTGCCAGATCGCCTTCACCGAGATGGCGGTCCCCGTCGAATTGCGGCTGGGCGAAGAGGGGCAGGGTTATCGCATCGCGCTTGCCAATCTGGAGGGTGGCCGCATCGGCATCGCTGCACAGGCGGTCGGCATGGCGCAGGCGGCCTTCGAGGCGGCGCGGGATTATGCCCGCGAGCGCAAGGCTTTCGGACAGGCGATCATCGAACATCAGGCGGTCGCGTTTCGCCTCGCGGATATGGCAACGCGGATTACGGCGGCGCGGCAGCTGGTGCTGCATGCGGCGGCGCTGAAGGAGGCGGGAGAGCCCTGTCTTTCGGAGGCCTCGATGGCCAAGCTCTTCGCGTCCGAAATGGCCGAACGCGTCTGCTCGGACGCCATCCAGATTCACGGCGGTTACGGCTACATGGCGGATTATCCGGTGGAGCGGATCTATCGCGATGTACGCATCTGCCAGATTTACGAGGGGACGAGCGATGTCCAGCGCATGGTGATCGCACGGAATTTGTGAGGCTGATGATTGGAAAGGAAAACCTCCGTCATACCGGCCTTGAGCCGGTATCCAGCCAGCCCAAGTCCCCGGGCTGAAAAGAGTCCTTCCCGCCGCGCAGACGCGCGTCGGCTGGATTCCGGCTCAAGGCCGGAATGACGGAATTATGGGGCGCGCTAGCCCGCCGGAGGAGTAGAATGGATATAACCGAAACGCCACATCTCAGCCTGCATGTTCCGGAGCCTGCGGTGCGGCCCGGCGGGGAGCCGGATTTCTCCAATGTGAAGATACCGAAGGCCGGCACCGTGCCGCGCCCGGAGGTGGACGCCGCACCGGAAAGCATGCGCGATCTCGCTTATTCGATCATCCGCGTTCTCAATCATCAGGGCGAGGCTGTCGGGCCGTGGGCGGGGCTGCTTTCGGACGAGGAATTGCTGGTTGGCCTCAAAAACATGATGCGGCTTCGGGCTTTCGATGCCCGCATGCTGATGGCGCAGCGGCAGGGCAAGACCTCGTTTTACATGCAGCATCTGGGGGAGGAGGCCGTCAGTTGCGCCTTCCGCAAGGCGCTTTCCAAAGGCGACATGAATTTCCCGACCTACCGGCAGGCCGGGCTATTGATCGCCGATGACTATCCGCTCGTCACCATGATGAACCAGATCTATTCCAACGAGCTCGACCCGCTGCACGGGCGGCAATTGCCGGTTCTTTATTCCTCAAAGGAGCACGGTTTCTTCACCGTCTCCGGCAACCTCGCCACACAATATGTGCAGGCGGTTGGCTGGGCGATGGCCTCGGCCATCAAGGGCGACACGAAGATCGCGGCTGCGTGGATTGGCGACGGTTCGACGGCGGAGTCGGATTTCCACTCCGCGCTGGTCTTCGCCTCCACCTACAAGGCCCCGGTCATTCTCAATATCGTCAACAATCAATGGGCCATTTCCACCTTTCAGGGCATCGCGCGCGGTGGTTCCGGCACATTTGCGGCGCGCGGGCTGGGCTTTGGCATTCCGGCGCTTCGGGTCGATGGCAATGATTATCTCGCCGTTTATGCCGTGGCGCGCTGGGCCGTTGAGCGGGCACGCCGCAATCTCGGCCCGACGCTGATCGAATATGTGACCTATCGCGTCGGCGCCCATTCCACCTCGGACGATCCGAGTGCCTATCGCCCCAAGACGGAATCCGATGCCTGGCCGCTGGGCGATCCGGTTCTGCGATTGAAGAAACATCTCATCCTGCGCGGCGTCTGGTCGGAGGAGCGGCACCGGCAGGCGGAGGCGGAAATCGTCGATGAAGTGCTTGAAGCGCAACGTGAGGCGGAAAGCCACGGCACGCTGCATGAGGGCAAAAAACCGCCGAAGAAGGATATTTTCGAAGGCGTTTACGCCGAGATGCCGCCGCATCTTGTCCGCCAGCGCCAGAAGGCAGGGTGGTGAGACATGGCAAGAATGACGATGATCGAAGCCGTCCGCAGCGCCATGGATGTCTCCATGGAACGCAGCGACGATGTCGTGGTGTTCGGCGAAGACGTGGGTTATTTCGGCGGCGTCTTCCGCGCCACGCAGGGGTTGCAGGGAAAATACGGAAAAACCCGCTGTTTCGATGCGCCGATCAGCGAATCCGGTATTGTCGGCACGGCAATCGGCATGGCCGCTTATGGCTTGCGGCCCTGCGTCGAAATCCAGTTCGCCGATTACATGTATCCCGCCTATGACCAGATCACCCAGGAGGCGGCGCGCATTCGCTATCGCTCCAATGGTGATTTCACCTGCCCCATCGTGCTGAGAATGCCGACCGGCGGGGGCATTTTTGGCGGGCAGACGCACAGCCAGAGCCCGGAAGCGCTTTTCACCCATGTCTGCGGGTTGAAGGTAGTTGTTCCCTCCAATCCTTATGATGCCAAGGGGTTGCTGATCGCATCCATCGAAGACCCCGACCCCGTGATGTTTCTGGAGCCGAAGCGGCTTTATAATGGCCCTTTCGACGGGCACCACGACCGGCCGGTGACGCCCTGGTCCAAACACGAGATGGGCGAGGTGCCGGAAGGGCACTACACCATTCCCATCGGCAAGGCGGAGATACGCCGTCCCGGAAACGCTGTCACCGTCATCGCTTATGGCACCATGGTGCATGTGGCGCTGGCGGCGGCGGAAGAAACCGGTGTGGATGCCGAGATCATCGATCTTCGCAGTCTGCTGCCGCTCGATCTCGATACCATCGTGAAGTCCGTTTCCAAGACCGGCCGCTGTGTCATGGTGCATGAGGCGACGCTGACCTCCGGCTTCGGGGCCGAAGTGGTGTCGCTGGTACAGGAACATTGTTTTTATCACCTTGAGGCTCCCGTCGTCCGCGTCGCCGGCTGGGATACGCCTTACCCGCATGCGCAGGAGTGGGACTATTTTCCGGGACCCGCCCGTGTCGGGCGCGCCCTTGTCGACGTCATGGAGGCCTGATTATGGCGGAATTTGTTCTTACCATGCCCGATGTCGGTGAAGGCGTGGCGGAAGCCGAACTGGTGGAATGGAATGTCAAGCCGGGCGATATCGTCCATGAGGACATGGTGCTGGCCGCGGTGATGACGGACAAGGCGACGGTGGAAATCCCGTCGCCGGTGGCGGGTGTCGTCACCTGGCTTGCCGTGACCGTCGGAAACACCGTGCCGGTGAAGGCGCCGCTGGTTCGCATCGAAACCGATGTCGCCGCCGCCGCTCCCAATGGCAGCGTGCCGGAAGTAGAAGCGGAAGCCCAGGCGGCGGAAGCGCCTGCCGATATGACGGAAACGCCGCCACCCGTTGAAACCCAGCCGCCAGCGCGCAAGACCGAGGAGGCACCGCCGGCACCCGCGATCGAGCTGCACCACAAACCGCTGGCATCTCCCGCCGTCCGCCAGCGCGCCGACGATCTCGATATTGATCTCACTAAGGTCAAGGGGACGGGGCCGGACGGGCATGTCACCCATGCCGATCTCGACGGGTTTTTAACCGTGCGGGGAAGGCCGGAACGCCCCGAGCCGATAGCGCCCCACGATAGCGCCGTCGAGGAAGTGAAGGTGACCGGGCTCAGGCGCAAGATTGCCGAGAAGATGGTGCTTTCCGCCTCCCGCATTCCGCATATCACCTACGTCGAAGAAGTCGACGTGACCGATCTGGAGGATTTGCGCGCGACCATGAACGGCAGCCGCCGTTCCGGGCAGCCGAAGCTGACGATCCTGCCGTTTTTGATGCGCGCGCTGGTGAAAGCCGTTGCCGATCATCCCGGCATGAATGCCACCTTTGACGACGACAAAGGTGTCGTCAGCCACTATGAAGCGGTTCATATCGGCATCGCCACACAGACGCCGTCGGGCCTCACCGTGCCGGTCGTGCGTCACACGGAAACGCTTGGCCTTTGGGAATGTGCGGACGAAGTCGCACGCGTCGCCGAAGCCGCCCGCACCGGCACGGCGCATCGGGAAGAACTGATGGGCTCCACCATCACCATCAGTTCGCTGGGAGCCTTGGGCGGTGTCGTTTCGACACCCATCATCAATCACCCCGAAGTGGCGATCATCGGCGTCAACAAGATCGTGACGCGGCCGGTCTGGGATGGGACGCGGTTTGTGCCGCGCAAGATGATGAACCTCTCATCGAGCTTCGATCACCGGGTTGTCGATGGGTGGGATGCGGCGGTCTTCATCCAGGCCGTCAAGGCACTGTTGGAGAAGCCCGCGCTGATTTTCATAGAATGAGCGCCTGCGACCGGCCCATCCCTTCCCTCACGCCCTCATTCCTGTGACAAGCACAGGAATGAGGGGGGAGGAGTGCCATACCAATGGTGGTCGATTTTAAGCCACCGTTTTCGACCTTCACGGAACTGTTTCGCTGTCGGTATAGGCTTGCGTTCGTCATCTTCGGGTATAGAAGAGAAGAACGAGAAGCATGTTTTCTCATCATGATCATAGTGGCGGACGAGGGCGCTCCGGGGCCCGGCGGTCCGCTGTCCGCCGGCAACCGAATGAAGAAGAAGGTCCTCCCATGCGCATTCCCAAACCCGTTGTCCTGACTATTCTCGATGGCTGGGGGCTGAGCGAGGATAAATCCAGCAACGCGCCGGCGCTGGCGAACACCCCCACCATGGACCGGCTTTTCGCCACCTGCCCGAATGCGACGCTGACCACCTTTGGCCCCAATGTCGGCCTGCCCACCGGGCAGATGGGCAATTCCGAAGTCGGCCACACCAATATCGGCGCCGGTCGCATCGTCGCCATGGATCTCGGCCAGATCGATCTGGCAATCGAGGATGGCAGCTTTTTCCGCAATGCGGCGATGCTTGAGTTCGCAGCAAAGGTAAAGGCCGCGGGGGGTGTGGCGCATCTGATGTGCGTGGTTTCCGATGGCGGCGTTCATGGCCATATCGTTCACGGCCAGGCGGCTGTGAAACTGATGATCTCGCAGGGTCTGAAGGTGGTGGTCCATGCCATTACCGATGGCCGCGATGTCGCGCCGCAATCGGCTGAAGGTTTTGTGGCGGCGCTGGTGGCAAGCCTGCCGGAAGGCGCCAGCATCGGCACGGTCATCGGCCGTTATTATGCGATGGATCGCGACAATCGCTGGGAGCGCGTCGAGAAAGCCTACGACGCCATGGTTCTCGGCAAGGGCGAACGCGCGCGGGATGCGGTGAGCGCCGTCGCCCAGAGCTACCAGAACAATGTCACGGATGAATTCATCCTGCCGACGGTGATCGATGGTTATGACGGTTTCAAGGCCGGCGACGGCCTGTTCTGCTTGAATTTCCGCGCTGACCGCGCGCGCGAAATCCTGCTCGCCATCGGCGCCAATGATTTCGACGGTTTTCCGCGCGAAAAGCCCGTCCTTTCGGCGCTTCTGGGCATGGTGGAATATTCCACCCGCCACAATGATTTCATGACCACGGCTTATCCGAAGCGCGATATCGTCAACACGCTCGGCGCATGGGTGGCGAAGCAGGGGCTTACACAGTTCCGCCTGGCCGAGACGGAAAAATATCCGCATGTCACCTTCTTCCTGAATGGCGGCAAGGAAGAGCCGGAAGTGGGCGAAGACCGCTTCATGCCGAAATCCCCGAAAGTTGCGACCTACGATCTGCAGCCGGAAATGAGCGCGCCCGAGGTGACCGAGAAATTCGTCGAGGCGATCGGCAAGGGTTACGATCTCATCGTCACCAATTATGCCAATCCGGATATGGTCGGCCACACCGGCGACCTGCAGGCGGCGATCAAGGCCTGCGAAGCTGTGGATCGCGGTCTGGGCGCGGTCGTTGCCGCGCTTGAAAAGGTCGGTGGCGCGATGCTTGTCATTGCCGATCACGGCAATTGCGAAACCATGGTCGACCCGGTCACCGGCGGTCCGCACACGGCGCACACCACCAATCCGGTGCCGGTGATCCTTTTTGGCGGCCCGGAAGGCGCCAAGGTGCATGACGGTATTCTGGCCGATGTTGCGCCGACGCTGCTGCAACTGATGAACGTGCCGCTGCCCCCGGAAATGACGGGCAAGAGCCTGATCGACCTGTAATCAGACACAGTCGCGCGGGCGTTTTGCGCCTGCGCGACTGTTTTCTTTCGTCGCCGAATAAGCGTTGGTGAAAGCCTAGGACTCTCTTGCGTAGAGACGGTCATGCACCAGCATGCCGGCGATCATGGCGCAGACGAAGAGGATGACCGGGGTGAGCCCGAGGGCGAACGCCGATAGTGCCGGGCCGGGGCAGAAACCGGCAAGCCCCCAGCCCAGCCCGAAAATCGCCGATCCGAGGATAAGTGGCCGGTCGACACGGGTTTTGGCGGGAAGGCTGAAATTTTCGGCGAGGATCGGTCTGGCAAGCAAATGGCGCAGCAGCACACCCGGCACGGCAACCATGACCGCGCCGCCGAGAACGAACATCAGGCTCGGGTCCCAATCATCGCTCGCCACATCGAGAAAAGCTGAAACGCGGGCCGGATTGACCATGCCGGAGAGCGACAGGCCAAAACCGAACAGCGCTCCTGCAACCAATGCCAGCGCAACGCGCGCCACGGCGAAGTTTTTCATGACAGGGCCCCCGTTATCGTCGCGGCGCAAATGCCGGTGATCAGGAATGTCGCGGTTGCTGCGATGGAACGCCGGGAAAACCGCGCCAGCCCCATGATACCGTGGCCGGAGGTGCAGCCGGAGCCCATGCGTGTGCCGAAACCCACCAGCAGGCCGGCAATGATGATCAGCGGCCACGGTGCGATTATGGTTACTATGGGAAGCCCGCCGAAGGCGGCGGCGTAAAGATAGGGCCCGGCCAGTAGACCGGCGACAAATGCGAGATCGGCGAGACGCCTCTCCCTGCCGAGAACCCTGCCCATGATGCCGCTGATGCCAGCGATGCGGCCGTTGAACAGAAACAGCAGAATGCTTGCAAGACCCAGCATCATGCCGCCGAAAAGCGGGGGCCAATAAGGGCTCACGGGGTTTCCTCCGGTGCACAGAATATGGCGTAGAGGGCCTCGATAAGCTGGGCCGCTTTCGTCTCGCCCATCCGGTAGAATATCTGCTTGGCTTCGCGCCGGGTTTCGACCACACCGGCTTCCCGCAGCACGCCGAGCTGCTGGGAAAGCGTGGGCTGGTGAATATCGAGCTTCGTTTCCAGCTCGCCGACGGAAAATTCCTCCTGTGCCAGCGTGCAGGCAAGCATCAGCCGGGCGGGATGGGCAAGCGTCTTCAAAAGCAGAGCAACTTCGACAGCACGTTCTTCCATGGCGGGCAGGGGAATCTCGCTCATCCGCAGGGCCTGTTCTCCCAGGTCGTGCTTCACCATGTGCTGCCCTCCAGCCCATCGAGCGGGAATTTAAGATAGCGCTTACCGTTTGCCTCCGGTTCCGGCAGGCGGCCGCCACGAATATTGACCTGCAGGGCGTGCAGAATGAGCTTGGGCATCGGCAGGCCACGGTCCCGCGCTTCGCGCAAGCGGATGAATCCCTCTTCCGTCATGTCGGCCAGATGCGGGTTGCTACGTTTCTGTTCGCCGACCGTGCTTTCCCATTTCGGGGCGCGGCCGCCGGGCTGGTAGTCATGACCGGTGAAAAGCCGCGTTTCATCGGGAAGGGCGAGGATAGCTTGAATCGACGCCCAGAGTTCTCTGGCGCTGCCGCCCGGAAAATCGGCGCGCGCGGTGCCGGAATCCGGCATGAAAAGCGTATCGTGCACAAAGGCTGCGTCGCCCACCACATAGGTGACGGAGGCCAGTGTGTGGCCGGGGGAAAACAGCACGCGGACATCGAGCGAGCCAATGGTGAACCGGTCACCTGCTTCGAGCAGCCGGTCCCACTGGGACCCGTCGGTTTCCAGTTCAGGCCAGTTGTATTTCTCCTGCCAGAGTTTCTGTACGCCCGTCACTTTTGCGCCGATAGCGGTCTGGGCGCCGGTTTTCTGCTTCAGATAATGGGCTGCGGAAAAATGATCGGCATGTGGGTGCGTATCGAGAATCCATTCGACCGACAGGCCCTGACTTTCGACATAGGCCAGAATGGCATCGGCATTCATCGTGTCCGTCGCGCCGGACTTCTCATCGAAATCATAGACCGGGTCGATGATGGCGCAACGCCCGGTCGCGGGGTCGGAAACGACATATTGCACGCTCCATGTGCGCGGGTCGAAGAAGGCCTTGACCTGCGGCAATGCCGCCGCTCGTCGCTGCAGCCAGCGAACGGCGCCGGACAGGTCGAAACCATGTGTGGTGCCAAAAGCCTCGATTTGATCCTGCCCGATGCGCCCGTCCAGCGCTTCCCCCAGCACATAGAGCGTGAGTGCACGGGTGCCGCCCTTGCAATGGGCGAAGACGGGACCGTCCGCCTCCACCATCGCCTGCTGGAAGGCGCGAATATCGGCTTCGGTCATGGTCGGGCCGGTAACCGGAATGAAGCTATATGCCAGACCAGCCGTGCCGGCGGCGCTTTTTTCCCGCATGTTGCCGGGTTGGTCGTGGTCTTCCCCGTCCGGCCGGGCGTTGATGATGCTTTTATACCCTTGAGCGGAGAGCGAGGAAAAATCGGCGATCTCCGGCTGGCCGGCCACGGTCAGGCGCCCATCGATCTTGACGGCATTCATCGGCATCTCCTGTTTTTCTCAATTAATATACGTTATAATATAATGTATATTGTTTGGCTGCAAGGGCGAAAGATTTCTTTTCGGAATGTCTGCGCCGTGTCGGCTGGCGTTAGATGCTGATTGGCCGAATGATATTTGCTGCTACGGTTGCTGCCAGCAGGAGGCATGATAACCGGTCGCGAATACGCCCGGGCCTTGCAATGTGGCGGGTGTTTGCTAACATGCCAGACAAGTTTGAAACAGGTGGGCTGGAATGGACGTTGAGAGCAGCACGAAGCAGGGGGTATCGCTCGCGGCGAAAATCAGTTCGGCCCTGCGGCGGGATCTGTCGGAGGGTGTGTTCCGGCCCGGCGACCGTCTTCCGAGCGAAAGCGAGCTGACGCGAGAATATTCCGTCAGCCGAACCGTGGTGCGCGAGGCCATCGCCATTCTGCGCGCCGACGGCCTTGTTGAAGCCCGCAAGGGTGCGGGGGTCTTCGCCGTGGAGGTGAAGCCGGCCAAGGAAGTGCCTTTCAACGATCTGGCTGTCGGGCGGATTTCCTCGGTAATCGAATTGCTGGAACTGCGGACCGTCTTCGAGGTCGAATCCGCCGGGCTTGCGGCATCGCGCCGTTCCGCCGTGCAGGTGGAGGCGATCGTTGACGCGCATCGGCGGGTCGGGGACTGTCTCGCCGCCGGATTGCCGACGCGGGATGCCGATTTCGAGTTTCATCTGGCGATCGCGCAGGCGACGCAGAACAGGCGTTTTCCCGAGTTCCTTCAACTGATCCGCTCCGGCATCATTCCCCGCGGCGAATTGCAGGGCGCTGCGCCCGGATCGCGTCCGAAGGACTATAACCTTCATCTGCAGGAGGAGCACGCCAGGATCGTCGATGCCATCATAGAAGGCGATGCGGATGCCGCGCGCCAACATATGGCGGCGCATCTGCGGGGCAGCCTTGAGCGCTATAAGGTGCTCCTGCGCTCCCGCACGGCGGCTGAATAAGACGGAAAGGGATTTTGCCCCAATGATTTATGCGCTGGCCCGCCGATAAAGGGCAAGAGAGGCGGCCAGCACCAGAAGCGCGCCACCGCATATCCGGTCAAGCCACAGGGCTCCGGATTGGCGCAACATCCTGACGGCCTGTGCGCCGAGCAGGGCGTATGCGAACATCACGATGAAATCGATCCCGGCAAAGACCAGCGCAAGCGCCGTATATTGCGGCACCTGCGGCGCGAGGGCGTCGATGAATTGCGGCAGGAAAGCAGAAAAGAACAGATATCCCTTGGGATTGGTTGCCGCCACGAGAAAGCTCTTGAGGAAAATCGAGCTTGCGGATGTGGCTTCACCCGTGTCTGCCGGCTGCATCGCGCTGTCGAGCGTGCCTCCGGAGCGCAAAAGCATGACGCCGAGAAAGGCAAGATAACAGGCGCCCGCCCATTTGACGATGCCGAACCAGAATTCCGAGGCGGCGAGCAAGGCTCCCAGCCCCAATGCGACAGCGCCGATCAAAACGAAATCGGAGAGAACAGCGCCGGCCATGCCGGTGAGCGCGCGCCTGACGCCGAACCTCGAACCGTTTGCGAGTGCCAGCAAGACGGTAGGGCCGGGCGTCGCTATGCCGATAAAAGCGACGGCGGCAAATGCCAGAAGTGTCATGTCCGCCATTTCGCTCTCCCCCCGGAGGCCTGAGATGTTACCGGCAACGGCTTCAGACCTCGCATCTTTTCGAAGCGGAGAATACAGGCTTTTGCGGTTGCGGCAACGTGGGCGATTTATTTTCCGGCAAACGAAAAAAGCCTGAGCCCGTGGTTGAAGTTTCCGCCCGTGCGCCGTTTCGGGAGCCGTCGGCTCCATCGATTTTGCCGGCTCGCGCTTGACAGCTTTCAACACCTGTGACAACTTGCGAATAGTTGTCAGACAGGATTGTGCCTTCATCACTTGCGCAGTCGATCTCTGGCAAGGGAGGAATCATGTCAAAAAGACGCCTTTCGCTTTATGGCCTGTCCGGCCAGATCGGAAGTATTGCCGTTACGCTGCTTGGGTTGCTGCTGCTGACCTTTTTTATCGGCCGCCTGATGCCCGCCGATCCCGTGCGGGCGATCGTCGGCGAGGATGCGACCCGCGAAACCTATGAACAGGTCTATCATGCGCTCGGCTTCGACCGACCGCTCTGGCAGCAGTTCATCTATTATCTCGGCGATGTGTTCACCGGCGATTTCGGGACCTCGATCCGCACCGGCCGCCCGGTCATCGAGGATATCATCCGGGTCATGCCGGCGACGATGGAACTTGCGACCTTTGCGATCCTGATCGGTGCCGGCCTCGGCATTCCCATGGGCGTTTATGCCGCCGTCAACAAGGACCGCTGGCAGGATCATCTGGTGCGGGTGCTGAGCCTGTTCGGCCATTCCATGCCGATCTTCTGGACCGGCATGATCGCGCTGATCGTTTTTTACGCCCATCTCGGCCTTGTCGGCGGCGGTGGCCGCATGGATCAGTTCTATATCGGTCTGGTTGAGGAGCGGACGGGCTTCCTGCTCATCGACAGCCTGCTGGCCGGAGACATGGAGGTCTTCTGGTCGGCCATCAACCACCTCATCCTTCCCGCCGCTTTGCTCGGTTATTCCTCCTCGGCCTACATCACCCGCATGACGCGCAGCTTCATGCTGGATCAGCTGGGACAGGAATATGTGACGACCGCGCGCGTCAAGGGCCTGTCGCAGCGGCAGACGGTGTGGCTGCATGCCTTTGGCAATATCCGCGTGCAGCTCGTCACCATCATCGCTCTTGCCTATGGCTCGTTGCTCGAAGGCGCGGTGCTGATCGAGACTGTCTTCGCCTGGCCGGGTTTCGGGCAATATCTCACCAGCAATCTTATCATCGGCGACATGAATGCCGTGATGACCTGCGTTTTGATCGTCGGCGTCATCTTCATCGGGCTCAATCTCCTGTCCGACATTCTCTACCGCTTTTTCGATCCGAGGACCCGCTGATGACGGCTCGCGCAGAAACCTCCTTCCGCCTTCCGGTGCCCTTGAACGCGCTGAAGAACATCATCGTCTTCCTGCTGAAAAGCCCGACTTCGGCCTTCGGCCTGGCTGTCCTGCTGCTCCTCGTCATCGCCGCGATTTTCGCGCCCTGGCTTGCGACGCACGACCCCTACGCGCAGGATCTCGCCAATACGCTGCAGGCGCCCGGCAACGGCCATGTCTTCGGCACGGATGAGCTGGGCCGCGATATCTACAGCCGCCTTCTCTGGGGCGCGCGCATCACGCTCACCATCATCTCGCTGGTCTCGATCATCGTCGGTCCCGTCGGCCTTCTTGTCGGCACGGCTTCCGGTTATCTCGGTGGCAAGTTCGATACGGTGATGATGCGCATCACCGATATCTTCCTGTCGTTCCCGAGCCTCATCCTGTCGCTCGCTTTCGTGGCGGCGCTTGGGCCGAGCCTCAACAATGCGATCATCGCCATTGCGCTCACCTCGTGGCCACCGATTGCGCGTCTTGCCCGCGCCGAAGCTATGACGTTTCGGAAAGCGGATTACATTGCCGCCGCACGGCTTCAGGGCGCCTCGCCACTGCGCATCATCGTCAAGTCGATCATGCCCATGTGTCTGCCCTCGGTCCTCATCCGCCTGACGCTGAACATGGCGACCGTCATTCTCACCGCCGCCGGCCTCGGTTTCCTCGGTCTCGGTGCGCAGCCGCCGCTGCCGGAATGGGGGGCGATGATCGCCACGGGACGGCGCTACATGCTGGATAGCTGGTGGCTCGTCACCTTCCCCGGCATCGCGATCCTCTCCGTCAGCCTCGCCTTCAATCTTTTAGGCGATGGCCTGCGGGATGCGCTCGATCCGAAGCAGATGAACCGGAGATAAGACCATGGAAAAACCAATCCTTGACGTCGAAAATCTTCGCATCCGCTATGGCGGCTCGCCCACTGAAGCGGTGCGCGGCATCTCCTTTACCCTTGGCCGGGAACGGCTCGGCATTGTCGGCGAAAGCGGTTCGGGAAAATCCACCGTCGGCCGCGCGCTGTTGCGCCTTTTGCCTTCGGCGACGATCACCGCCGACAGGCTGGATTTCGATGGCCTCGATCTTCTCTCCCTCGATGAGAAGGAGATGCTGAAGGTTCGCGGCCGGCGCATGTCGATGATCCTTCAGGACCCGAAATTTTCCCTCAACCCCATCCGCCGGGTCGGCGATCAGGTGACGGAGACCTATCTGCGCCACTTCAAGGCGTCGAAATCGGAGGCTCGGGAAAAGGCGCTCGCCATGCTGGATGCGGTGAAGATCCGCGATGCTGCGCGCGTCTATGAGCAATATCCGCATGAAATCTCGGGTGGCATGGGCCAGCGCGTCATGATCGCCATGATGCTGCTCGCCGATCCCGATCTTGTCATTGCCGACGAACCGACCTCAGCGCTTGATGTGACGGTGCGGTTGCAGGTGCTGAATATTCTCGACGGTCTGGTGCGTGATCGTGGCATCGGCCTCATCATGATCAGTCACGACCTCAACCTCGTGCGCAATTTCTGTGACCGGGTTCTCATCATGTATGCCGGCCGGGTGGTGGAAACGCTGGCCGCCCGTGATCTCGATCAGGCGCAGCATCCCTATACGCGCGGCCTTCTGGCGGCACAGCCACGCATCGGTGGCTCGCGCGCGCCGCTTGCGGTGCTGGATCGCCGTCCCGAATGGCTGGAGGAGAACGTATAATGGCCGTTTCCGTTGAAACCCGCGATCTTTCCATCACCTTCGGCAGCGGCCATACGGCACTGAAAGTGCTGCCCTCCGTCTCCTTCAAGGTGGAGCCTGGCGAATGTTTCGGGCTGGTCGGCGAAAGCGGTTCGGGCAAATCCACCGTGCTTCGTTGCGTTTCCATGCTCAACGATTTCTGGACCGGCGACATCCTCATCGACGGCAGGTCGGTACGTGACATGCCGCTGATCGAGCGGTGCCGGATGCTGCAAATGGTGTTTCAGGACCCCTACGGGTCGCTGCATCCCCGCCAGTCGGTGCGCACCGTGCTTTCGGAATCGCTCGCGATTCACAAGCTCGGCGACCGTGAAGAGCGCATGCGCAAGGTCATCACCGATGTCGGCCTGCCCGTCTCCTTTCTCGACCGTTTCCCGCATCAGCTTTCCGGCGGCCAGCGACAGCGTGTGGCGATTGCGAGAGCGCTGATCCTCGAACCGTCGCTGCTGCTGCTCGATGAGCCGACCTCGGCGCTCGATGTCTCGGTGCAGGCGGAAATCCTCAACCTTTTGCAGCGGCTGCGGGAAGAGCGCGGCTTCACCTATATCATGGTGACGCATGATCTCGCTGTGGTCGATCACATGTGCGACCGTTTCGCCGTGATGCTGCGCGGCGAAATCACCGAAATCCTGCCGCGCGAGGCCATCGCCGGCAATGGCGCGACGCATCCCTATGCCCGCGAACTGATCGGCGCCTCACTGGAATATGAAGGCGCGTGACGGCTCCCAAAACGTGACCGTCCTCCTCCGGGGCGTCACGGATAACAACATCCTCCTTCCTTGCCCGGCCTCCCTGCCGGGCATTTTTTTTGGGGTGGCCGAAAATAGAAAAGACCGGTGGTGATCGGGTCTTGGGCTGCTGATAAACAGAGCCTCTCCTCCGTCATGCCGGACTTGATCCGGCATCCAGCCAGCCCAAGTCTTTGGGCTGAAAGGACTCTTTCCGCCGTGCAGACGCACGTCGGCTGGATTCCGGCTCAAGGCCGGAATGACGGAAGCGATATGTTTGCCCGTCGGAGCAGTTCCTCGCGGTCTTGCCGCAAACAAAAAGGCGCGGGTGTTAGCCGCGCCTTTTCCTGATTAACCGCTGTGTCGGACGATTACCGCTCCTTGCTCACCTCTTCAAACCGCGAAAGCCAGGGACTGACGATCATGCCCTTGATATCGCTGCGGAAGGCGGCGGTGTCGATGACCTCGGAGAAGGGCTGAATGGACATGACGATCTCGTCCATATAGCCCTGCAGATCCTCATAAAGCTTCGTCTGTTTCGCCACGTCACGCTCGACCAGCGCTTCCTCGATCATCTTGTTCAGCTTCTCATCGAAGAAGCTGGTGCGCCAGCTCTGGTAATTGGTGAGCTTGGCGTCATCGGCATTGTTGGGGTTATAGGCGATGGAGCGCAGGTTGTTGTCCGGATGCGGCTGCTGGCCACCGCCACCGCGCCCGAGCAGCAGTTCGAAATTCCGCTCGCGCATGGCGCCATAGATCTGGTCGCCGGAGCCGCTGATCAGTTCGGCCTGAATGCCGGCCTGCGCCAGCGTGTTCTGGATCGCCGTCGCCGCCTTCATGAAGGGATCTTCCGAAAGTACGCGCAGCGTCGTTTTGAAACCGTTGGGATAACCGGCCTCAGCCAGAAGCGCCTTGGCTTTTTCGATATCGAGCTTGTAGCCCTGATCCGGCAGCGCGCCCATGACGCCGGTGCTGAGAGAACGCTGATGCAGCTTGCCGTAATAGGGCATGACCGCCTTGTCGAGACCGTCGTAATCGATCAGGTAACGCAGGGCCTCGCGCACCTTCTTGTTGGCGAATTTCTCATCTTTCATCGAAACGCTGAGGTAATAAAAACCGGAGCCGGGTGTGGATTCGATGGTGACGGCCTTGTCGGCCTCAAGCGATTTCAGATCGGGGGCCTGCAGGGAATAGGCAACGTCGATATCGCCTTTTTCCAGCATCAGGCGCTGCGACTGCGATTCCGGCAGATGACGCATCAGGATGCGCTTCATCTTGGCCTTCTCACCCCAATAATCGTCGTTGCGGGTGAGGATGATATATTCGTTGGACTTCCATTGCGTCAGCTTGAAGGGGCCGGAGCCGGCGGAATTCAGCGTCAGCCACGCGCCGCCCAGATCGCTGTCCTTCTCGTTCTCAAGCGCGGTCTTGCTGTCGATGATCGAGCCGGGACCGTTCTGCGCAAGGATCATCAGGAGAAGGTTGGGGTCGTCGGGCTTCGGAATATTCAGCACGAAGGTCTGGTCGTTTTCGGCGACGAACAGCTTGTCGGCTTCCTCCAGCTTGAAACCACGGGTTTTCAGGAAGGAGGATTGCGCCAGGTTGCGGGCGAGCAGGCGTTTCAGGCTCCACGCCACGTCCTTTGCCGTCACGGCATTGCCGGAGGCGAATTTGGCATCGCCGCGCAGGTGGAAGCGGATCGATTTGCGGTCTTCGGCAATTTCCCAACGTTCCGCGAGGCGAGGCTGAACGCTGCGATCCTCAGGCGAAAGCACGACCAGCGTGTCATAGACGTTGTTTAGGACCTGCACGGTCTCGCGGCCGGTGATGGCGGCGGGATCGAGGGTGAGGATGTTGCTCATGGTTGTGGCGACGATGAGCTGGTCTTTCGGCGTTTCAGCGAAAACACTGAGCGGCATCGCGCCGATCAGCAATGCGCCAAGCGCTGCGGTTGCAAGAAAATGTTTCATTTTTCCTCCCAATACGGCCGGTTCATACGGCCTTTCCACGTTTTGATCGGCGCGCCCGGTTCCTCCTCGGGCGTCGCAGATCAGCCAAGAATCTCTCTGACCGGTGCTGCGAGCGCCCGGCCGATTGCCTCCGTTGCCGGCGCGTCCAGATGCACGCCATCCACCGGTGAAGCGCTGGCAACCGATCCGGCATCAAAGAAGGCATGACCGAGTTCGGCAGCGAGTTTGCGGTAAAGCGGCGCAAGCCTGAGCGATTGGCCGATGTCCCGCCCACCCGCTGGTTCTCCGCCGGGGCCTGCGACGCAGGGCGGCGGTGCGACGATCAGCAGTTTCGGTACGGCCTCGCGCGGCTTGTAGATAAAGGTTTCGACAATCTGGGCCAGCCGCCGCATGCCGGAAACTGCGGCTTCCGCCCGCCCGCCATGCACCGGCTTGATATCGTTCGTGCCCAGCATGATGATAACGAGATCAAGTGGCATGTGGCAGGACAGCGCGACTTCAAGCGCCCGCGCGCCATTGCGGCAGGCCGGACCGGCATGGTCGTCGTAGCAGGTGGTGCGCCCGCCAAGCCCTTCCGGGTGAACTTTCACCTTTCCGGCAAACTCGGCCTCCAGAACCTCCGGCCAGCGGTGTTCGGCCGCGTGCCGCAGACCCGTTGCCGGGTCCGCGCCCCAGGTGAGGCTGTCTCCGAAGGCGAGCACCGTTTTCATCGCCGTTACCTCACCCGGTTGTTGTCGATGAAGGTGAAATCGATGTCCTCGCCAAGGCCCGGCCGGTCAGGGACATGCACGAAGCCGTCGCGATCCATCGGGTCGGACAGCGATTTCAGATAATCGTGGCCGTCATCATATTCGAGGAAGGGGTGCAACAGGCCGCGCTCATACCAGCGGCAATTCTTGGTGGCGGCAACAACGTGCAGGTTCATGGCCGTGTTGCCATGCACCTCGCATTCCATGCCAAAGGCTTCGGCCAGATGCATGGTCTTCAGCGCCGGAGTAATGCCACCGACATCGTTAACGCCGGTGCGCAGAATATCGCAGGCGCCGGCCTTGATCCATTCGGCGCGGTGCCAATGCTTGCCGGCCGCACTTTCCGGGCCGACGACCGGAATATCGAGATTGTCGGAAAGCCATTTATAGGAAGACAGCGACTGTTCATCCATCGGCTCCTCGATCCAATCGAAACCGAGTTTTTCAAGGCCACGACCCAGCGCCAGCGCATCGGTGCGGGAGTACCAGTGGAAGGCGTCGATCATCAGGCGAATATCGGGGCCAACCGCCTCGCGAACGGCGGCGCAGGCCTTGAGGTCCATCTTCACATCCGGCGCCCAGCTGACCGGCGGCATCCAGGTGTGCAGCTTGATGCCCTTGTAACCGCGCTTCACCAGCGTTTCGGCAAAACGACCGTAATCTTCCGGCGTCGCCAGCCCGCCTTCCAGCTCGTCACCGCACATGATGGAGCCATAGGCCAGCACCTTGTCGCGATAACCGCCGATCAACTTGTATACAGGTTGGTTGAGCGAGCGGCCGGCAAGGTCCCACAGCGCGCAGTCCACCACCGCCAGCGTGCGGTCGGTCAGCTGCGCGGCCGAGCCGCGCTGCCAGTGGGCAAGGTCCTGCCACAGCCGTTCCCGGTCGCGATGGTCCTCGCCGATCAGGACTTTCTTGACGAATTTTTCGATGACATGCGGGCGAACGATCTCCGGCGCGGTGAAGGAGTGGCCTTCCTGCCCATCTTCGGTGCGGATGGTCAGCATGGCCTGTTCCACCTGATGCGCCGGCCCCGGATGTGCATGACCCGCACTGTCCGAGTGCCGACGGGTCGTCGTGCGGAAAACACGGACCTCGACGTCGGTGATGATCATAATTCCTCCCTCATGCAGGTGTCTCGGCGTTTGTGATTGCCGCAATGTCATACATGTATGCATTATTTGTCAACATGTATGATAATCTGTATTACATGTTTGTAGGTAAAATCAAGATCATTTGCCGGAAAGAGGGATATGGCTTGTGGGCCTGACGGGAGCTGGAGTGGAGTAGTGGCTGCCCGTGCGGAAAAGGAAAGGAGAGCAGGCAGTGGCGGATCGACGAAAAAATCCATAATTTTAGTAGACTATTAAATCGCGCAACGATCTTTCAACAATCGCCGGGACTATAAAAGAACATGCCGTGCCAGCTGCGGCCGTCATCGTGCATTCTTCGGGAACTATGTGTGGCGCAGAACGGATAGCCGTAACCGCGCCGCCTGAGCCTCGTCTGTCGTCAACCGTCATTTCCGGATGCACACCATGCCCGTTTCGCATATTTCCCATTTCGCCTTCCTTGTCCCCGGTAATTACCGGGATGATGATCCCTTTCAGGGCCTGGAAGAAACGTTGCAGCTTTTCGAAGCCGGCGAGGCGCTGGGTTATCACAGCGCCTGGGTTCGACAGCGCCATCTGGAAAGGGGCGTTTCCTCGGCGGCCACTTTTCTTGCGGCGGCATCGCAGCGCACGAAGAGGATCGGGCTAGGCACCGCCGTCATTCAGCTTGGTTACGAAAATCCGTTCAGGCTGGCTGAAGATCTCGCCACGGTGGATGTGCTCTCGCGTGGGCGGCTGAATGTCGGGGTTTCCGTGGGCGCACCGCCCTTCGCCCACCTTATTTCGGATTATGTCGATCAGGCTCCCGATGCAGATTACAGCCACGCCCGTGCGGAGAAGCTCGCGAGAGCGTTGCGATCGGAGCCGTTGTCCAGCGAGACGGAGGCGGGCAATGCGGCCGGTCAGCAGGTGCCGCGCCTTCGGCCCGTCGCCGAGGGGCTGACGGACCGGTTATGGTATGGCGGGGGATCGCAGAATTCCGCCCGCTGGGCCGGCAAGGCAGGCTTCAATCTTCTGACTGGCAATATCGTCAGCGGCGAAAATACCGATGATTTTCTGACCGCGCAGGCGGCGCTGGTCAGCCGCTTCCGGCAGGAATGGGCGCATGAGCGCCAGCCGCGTGTCGCGCTTGGCCGCGTGATTCTGCCGACGGATAGCGCCAGCCCCGCGACCCGCCGCCGTTATCAGGAATTCGCCGCCGAGCGCGATAAGCGCACGCATGCACCGCATGGCGCGCGCCGCACGCTTTTCCTGCCGGACATCGTTGGCACGACTGAGGAGATTCTGGAGACGCTGTCGCGTGATCCCGTGCTGCCACAAGTCTCGGAATTCCGTCTGGAATTGCCCTATGAGTTCCAGCCGGAAGACTACCGCCAGATCGTCACGGATTTCGCCTCCGTCCTGCCGCAGCTTTCCGGCGGGCGGCCCGTTTTGAAAGTGGCGACGGGGCAATAATATGTCCCGTTCCCGTCGTTCCCGCTTCAAGCGGGAAACGGCGGGAGATCGACATTTGCGACAGTGCGACCGCTGCTATTCAATCTGAATAAGGCAGGCCATAGCGGTCGCGGATCGTTGTACCCTCATATTCGCGCGGGTAAACACCCCGATTCTGAAGCACCGGCACGACCTTTTCAACGAATTCGGCAATATCGTCTGGCGCCCGCGGCGGCTGCAGGGTGTAGCCGTCCACCGTGCCATCCTGCCAGAGATCGATGATCCCGTCCGCCACCTCTTCCGGCGTGCCAAGCAGCAGCCGGTGGTGTCCTTCCGAGCGGCGCACGGCTTCGCGGGCGGTGAGTTTTTCATGGGTCAGCAGGTCGGAAAGGCCAAGCCCCATGCCCACCGCCCATTGCCGGTTCTGATCCGGGATGAAGCGCTCGGCATCGAGCTTCGCATCGGGGTCGAAATCGCGGGGATCGATGCCGTTTTCTTTTGCGAAACGCGCCAGAAGGCCGTCTTCCGAGCCGGTTCCGCTGAAGAGTTCATGCTTTCGCAGCGCTTCCGCGCGGGTCTCGCCGAGAATGACGACAAGGCCGGGAACGATGCGGATGCCGGCGGGATCGCGGCCGAAGGAGACGGCGCGGTCGCGGACCTTTTTGCCGAAGGCCTGACCTGCCGGGCGTGACAGGATGTTGCAATAGATGATCTCGCCGTGGCGTGCCGCCAGATCGATGCCACCTTCGGAGGCGCCGGCCTGCGCGATGACAGGATGCCCCTGCGGACCGCGTGGAACGTTGAGCGGGCCTTTCACCTGGAAATATTGCCCCTCATGATCGATGGTCTCGGCCGTCGCCGCATCCCAGAAACGGTCTTCCGGTATTTCGCCCTCACGGCGCGGGTCCCAGCTCGACCAGAGCTTTTTCGCGACATCGAGGAATTCGGTGGCCTTGGCATATCTCTCGCTGCGTGGTGGCAGCGGATCGTTGCCGAAATTGGCCGCGACATTGGGATTGAAGGAGGAGACGATATTGACGATCAGCCGCCCGCCGGTGACGACGTCGATAGACTGCGTCCGTCGCGCAAAATTATAGGGCGAATTATAGGTGGAGGATATCGTCGCCACAAAGCCGATATCCGGCACCTGCGCGGCGAGTGATGTTGAGAGGATGAGCGGATCGATGGTGTGAAACGGGCGACTGGCCGGATCGGTCAGCAGCGCCGGGTGGTCGGACAAAAAAACGGCGTCGAACCGGCCCTTATGGGCCAGTTCCGTCAGTCGCCGGTAATAGCCGATATCGTTGATATCGTGCCGGTCTCCGCTTCTGTATTTCCAGGCATTGGGAAGATATCCCGTTGTATTAATGCCGACATTGAGATTGAGCCGGCGTTTGGTGTTGCTCATGCTTTTATTTTTCCGTCTGTGTGGGATTTCCAGCCTGTGGCGGGTGCAATTGTCCGAAAGCGTAACAGCCGCGATTTCGGTCGCGAGTTAAAAATCCTTGCCGTTCCGGAAAGAAAAACTTTCATTCGTCGCCAACCTGATGCCCGGTCAAATCGGGAGAGGCGATTTGGTGCGCGGGCAGCTATCCGACCCAGGAGTCGGCTATTGCCGAAAGGATATTCCGTCATCTCGTTGGCATTGTCGGAGAATGGAAATGAATTTCCTCAATCGCATCTCAAATAGTACACTTTATCTATAGAAAATATTTTCTGGTGTGTAGCGTATTGCCTGATCGCAATTTCGAGGACGAACGCCATGGCTGATGCCGCCCTTCGCCAGATAACCCAACCCGTGACCCTGTGGTATACACGCTGCCCGGCGCCCACGCCGCTTTCCATCGCGGTACAACTCGGCTGGATTGAGGAGCGTTTCGCCGCCCATGGCATCTCCGTTTCCTCCATTCGCGATGCGGCCGATCCCGCCATTCGCCAGAGCCATTTCGATCATCGTCTGGACTGGTCATTCCGTCAGGGCGGCAATATTCCGCCGATCTGGGCGAAGGCGGGTGGCCGAAAAACCCGGCTGGTGGGGTTGACGCGAACTGATGAATTTCAGGCTGTCATCGCCTTGCCCGCAAGCGGAATAAGCAAGGGCGGCGATTTGAAGGGGCGGCGCATCGGCCTGCCGAAACGGCCGAATGAAACCATCGATTTCCAGCGGGCGACATCGCTCAAGGGCATCGTGTCGGCGCTCACCGTCTCCGGCCTTTCCGTTGCGGATGTCGAACTGGTGGATTTGACCGCCCGGGAGCCGGTGCTGCTTGGTCCAACGGATGAGCGGTTCCATGGCCTGCGCCGGCGGCTTCCCTATGGCGAGGAAATCGCAGCACTGCACCGCGGCCAGATCGATGCATTTTTCGTCAAGGGTGCGGAAGGTGTCACCGTCGCCAATCTCATCGGAGCGCAGGTCGTGGTATCGACAGGGTTTCACCCCGATCCGAAAATCCGCATCAACAATGGCACGCCTCGCCCTTTGACGGTGGACGCGACCTTTGCAGACGAGCGGCCCGATCTTGTGGCGGAACTGATGGCCACCGTTCAGCGGGTTGCCGATTGGGCGAACGACAATCCGGCGGAAGCCGTGCGTTTCATCGCGCGTGAAATCGGTGTCAGCGAGGAGGCGGTTCTGGCCGCGAATGGCGGGGATGTACACCGCAATCTGAGGCTCGATCTCGATCCGGCCGAACTCGATGCGCTCAGCCATTTCAAGGATTTCCTGCTGGAATGGAAATTCATTCCTGACGATTTCGATGTGCGGGAGTGGGCCGATCCAAGGGCCCTTTCTTCACTCCACGATGCCGTGCAGCGCGATGCGGGAAAGTGAGGGTGTCATGGCAGCCACCATTCTTGTAACGGGTGCAACCGGCAAGCTCGGCCAGCGTGTCGTCAGCCGTCTTTTGCAAAAACAGGCGAGAGTTCGCGTGCTGACCCGCAGGCGCGAGGATGCGCTGAAACTGTGGGGTGACAGGGTCGATATTGCGGAAGGAAATTTTTCCGATCCGGCCAGTCTGAAAGAAGCCGCGCGGGGAACAGACAGGGTCTTCCTGCTTTCCCCCATTGGAGAGACGCTAGCGGCAGACCAGAAGGCGGTCATAGATGCTTCCCTTGCCGCCGGTGCGTCGCGGATCGTGAAAATATCCGGTTCCGATTGGACCATTGAAAATGCCGCCCGCTCCATCTCGGGTGCGGCCCATGCTGAGGTGGAAGCGTATCTCGCCAGGACCGGCATAGCGCATACGGTGCTGCGACCGAATGCCTGGATGCAGGTGGCGCTGGAGCCCGTTGTCGCTGCGCTGCGTAATGGCGAGGATGTGCCCGCCCGTTTCGGTCATGCGGCGGTCTCCTTCATCGATGCCGACGATATCGCCGATGTGGCGGTTCATGCGCTGACTGCGAGCGCGCCGCTAGCCGGTCCGCTGGTGCTGACCGGCGGCGAAGCCCTAACAGCGCTGGAAATTGCCCGCATCGCGGCCCGTATCCTGCATCGGCCTGTTGGCGTTTCGCACAATGTTGCCTCCGTCTTCCCGCCGCATATCGGTGCCTTCGAACAGAAAGCGATCAGCGAATTCGGACAGCTCATCGGCGACGGTCTCGCGGCATCCGTCACCGATACCATCGACCATATTACCGGTCGTCAGCCCCGCGGCGTGGAGAGCTACCTGCGCGCCCGGCTGGCCGCAGCCGCCCCGCAGGGCGATCATTCCGAGGAAGAAAAGACATGGCGCTGACTGTACCCTTGCCTGATGGTTCGGATCTGAAAGGTCTTGAACTGAAAAGTCCCGCCGATTTCGCAGGCAGCCCGCTGAGCCGAGCGGTGAAGCAGCCGTTGATGCTCGGCCTGTTCCTCAATCTGCAGGATATCAATTTCTCCAGCCTGCCGACCAGCAACAGCTGGACCTTCGATTACAATGTCGAGCTGGTGAAGCGTGCGGAGGAACTTGGTTTCGAAATCGCCTTCAGCCGCACCCAATGGCTGCCCAAGGGCGGATATGACGGCGAATCCTCACTCGACAGCTTCATCGCGCTCGGTGCCATGGCGGCGGTGACGAAGAGCATTCTGCTGATCTCCACCATCCATGTGCTTTATGGCCCCCTGCATCCGCTGCATCTCGCCAAATATGGCGCGACGCTGGATCATATCGCCAAGGGGCGCTGGGGCATCAATATCGTCACTGGTCACCGTGCCATCGAGCACGAAATGTTCGGCTGGCAGCGGATCGACCATGACAGGCGTTACGATATGGCCGGTGAATTGTTCGATGTGCTTCACCGGCTATGGGGCGAAACCGAGAACTTCTCCTATGAAGGCAAACTAAACCCGTGGGCAATCAACAATGGCTGGATCACGCCGAAACCGGCCTTCGGCCGCCCGCCACTGGTGACGGCGACGGGTTCGCCTGCCGGTATCGATTTTGCCGCCCGCCATTCCGATCTGGTTTTCGTCACCTCACCCGGCGGAGCGCATATAGACAGCGCGCTGGAAACGCTGCCCGATCATGTCGCGACCATCAAGAACCGCGCCAGAGCCTATGGCCGGCAGGTGAAGACGCTCATCAATCCGATCATCGTCAGCCGCGATACGGAAAAGGAGGCGATTGCCTATGCCGATGCCATCGAGGCTGGAAAACCGCAGGCCGGCACCCGCGCCTTCGCCACCAATAATTACGACAGCGACGCTCATGCCTGGCGCGGCCGCGGCGATGCGCGCCACAAGCAGGGGCGTAATCTTGGCGGCAATATTGAAATCATCGGTTCGCCGGAACAGGTGGTCGAGCAGCTTGTCGGTTTAAAAAGGGCCGGCATTGATGGGGTTCAGCTGAATTTCTACGATTTCCGTGAAGACCTCGACTATTTCGCCGAACGCATTCTGCCCTTGATGAAGGAGGCTGGCCTGAGGCTCTGACGTCTTTCCAGCCCTGATTTTCCAGTTCCGAAGCTAACTCTTCGCAATCGGCCGATTGCGAAAACGATATTTTTTGCCCTGAGGAGATACCGTGAATATCGCCGTCGATCCCATCAAAACATCAGCACCGAAAATTCTGGACCGGATCGGGACCTATGTTCCCGAACTCGTCTCCATCCGCCACGATCTGCACCAGCATCCGGAAATCGGCTTCGAGGAGGTACGCACGTCAGGCATCGTGGCTGAAAAGCTCGCCTCCTGGGGCATCGAGGTGCATCGCGGTTATGGCAAGACAGGCGTGGTCGGTGTGTTGCGCGGCCGCCATGCGGGCAATCGCTCCATCGGGCTCAGGGCCGATATGGACGCCTTGCCGATGCCGGAGGAAACCGGGTTGCCCTATGCGTCGGTCTATCCCGGCAAGTTCCACGGTTGCGGGCATGATGTGCACACTACCATCCTACTCGGCACCGCCCGTTATCTGGCGGAAACCCGCGATTTCGCCGGCACGGTGGTGTTCATTTTCCAGCCGGCCGAGGAAGGTCTTGGCGGCGCGCGCGCCATGATTGCCGATGGGCTGTTCAAGGATTTCCCTGTCGACGAGATTTACGGGCTGCACAATTCCACCCATGCCGCGCCCAATCATCTCAAGGTTTCGCCCGGCACCATTCTGGCAGGAGCGGATTTCTTCGATATCCGGCTAAAGGGCAGGGGTGCCCACGCCGCCCATCCCGATGTCTCGCGCGACCCGGTGCCGGCGACGGGTGAACTGATCCAAGCACTGCAAACCATCGTCAGCCGCAACGTGTCGCCGACCGATCCCGCCGTGCTGTCGATCACGCGCATCGAGGCGGGGTCGGCCTATAATGTCATTCCCGAAACGGCCTCGATTGCCGGAACGGTGCGGGCCTTCTCTGACGGCGTGCGCGAAACCATCCGGGAGCGCATCCGCACGATTTCCGATCACCTTGCCGCCGCCCATGGCCTGACCGCCGAGGTGGATATTCGCGACATATTCTCGGTTCTCACCAATGACGATGCGTCCGTGGAGATCGTTGCCGGCGTGGCCCGCGAGGTTCTGGGAGACGAGCGCGTTTCCACCGAGCCGGGCCGCTTCATGGGCAGCGAGGATTTCGCCGATCTCCTGAAACACGCGCCCGGCGCATTTTTCACCCTTGGCCATTCCGGCACCGTGCCTGCCCACAATCCCGGTTTCATCGTTGACGACGCCATCCTGCCGGTTGGCGCCACCCTGTTTGCCCGTCTGGTCGAGACCCGGCTGAAGGCCGCCTGAACATTTGAAAACAATTTCACAAAGGGAAACATCCATGGATATTACGAGACGTAAGACATTGCTTCTGAGTGCCGCCCTTGCCGGGGCCATGCTGTTGCCGTCCTTGCCCGCGCTGGCGGCGGAAACGCCGAAAAAGGGCGGGATCGTTACTCTTGCGGGGCTCGGCGAGCCGACGACGCTGGTGCCGCTTTCCGATTCCAATACGCGCACCCGCGCCATTTCCACGAAAATCCTTGAAGGGCTGGTGCGGTTCGACAGCGAGTTCAAACCGCATCCGGTTCTGGCGGAAAGCTGGGAAACATCGGCAGACGGGCTGCGTCACACGTTCAAACTGCGCAAGGGCGTAAAATGGCATGACGGCAAGGATTTCACCGCACAGGATGTTAAATTTTCGCTGCTCGCCTTCAAGAAGGTCGGTCCGCGCGGACGCATCACCTTTGCCAATATTGCCGATATCGAAACGCCCGATCCGCTGACGGCGGTGGTGGTGCTTTCCAAACCCGCACCCTACCTTCTGCGGGCACTGACGGGCGGCGAAACACCCATACTGCCGGCCCATGCCTATGCTTCGGAAAACTACAATGAAAGCCCGAACGGCAATGCGCCGATCGGCACCGGCCCCTTCGTGTTCGAGGAATGGAAACGCGGCAGCTATGTGAAGCTGAAGAAGAACCCGCATTACTGGCAGGCCGATCTGCCTTATCTCGATGGTTTCGTGGCGCGCTTCGTTGCGGATGCGGCCTCCACCACCATCTCCGTGGAAACGGGGGAGGCGGATTACACCGCTGACGTTTCCTACAGCGATCTGGAGCGTCTGCGGCAAAATCCGAAGCTTGCGGTGGAGGTCTATACAGACTCCTATCTCAACAATGCCGCCATCTTCGAGTTCAATCTGGAAAACCCGATCCTCGCCCAAAAGGAAGTCCGGCACGCGCTGGCCCATGCCATCGACCGCGATTTCATCAACGACGCCATCTTCTTCGGAACGGCCAAACCTGCTGGTTCAAACATCCCGGCCGTCTTCACCGCCTATAATGATGAAAAGCCTTTCAGCTATCCCTTCGATCTCGCCAAAGCGAACGAATTGCTGGACAAGGCTGGTTACCCGAGAGGTGCTGATGGCACCCGCTTCTCATTGCGGCTTGCCTTCCTGCCATCCGACGTCTTCCGCAAAACAGCAGAATATCTGCGCTCTTCCTTCGGCAAACTCGGCGTGAAGGTAGACATCGTCGAAGGCGATCTCGCCACCTTCATCAAGCGCGTTTACACCGAGCGCGGTTTTGACCTGACGGTGAACGGCATCAGCCGGCTGTTCGATCCGACGGCGGGCGTGCAGCGTCTCTACTGGTCCGATGGCATCAAGAACCCGGCGCCTTACGTCAATGCCGCTCACTATAATAACCCCAAGGTGGATGATCTTTTCCGTGCGGCCGCCATCGAGGTGGATGAAACAAAACGGGCGGCGCAATTCCACGACATCCAGAAAATCACCGGCGACGACCTGCCGAATTTCTCCATCGTCGCTTTGCCGACCGTCATTCTGCGCAACACCAGTCTGAAGTCGCTCGTCACGACCATTGACATTGCCTATGGGGATTTGTCGACGGCCTGGAAAAGTGAGTAAGCGTTTTGAAATGTGAGTTCATCCCCACTCCGTCACCCCGGACTTGATCCGGGGTCCAGCGTGATCAAGTCCTTGATCGCGAGAGACTCTTCTCACGGCGCAGACGCGCCGTGGCTGGATGCCGGATCAAGCCCGGCATGACGGTAGAGCGGTCTACGATCTTCCTCATCAACTCTAATCCGGCAATTCTGTCGGGTTTTTTATTGCTGAAAATTGCTGTCCGGCCTTTTTTCGCTGTCGCGTGATAACGGTATTTTCGGGAAAAACATTGCTTTTGGAACGGGCCGGCAGGAACAGCGATGCCGGCATTTGAAATTTCAAAAAAATCAATTTCATCAATAATTTAGCGCAAAGCAATTCTTCGTTTCAAAGCAAGAATTGCTTTCTGGACCCACGCTTTGGCTGCCTGCACTGTGAACTGGAAATCTCACCCGCAAATGATGGATGCCATGGCCAAGGACACACTTTTTCTGATCTCCCCCGGTTTTGAAGACCCCAAGCACCCGGGTGTCCGCTTCGTCTGCCCGCATTGTAACCAGATCGAGGGTCTGCTTGCCGCCTTTCCAGACCTAGCGAGGCAGATCGATATCCGCCGCGTCGGTTTTCAGCGCCCGCGTGCGGCGGTCATCGCCGCTGTGGGTGAAGAAAACCAGTCGCTGCCGCTGTTCGTCTTTGCCGGCGAGGCACCCGCTGACGCCGCGGCAAAGGGCGATACGCACTTCATTCAGGACACCAAACGCATTTTGCAAATTCTCGCCGGGCGCCACGGGTTTCCGCAGCTGCATTGAGCTGCCGCTCCCGCACATCGGATTTTTTCGGAGACAGACATGAGCATTTCCAGACGCCAGTTTCATAAGATTGCACTTGCCGCCGGCGCTTTCGTGGCGCTTCCGGGCGGCTCTTTCGCCGCTGCCGAAGAGCCCGTTTCGGGCGGCACGCTGAAGATCGTTTATTTTCCCGAGCCGACCCAGCTCGTGGCCATCAATACCAGTGCGGGCGGCCCACAGTTCATCGGTTCGAAAATTTATGACGGGCTTTTGACCTATGATTACGAACTATCGCCCCAGCCAAGTCTTGCGAAGGAATGGAGCGTTTCGGCCGACGGGCTGGAATATGTCTTCCATCTGCAGCCGAATGCGAAGTTCCATGACGGCAAACCGGTAACATCGGCGGATGTGGAATTTTCCATCCTTCGGCTGAAAGAGGCGCATCCGCGCGGCCGGGCGACGTTCTCGAACGTTGAAAGCGTCGATATATCAGATCCGCTGGTTGCGAAGGTGAAGCTTTCCAAGCCCGCCCCGGGCCTGATCACCGCGCTCGCCTCGTCGGAATCGCCAATCGTACCGAAGCATATCTTCGAGACCTTCAAGCCGACTGACAATCCGAAGCCCGCCCAGATCATCGGCAGCGGTCCCTTCGTGCTGAAGGAATGGGTGCCGGGCAGCCATATCCTGCTGGAGAAAAACGCCGATTATTGGGACGCGCCGCGCCCCCATCTCGACCGCGTCATCATTCGCCTCATCAACGATGCGGGCGCCCGTGCCGCCGCACTGGAAACCGGCGAAGGGGATATCGGCCCCAACCCGGTCGCGCTTGCCGATCTGGAACGGCTGAAATCCATTCCGACGCTGAAGGTGGATGACCGCATCTATGCCTATGCCGGCCAGCAGAACCAGCTCGTCATCAACCTTGAGAACGACTATCTTAGGGAATTGAAGGTCAGACAGGCCATCGCCCATGCCATCGACGTTCCGGCGCTCATCGATACCGTGCTTTACGGTTATGCCGTGCCGTCGCCGACGCCGATCAGCCCCGGCCTTGCGAAGTTCCACAATGCGGATATCGGTTTTGCCAAGTTCGACGTCGCGCAGGCGGAGAAATTGCTGGATGAGGCAGGCTTTCCGCGCAAGGACGGCGGCAAGCGCTTCAAGCTCCGCGTCACCACCAACCCGTTCAATCCGCAGACCTATTCGGATTTCATCGCGCAGGCGCTGTCAAAAATCGGCATCGAGGCGGATATCCAGAAATTCGATTTCGGCACCTATGTGAAGGTTGTCTATACCGACCGCGCCTGGGACCTTTCGGTGGAATCCCTCTCCAACACCTTCGATCCGACAGCCGGTGTGCAGCGTGTCTACTGGAGCAAGAACTTCAAGATCGGCCTGCCCTTCTCCAATGCCAGCCATTACGCCAATCCGGAAGTGGACCGGCTGCTGGAAGCGGCGGCAGTGGAGCCGGATATCGAAAAGCGCGCGGCTTTCTTCAAGGAATTTCAGGCCGTTGTCGCCAGGGATCTTCCCGTCATCAATCTCGTCTCTCCCATCCAGCCGGTCGTCGGCAGCGTGCGCATCAAGGACTATGCGACAGGCGCAGAGGGGCTGAGCGGCAATCTCGCCAAAGCCTGGCTGACGAAGGAGGCGTGAGCCTCCTTCGATTTCAAGCCGCATCAGAGCGAATAAGAGGTCATTTCCATGAGCAGAAAATCCGAAAAGCTGGTTCTCAATGCCTTCATCTATCCGGGCGGACATCATGAGGCGGCATGGCGGCATCCGGATTCGGAGCCCCATCGCGTCACCGATATAAAGCTCTATCAGGATATCGCCCGCAAGGCCGAAGCGGCGAAACTGGATGCGATCTTCTTTGCCGATGCGCCGGTGCTGGATGCCAATATCCGCTATGCCGCCCGCCATCGGCTGGAGCCGATCACCATGCTGGCGGCGCTCGCCGCCGTCACCGAAAAGATCGGTTTCATCGCCACCGCCTCCACCACCTATTACGAGCCATATAATCTCGCGCGGCTGTTTGCGTCCGTGGATCATATCAGCGGCGGCCGGGTTGGCTGGAACATCGTCACGACTTCGGCGGATGCGGCGGCCGGCAACTTCAATCTCCAGAAGCATCCGCCGCATGCCGACCGTTACCGTCAGGCCATCGAGTTCGTCGATGTGGTGACGAAGCTCTGGGACAGTTGGGAAGACGATGCCATCGTCGCCGACAAGGAAAGCGGTCTGTTTGCCGAGACAGACCGCATCCACCCCGCCAATCACGATGGCGAATTTTATCGGGTGCGGGGCGCGCTCAACGTGCCGCGTTCACCCCAGGGCCGGCCGGTCTATGTGCAGGCAGGCTCCTCGGAGGAGGGCCGTGGTTTCGCGGCTCACTATGCTGAGGCAATCTTTACCGCGCATCAGACTCTGGAGAGTGCGCGGTCTTTTTATTCTGACATCAAGAGACGTGTTGCGGCTGCAGGTCGCAATCCCGCCCATGTTAAAATCCTGCCTGGCATCAGCCCCTTTATCGCATCAACCGAGGAGGAGGCGCGCAAACTTGAGGCCTCCTTCAACGATCTCATCCAGCCGGCCTTTTCGCTCGGGCAATTGCAGCGCATGACAGGCATAGACCTGTCATCGGCCGATCTTGACAAGCCGCTGCCAATAGAGGCCGTCGAGTCGACGCGCGCGCAGGCGGATAGCAGCCGCCATCAGCTGGTTCTTGATGTCATAGACCGGGAAAACCCGACGATCCGGCAATTGCTGCACCGGCTTGCCGGCGGGCGCGGCCACAAGGTGATTTCCGGAACACCGGAACAGGTGGCGGACTGGATAGAGACCTGGTTCCGCGAGGGCGCCGCCGATGGCTTCAACATCATGCCGCCATGGCTGAATGGCGGGTTCGATATCTTCGTGGATGAGGTGGTGCCGATCCTGAAACGGCGTGGCCTGTTCCGTGAGGATTACGAAGGCGATACGCTGCGCGACCATTATGGCCTGCCACGGCCGGACAATATCTACACGGCCAGAGAGTTGCAAAGGGAACGCGCCTGAGGTGGGACGGGCGTGTTAGAGCATTTCCAGTAAAAGTGCGTAGCGGTTTTACGTCCGGAAAATGCGGAAAAAGAGGTAAAGCGGTTTCGCGCTTCGGAGAAAAGCGGAAATGCTTTACGCGGCGGCTTCGAGGGCGCGTATATCCTCGCGCAACAAAGCGAGTAGAGATGCGACCTCCGGCAGCCGCCGCCTGTCAGGACTGGTCAGCAGGTGATAACGGCTGGCAGTCGGCTGCGGTGAGCCGAAGGGGGCGATAAGACGGCCGTTTTTCAGTTCCTCCGAAATCAGCGAATGGCGCGCGAGCCCGATGCCGTGGCCGGATAAGATTGCTTCTATCAGCGCCGTCTGGCGTGAAAAACGCGGGCCTGTCGCCGAAAGCCGGAGCGGAATGCGGCAGGCGCGCAGCCAGTTCGCCCATTCGAAGGCGGCGTCCAGGCCATTGCCACGCAACATCGCGAAACCGAGATCCCGCAACTGCTCCGGTCCGTCTGCAAGCTCATGGCGGGCTGCGAACTCGGGAGTGCAGACAGCGCTAACGGTATCGGCGAAAAGCGGCTCGTGAAGAAAGCCCGGAATTTGCGCGTGGGTGGCGACGATGGCGCAATCGGCATCAAAATGGGTGAGGTCGACGGTTTCACCCTCGATGGATTCGATCGAAAGCTCGACGTCTCCGAGGGCGGGAACGATGCTGCCCAGCCGAGGCGCCAGCCAGCGGGCGGCAAAGCAACCTTCCGCCAGAACCTTCAACTGCGGTCGTGCGTTCGAAACCATCAGGTCGGAAAGACTGCCGATCATGGTCTCGAAAGCATCAGCAAGGCCGGGATAAAGCGCGCTGCCGGCATCCGTCAGCAGCAATTCGCCGCGCTGGCGGCTGAAAAGCGGCTGGCCGAGATGGGTTTCGAGAATACGGACCTGTTGGCCGATGGCGGCGGTAGAGACATGCAGTTCCTCCGCCGCCCGCGAGAAGCTCGCATGGCGGGCGGCCACGACAAAGGCGCGCAAGGCGGTCAGCGGCGGCAGCCTGGAAAGTGTGGGCAGGCGAAAAGCTGCCCGGCTCGCGGCGGGAGCGACAAACTCCGTTCTCATTGCTGTTCCTCCTTTGCCGCCTGCATCTTCCGCATGGTCAGAACACCCGGCCTTCCCTGAGATGCGTCGTGGTGCCATTGAGGTAATAGTCACCAATCACCCGTGCCTTGTGGGCAAGCGGATTGTGATTGTAGACAGTGCGGATGTTGCGCCAGTGGCGGTCGAAATTGCGCTCGCTCGAGGTCGCCGAGCCGCCGCCGAGCTCATAGAGGTTGGTAGCGACGGTCAGCGAAAGCTGCGAGGCGATGATCTGGGTGCGGGCGGTGGCAAGCGAGCCTTCCAGCAGGGCTGCCTCAATGGCCTCTTCGTCACCATTTGCAAAGGCGGCAGCCGTTCGGTCGAGCGTTCTGGCCGCTTCGCGGATGAGTGTCTTGACGGCGAAAGCGCCGGCACTGATTTCACCCAGCATCTTCTGCACGAAGGGATCCTGATTGGCGGTTTCCGCAGCGCTGTGAAGCGTGGTGCGCGCCTGGCGCAGGACATATTCCACCCCATCATTAAGCGCGCCCTGAACGGCGCCGGCGGCCGATGCGGCGAGATGCAGCTGCCGCATGGCCGAGCTGTGGCGGCCGATCTGGGTGCCGAGCCTGCGGGTTGTCAGCTCATGCGGCAGCACCTCGACATTTTCAAGCAGCACGCCGCCGCTTGCCGTCATGCGCTGGCCCATGCTGTCCCAGTCGTCGAGAATGGTGATGCCGGTGCGATCAAGCGGAATGAGCACGCCGATCGGCTGCTCGTCATCGCCAATGGCGCTGAAGGTGCCGAAATCGGCAAAGGCCGTGCCGGTCGCATACCATTTGCGGCCGTTCAGCCGGTAGCGGTCGCCATCGGCACTCAGCCGCGTGGTGATTTCGCCGGGGCGTTTGGTGCCCTGTTCGGTGCTGGCGCCCGCAAAGAGCTTGCCGGCGAGGACCTGTTCAAGATGCCGCCGGTCCTCCAGCTCGATGGGTGCAAGGGCGAGATTTTCGGTGAAATTGAAATGGCTGCGAAGCGCGTGCGGAATATTGCTGTCGGCCTCGCCGAGGATCATCAGCACTTCGATATAGTCGGCAATCGAGCCGCCCGGTCCGCCCTTGGCTTCGGGGACACGCAGCGTGCCGATCTTTGCCTCCTTGATAAGGGCGAAGATATCGAAGGGCAGTTCCCGCTGGCGCTCGCGGCGGGCGGCATCCCGGGCCGCGATAGCCGCAATGTCCTTTGCCCGGGCCAGAATCTCGTCACGGCTCGGCACGCCGGAATTATCGGTGGTGGTTGTCTGTAGTTTCGGATTGGACATTGCGGTTTTCCCGTGAGCGGATGTGAGGGCCTGCGGCACTACGCGCCGCAGGCATGTTCGTCTGGACGATCAGGCGACCGCGCGCGGCTTGAGCGCCGGGCGGTGTGCGGCCTCGAGATTGCGCGGCACGCGGCCTTCGACGGGATGGCTCGGATCGTTGAAACCGGGTGTCGAGGGATGGCCTGTTGTCACAAGGCTGTCGACCAGTGCTTCATCTTCGGCATCGATTTTCACATCGAGGGCGCGGATATAGCCGTTCCAGTGCTCTTCGGTGCGCGGGCCGGTGATGGCGGCGGTGACGAACTTGTTGTTCAGCACCCAGGCGAGCGCGAAATCCGCCGCCGAAACGCCCTTTGAAGCGGCATGGGCCGCGACCTTCTGGGCGATTTCAACCGATTCCGGACGCCATTCCGTTTCCAGAACGCGCTTGTCGCCCCGGCCAACGCGGGTATCGGCACCCGGCTGTTCGCCCGGCTGATATTTGCCGGTCAGTACGCCGCGTGCGAGCGGCGAATAGGACACGACACCAAGGCCATAATGATTGGCCGCCGGCAGCTGCTCGGCTTCGGCCGTGCGGTTGACGATGTTGTAGAGCGGCTGGCTGGCAACCGGCCGGTCGATGCCGAGCTGATCGGCCAGATGCGAAATTTCAGCGATGCGCCAGCCGCGGAAATTCGAAACACCGAAATAGCGCAGCTTGCCGGCGCGGATGAGATCGGCGATGGCGCGCACCGGCTCTTCCAGCGGCGCATCAAAGACGGCGCGGTGGAAATAGAGGATGTCGATATAGTCGGTGTTGAGGCGGCGCAGCGAATTTTCGACGGTCTCGATCACCCATTTGCGCGAATGGCCGCCAAGGTTCGGGCCCCTGGTATGGGAATTGACGAATTTCGTCGCCAGAACCCAGTGATCGCGCGTGGACTTGATGCCGCGGCCAACGACTTCTTCCGACTTGCCGTCGTGATAGACATCGGCGGTGTCGATGAAGTTGATGCCCTGTTCGCGCGCCTTGTCGATGATGCGGAAGGCCACGTCATCCGGTGTCGGGCCTCCGAACATCATCGTGCCGAGGCTCAGCGGTGAAACTTTCAGCGCGCTGCGTCCGAGATAGCGATAGTCGACCATTATGGTTGCTCCTTTAAATTATTGGGCATGGTGGCAGGCCACAGCGTGGTTCTTGCCGAAAAGGGTGTAATCCGGCGCTTTTTCGCGACAGAGATCGGTGGCGAGCGGGCAGCGTGTGTGAAACCGGCAGCCGGATGGCGGATCGTGCGGGCTCGGCAGATCGCCGGAAATCGGTGCCGCCTGCTTGCGGCGGGCGGGATCGGGAACGGCAGCGAGAAGGGCGCGAGTATAAGGATGCTTCGGAGAAGCCCAGAGTTCCGATGTCGGGGCGCTTTCGACGATCTTGCCGAGATACATGACCAGCACGCGGTCGGAGAAATAACGCACCACGGACAGATCATGTGAGACGAAGAGATAGGACAGCGAAAGCCGCTTCTTCATCTCCACCAGAAGATTGAGGATCTGCGCCTGTATCGAAAGATCGAGCGCCGAGACCGGCTCGTCACAGACCACCAGTTCCGGTTCCAGAACCAGTGCGCGGGCAATGCCGATGCGCTGGCGCTGACCGCCGGAAAATTCATGCGGATAACGGTCGAGCGAATCCGCCGGCAGGCCGACCTGCGCGACGATGGCTTCAACAATCTCCCGCTGGCGCGCCCGGTCGCCGATGCCGTGCACTTTCAGCGGCCCGGTAAGGATGGTGCGCACCGTCTGTCGCGGATTGAGGGAGGCGAAGGGATCCTGAAAGATCATCTGGATGCGGCGGCGTATGCCGCGCAGTTGCGAAGGCGTCATTGCCGTCACATCGGCGCCCTTGAAGGTGATCCTGCCGGAAGACGGTTCGACCAGACGCATCAGCGACTTGCCGAGCGAGGATTTGCCACAGCCGGATTCGCCCACCAGTGCCACGGTTTCGCCCGCCTCGATATCAAGCGAGACGTCATCGACGGCGCGCACGGTGCCGCGTCCGCCCGTATAGTGGGTGGAAAGACTATGCACTGACAAGAGCGTCATCGGACACCTCCTGGGATGTGGGAGCAACGAAGGGGCAGGCGGCGTAGCGGCCTTCCGAAATCGGCCTCAGCGGCGGCACGAACTGCCCGCAGAAACCACGGGCGCTCGGACAGCGCGGTCGGAAGGCGCAACCGCGTTCGCCCGTGGCGGAAACGATGGAGCCGGGAATCTCGATGAGCGGCCCGTCGCGATAATGCTGGCCGTCTTCCGCGCGCGGCGAGGCGGCAAGCAGGCCGCGCGTATAGGGATGGTAGGGGTTGGAGAAAACCGGTTCCGGCAATCCCTCTTCCACCTTACGGCCGGCATACATGACCATCACCCGGTCTGCCCATTGTGCCACGATGCCGAGATCATGGGTGATGAGGATGACCGCCATGTTGAGATCGCGGCGCAGATTGTCGAGCAGTTGCAGGATCTGCGCCTGTATCGTCACGTCAAGAGCCGTCGTCGCCTCGTCGGCGATCAGCAGTTTCGGATTGCAGGCAACGCCGATGGCGATCATCACACGCTGGCGCATGCCGCCGGAAAGCTGGTGCGGATAATCATCCACCCGGCGGCCCGCATCGGGAATGTTGACGAGGTCCAGCAGCTCGATGGCGCGTTTGCGCGCCTGATGCCGGTCGATCTTCTCATGGATGCGCAGCACCTCGATGATCTGTTCGCCGACCGTCAGCACGGGGTTGAGCGAGGTCATCGGCTCCTGAAAGATCATGCCGATATCCCGGCCGCGAATGCCGCGCCATTGCCGCTCGGAAAGCGGCAGCAGATCGCGGCCCTCGAGCAGAACCCGGCCGCCGGTCTTGGCGTGGGAGGGCAGGAGGCCGATCAGGCCAAGTGCCGTCAGGGATTTGCCGGAGCCGCTTTCGCCGACGATCGCCAGCATTTCGCCGGGGCTGACATCGAAACTGACGCCTTTGACCGGCTGGGTTGAACCGAAGCTGACGGAGAGATCATGGACTTCGATCAATTTGCTCATCGGCGTTCCTCCGAAAAACGGGGGTTGAGCGCATCGTTGAGGCCATCGCTGATGAGGTTCAGCGAAATGACGGTGAAGACGATGGCAAGGCCGGGAAGGGCGGTCAGATACCAGGCCGTGCGGATGACATCACGGCCGGAACCGATCATCGAACCCCAGGAGACACGGTTGGGATCGCCAAGCCCCATGAAGGACAGCGCTGCTTCCATGAGGATCGCTCCCGCCACCATGACGGATGAGGTGACGATGATCGGTGGCAGCGCATTAGGCAGGATTTCCTGAAAGACGATGCGGGCATGGCCATAACCGAGGCTACGAGCGGCGAGCACATAATCCTTTTCGCGGATGGCGCGGAATTCCGCACGGGTAAGACGCGCAACCAGCGGCCAGGTGATGATGCCGATGGCTGACGTGACCGTGGTGACAGACGGCTGGGCGATGGCGACCAGCACCACCAAGAGCACGAAATTCGGCAAGGTCTGGAAGATTTCGATCAGCTTGACGAGGATGTCGTCAATGACGCCGCCGAAATAACCGGCGAAGGCGCCAACCGCGATGCCGATGGTGAGCCCAATCAGAGTTGCCACGACACCGACGGTGAGCGAAATGCGCGCGCCATGCACGATGCCGGCCAGAACATCCCGACCCATGGAATCGGTTCCGAGCGGATAGGCCGCGTTCTGGCCCGGCCACAGGAACGGGCGGGCCACCATTTCCAGGGGATCGCCGGGATAGATCAACGGGGCGATCAGTGCGGTGACGATGACGGTGGCGAGAAACAGCAACCCGACGATGGCATTGGGATTGGTGAGGAAGATTTTCAGTTCGCGCCGCAGTCCACGTCGCGGCACGGAGACGGAGCGGGCCGAAAGCGCATCCGGCGCATGAATATAGGGCCAGGCCTTTTCTTCCGGCTTTTTCGGTTTGGGATTGGTCTCTTCAGCGTCAAGTTCGGCCGTGTTGAGAACCGCTGTCGTGTGGGAGGAATTCATCGGCTTTCTCCGATGCGGGGGTCAAGCCATGCCTGCAACAGGTCCACGGCCGCATTGACGATGATGACGACGAGGGAGGAGAGAAGCAGAATGCCGAGCAGCACGCTGAAATCCCGCGCCATGACGGCTTCGAAAGCGAGGCGGCCAAGGCCCGGCCAGCTGAAGACGGTTTCAACCACGACGGCGCCGCCGAGCAGTCCGCCAATATGCATGCCGGCCATGGTGGTGATGGGTATGAGCGCGTTGCGCAGGATATGGCGCGTGGTGAGCCTGATCGGCGAAACGCCCTTGGCACGTGCCGTGCGCACATAGTCCTGGGATTTCACCTCCAGCATGGCTGCGCGGGTGAGGCGGGCATAAATGGCCAGAAAATAGAGCGCCAGCGACAGGGCAGGGAGCACGATGTAGCGCAGCCTGTCGAGAAAGGCTGAAAAACCGGTAAGGCTGCTGCCGATGGTGCTGTCACCGCCGGACGGAAGCCAGCCGAGCTTGACCGAAAAGGTCAGGATCAGCATCAGGCCGATCCAGAAACCCGGTACGGAATAAAAAATCAGTGAGCCAATCGAAATGATCCGGTCCGGCAGCTTGCCGGAGAAGAGCGCCATGATGGAGCCGAGGAACACGCCGACGAAGATCGCGATGCCAAGGGCTGCGCCCATCAGCGCAAGCGTGCCGGGCAGGCGCTGGCCGATAAGGTCTGCCACCGGCATGCCGTATCGCGGCGAAAACCCAAGGCTGAACTGGGCCAGATTGCCGAGATAGTTCATCAGCTGATGCAGAACCGGCAAATCCAGTCCGAAGCGGGAGCGGATTTCCGCCATGGTCTCGACGGTTGCCGAACCCGCTTCCGCTGCCAGGACATCGGCGGCATCGCCGGGCGCCAGCTGCAGCAGGAAGAAGTTCAGGATGACGATACCGAGAACCGTCGGAATGGCCTGAATGGCCACCCGTCTTGCCTGCGATAAAATCCGTTTCGAATTCGACATCGGCTCCAGTCCGTAAGCGTGGGAAACATAAAATCAGCCTCGAAAGGCGTGAGCATTAGTTGACTAATTTTATGGAATTTGTCAAAGAGTAATAGAATTATTTTCTGAAATTTACGGAAATATGCGCCATAAAGAAAAGATAATTCCTAATTATGAGAATAGTTGGTTCTTCATGCCAAACTCACTCTCCTCTGCGGAACAAACTTCTTCCTAAGCGCGACCGTTCAGTTTGCCGGTTTTTTGCCGGTTCAATCAAGGAGAGGGTATCGCATGACTATTTTCAACCAGACGACGCGGCGAGGATTCCTACTGGCCTCGGTGGCGCTTGGCGTGGTGTCTTTGCCGGGGCTGAAGCTACGCGCGGCGGAGCCGGCAAGTGGTGGCACGGCCACCCTGCTCATCTCATCGGAACCGCCGGTGCTGACGACGATCGCGCATACGGCCTATAATTCCGTCTATATATCGCCAAAGGTGACCGAAGGTCTGCTGACCTATGATTTCGATCTCAATCCCAAGCCGCTGCTGGCCAAATCATGGGATGTGAGCGCGGATGGCCTGCGTTACACCTTCAAGCTGAGGCCCGGCGTGAAATGGCATGACGGCAAGCCCTTCACTTCCGCCGATGTGGCTTTCTCCATAAATACCATCAAGGAAGTGCATCCGCGCGGCCGTAATACATTCCTGAACCTTACCAGCGTCGAGACGCCTGATGAGTTGACGGCGGTTCTGGTTCTTTCCAAACCAGCGCCATACCTGATAACGGCGCTCGCCGCCGCCGAAACGCCCATCGTGCCGAAACATCTCTATGAGGGTACGAAAGTGACGGAAAATCCGGTCAATCTCGCCCCCATCGGCACCGGCCCGTTCAAGTTCAAGGAGTGGGTGCGCGGCAGCCATATCGTTTTCGAGCGCAATGCCGATTATTGGGATGCGCCGCGCCCCTATCTCGACAAGCTGATCGTCCGCTTCATTCCTGACGCTTCCGCCCGCGCGATTGCCATTGAAACCGGCGAGATCGATCTCGCCCCCAGCACGCCGGTCGCTTATAGCGATCTCGACCGCCTGAAAGAGCTTCCGAGCCTCGGTTTTGAGACAAACGGCTATCAATATTCGAATTCCGTCAGCCGCGTGGAGTTCAATCTCGAAAAGGATGTGTTCAAGGATGTGCGTGTCCGTCGCGCCTTCGCGCATGTGATCGACCGCAACGTCATCTTCAACACCGTTAATTACGGTTACGGCGCGACCATCACCGGCCCGATCAATCCGAAGCTGACGAAATGGTTCGTTGCGGACCTAAAAACCTATCCGATCGATCTGAAGGCCGCCGAAGCGCTTCTCGATGAGGCCGGATACAAGCGCGGTGCAGATGGCATCCGTTTCAAGCTCAATCTGGATTATGTGCCCAGCACCGAAGCCTATCCGCGCGGTGCGGATTATATTCGCCAGGCGCTGGCGAAAGTCGGCGTCGATGTGACGGTGCGCACGCAGGATTTCGCCACCTATACCAAGCGCATCTACACGGATCGCGACTTCGATTTTGCCTATGAGGGTATGAGCAATCTCTTCGATCCGACCGTCGGCGTGCAGCGGCTTTATTGGTCGAAGAACTTCAAGAAGGGCGTGCCTTTCTCCAATGGTGCGGCCTACAGCAATCCGAAGGTGGATGCGCTTCTCGAAGCCGCTGCCATTGAGATCGATCCGGACAAGCGCGTCGCGCAATGGAAGGAAATCCAGCAGATCCTCGTAGAGGACGTGCCTGCAATCGACATCGTCGCGGCACCAGAAATTACCATCTTCAACAAGCGTATCGCCGATCACACCATCGGTGCCGAAGGTGTGGCGGGAAGCCTCGCCTTCGCGCATATCGCCGCATCCTGATCGTTTCACCAGACCCGGCCCCCTTTGCTGCGGGCCGGGACTTTTCCCTTTCATCGAGGACAAAGCCATGAGCACGTCACTTTCTGAAATCTGGTACACACGCTGCCCGGTGCCCACGCCCGTGGGACTGGCGGCGCAGCTCGGTTATCTCGGGCAGACCTTCGAGGAGGTCGGTATATCGCTGAAATCCATCATCGATTCGCCTGACCGATCCGTTCGTCAGAGCCATTTCAACCACACGCTGGAATGGTCCTTCCGTCACGGCGGCAATGTGCCGCCCATCCGCGCCCGTTCGGAAGGGCGCAATACACGCCTTGTCGGCATTACCTGGACGGATGAGTTTCAGGCAATCATCACCCTGCCGGAGACCGGTATTCGCTCTGTTACCGATCTTGCCGGTCGCCGTTTCGGCGTGCCGCGCAGGCCGGAAGGCATTGTCGATTTCATGCGGGCGACGGCGCTGAAGGGGATCGTCTCGGCGCTTTCGCTGGAAGGGCTGACGGTAGAGGATGTCGAACTGAAAGATATCGTCATCACGGATTCGGTGCTGGCTTCGCAGGAAGGGCCGTCGCTTTTCGGGCTGAAGCGCCGGCAGTCTTTCGGTGAGGAGATCATCGCGCTATTGCGGGGTGAGGTCGATGCGATCTTCGTCAAGGGAACGGCGGGTATTGCTGCCGCCAATCTGATCGGTGCGGTGCAGGTGGTGGAATTCGGTTTTCACGCCGATCCAAAAATACGCATCAATTCCGGTTCGCCCCGGGTGCTGACGGTTGATGGACGGCTTGCCGATGAGCGTCCCGATCTGGTGGAGCGGCTGGTTGCCGCCATCGGCAAAGCCTCGCTCTGGGCGGAGCAGCATTCGGAAGAAACGCGTCGTTTTATTGCCCGTGAGGCCGGCGCGACGGAGGAACAGGTTCTGGCCGCTAACGGGCCGGAGGTCCACCGCCATCTCGGTCTTGGCCTTGATGCGGACCTTGTCGCCGCTGTCGGTCACTACAAGGATTTCCTGCATCAATGGGGTTTCCTTGAAAACGACTTCGATCTCGGCGAATGGATTGACGATCGTTTCGTGACGGCAAGTGAAAGGGCGGTGGCATGAGTGTTGCGCTATCCGCCGTTCCGCGCCCGCCGGAGCAGCAATCGAGCCCTGTTGCCGTTGCAACTGCGCTGGCCGACGATTTCAGCCTGACGGCGGCGGACCATGACAAAAGCGGCGCATTCGCCGCCGGCAATTTCGAGGCGCTTTTCAAGTCCGGCCTGCTGGGTCTCGTGACGGCTGAAAAGGATGGCGGCTGGGGCGAGGGCATTGAGACGGCCCATGCCGTCATCGCGGCCATTGCCAGGGGCGATCCGTCGACCGCCCTCATCCTCGCCATGCATTACAGCGTTCATGCCGCGATACGGCGCGGCAAATGGCCGGTGGCACTTGCTTCAAGGGTTCTGGCCGCCAATAGCAGGGAACCGGCGCTTTTGAACAATGCACAGGCGGAGCCGGGGGTCGGTTCGCCGGCCCATGGCGGCCTGCCGGAAACGACGGCGCGGATTGAGGGCGATGTCTGGGTTGTCAATGGCCGCAAAAGTTTCGTCACCGGCCTGCCGGGTCTGAAATGGGCGATCGTGCTCGCGGTAACGACGGAAGAGGCGCCGCGCCTGATCCAGCTTCTGGTCCCGCTCGACGCGCCGGGCATCACCCAGGAAAAGGCATGGGAGGCGACCGGCATGTATGCCACTGCAAGCCATGACCTGGTGCTGAAGGAGGTAAGGGTGGCGCTTGCCGATATCGTTGCCGAACAGCCGGCGGATGAGCCGTTGCGGCGCGATGAGGCAGACGGCTATAATTTCTTCGCGCTGCTGGCTTCCGTCTATCACGGTGTTGCGCTTTCGGCACGTGACGATCTCCTGCGCCATCTGAATGGCCATGTCCCGGCAAGCCTTGGTGCGCCGCTCTCCTCCATTCCCCGCATTCAGGAAGGTCTCGGTCAGATCGAGGTGCTTCTCGCTGCAAACCGGCGTCTACTTCTCTCCGTCACCCGCGATATCGACGCTGGCGAAAGGGTGGGAACCGATGCGCTCGCCGTTCGCCATGTGGTGATCGACAATGCGGTGGCAGTGACGGATCTGGCGCTGGAGCTTGGCGGTAATCGCGGCCTGCGCCGGGACTATAATCTCGAACGCCATCATCGCGATGCCATCACGGCAAGGGCGCATGCGCCACAAAGCCACATGATCCGCACGATTCTCGGCCGTCAGAGCATCAAGGCGGCGGGCGGCTGATCGATGAAAACGCCGGGCGGCCTTGCCTCTGCAGGATCGCCCGGCATCGTCTCGGTATCAATCCCGCAACAGCGGCAAGAGCCTGTCGCCCTGCCGTTCGATCTCCTGCAGATAGGGCGTGTCGGAAAGCACGAAATTGGTGATGCCAAGCGCGCGGTATTTGCGCAGTGACGCCGCGACATCTTCCGCCGAACCCACCAGCCATGTGGTTGCCGCACCGCCGCCGCCAAACTTGCCCGGTGCGGTGTAAAGATTATCGTCCAGAACATCGCCCTGACGGTGCAGATCCAGCAGCCTGCGTTGGCCGATTGCCACGCCTTGCAGATGATCGTTCCAGCGCGCTCCGTTATTTGCGGCCATCTCGGCAACCTTCGCTTCCGCATCGCGCCATGCTTCTGCCGTCGTTTCCCGCACCAGCGTGGTGATCCGCAGGCCGAATTGCAGCGGTGGTAAGTCACGGCCAAGCGTTTCACTGAAATGCCTGAGTCTTTCTATCCGTTCGCCCACACCGGCGAGCGGCTCGCCCCAGAACAATTGTACATCGGCCTCGGTTGCGGCGACCTGCTCGGCCGCCTCGGACGCGCCGCCGAAATAAAGTTTGGGATGTGGCCGGCCGTTGCGTGCGGCGATGCGCGGCAGGACAGTCGAATTCCTGACCCGGAAATGCTCCCCGTCGAAGGTGACATTTTCTTCCGTCCAGAGCCGCCGCACCAGCCGCATGAACTCTTTCGTGCGCGCATAACGTTGCGCCTGATCACCTTCTTCATCGCCATAGGCAGCCAGCTCGTCGCGACCCGAGACGACATTGATCCGTACCCGGCCACCCGAGAGTTGATCGAGTGTGGCGGCGGCCGATGCGAGATTGGCCGGTTTCCAGTAGCCGGGGCGGATGGCGATCAGCGGCTCGAAGGTGGTGGTGCGCGCCGCAAGGGCGGCCGCCACCGTGAATGTGTCGGGCCGGCCCCAGCCGGTGCCGACCAGCGCACCTTTCCAGCCATGATTTTCCAGCGCCTTTGCGTGGCTGGCCAATGTATCGAGGCTGTTATGGTTGTCGCTGACGGCATCGCCCCTGTGACCGGGTTTGACGTCATTGGGGATGTACCAGAGAAATTCGCTCGTGCTGCTCACATTATCCGCCTGAATTTTCGATTCATGTCGCGGTGCGAGAATGACAAAGCGGCGGCGGATGGGCCAAGCAGCGGTGTCTCATTTGATGTGCGACGGAGGAAAAGCTTTCCGCAGGAAGTGAATATATTGCACATATTTTCTATGTAAAAAATGTGAGTAAATGATTCCGTCTGAACAGGAATTTATCGGCGGTTGAGAACGCATTTTCTTCTGTATCGAATTTCTTCAGATCGATTTTTTCTTTGATCCAGAAAGGTGAGCAAGCGAGCATTCGACTGAAATCGTAAAAATCATCATGCTTTGCACGGACCACCCGCAACCACGGAGCAGGCATGTGTACCACCTTGATTGTTCCCGGACTGAACGGTTCGGATGAGGGGCATTGGCAGCGGCACTGGCTGCTGGATGATCCCGCAGCGCAGCTGGTAGATCAGGATGACTGGCAATGCCCGGTTCTCGAGGACTGGCGCGATCGTCTTGAAGCAGCGCTTGCCTTGGTCGACAGCGCCTATATCGTCGCCCACAGCCTCGGTTGCGTGCTGGTCGCGAATATGGCCTCCCGGCCGGCGGCGGCAAAAATTAGAGGTGCGCTTCTTGTCGCACCGGCCCATCTGGACAGGGTGGAAGCGATGCATCCCTGTATTGTCCGGTTCGGAGCCTTTCCCCTGGCGCCGCTTGCTTTCCCCAGCCTCGTCGTCGGTAGTATGAACGACCCCTATATGAGCCCGGAAGACCTGGCATATACGGCCGCCAGCTGGGGAAGCGATCTCGTCAATCTTGGCCCGGCAGGGCATATCAATATCGCTGCCGGTTTTGGAAGGTGGCCAGAGGGATATGACCTGCTGGCACGCCTGAAAACGGGTGCGGGCTCCCAATCGCCTGCGGCCAGATCGAGAATACGGGGATTACCCGTGGTTCGCGGCGGGCATCTTCAGGGGGACGCCAGCGCACCATAATCTGTCGGCTCATGAAGGGATGTGTTCCAGTTCAGTCCTGCTTTCAGCGGTATACAACTTTTGAGAGTTTTATGGCGGTTTTATCCGAAGAAAATTTCGAATCTCACCTTTTGATTGTTTTGAGTGACTGCATTTATTTTCTACAGAAAATATGAAAAACCGTTTCTTCGCTCCGGACGATTTTGTTGCGACCTTTCAATGGTCATCAAATCAGGAAGGGGTAAGGGAATGTCCAGGATCAAGTCTGTAGCGTCGGCTCTCGGCGGATTGTTGTTGTCGACGGTATCGCTGTCTGCTGCCGGCGCATCGGACGCGCTGGTGACGGCCGATTGGCTGAAGGAAAATCTCGACAATCCGAAGGTTCGGGTTTTCGAAGTCAGCGTCGATACGGGCGTCTACGAGCGCGGGCATATTCCCGGCGCGGTGAACCTCAACTGGCATACGGACCTTGTCGACAAGGAACGGCGCGACATTGCCGCGCGGGAAAATTTCCAGTCCCTGCTGCAAAAGGCCGGTGTCGGTGACGATACGACGATCGTTCTTTATGGCGACAACAATAACTGGTTCGCCGCCTGGGGCGCGTGGATTTTTGAAACCTATGGCCTTGGCGACCGGGTGAAGCTGCTGGATGGTGGCCGTAAGCTCTGGGAAGCGCAGGGCCTGCCTTTCGACACATCGGCACCCGCAACGGCCGAAACGAAACTGAAACTTGGCGAACCGGACACCTCGGTGCGGGCGCGGTTTGTTGATGTGGTCGCCGTGGCCGAAGGCAAACACAATATCAAGCTGGTCGATATTCGCTCGGCGGATGAATATTCCGGCAAGATTTTCGCCCCCGATGGCGTCAAGGAATTGTCAGTGCGGGCTGGTCATATTCCCGGCGCTGTCAACGTGCCGTGGGGCACGATCGTCAACAAGGACGGAACCTTCAAATCTGCAGATGAGATCAAGGCGATCTATGCGGAAAAGGGCATCGACGGCTCCGCCCCGGTCATCACCTATTGCCGTATCGGCGAGCGCTCCAGCCACACCTGGTTCGCCTTGAAGAAGATACTCGGTTACGACGTCCGCAACTATGACGGTTCCTGGACCGAATATGGCAATGCGGTCGGCGTTCCCATCAGCAACCCGACCGGTACGGTCTGGACGGGCAAATAAGCCGCAGCCTTCCTTTTTGAAGCCGGTGCGTCAGTGCGGCGCACCGGCGTTTTCTCCTGCCATATCCGGTATTTCATGCATCTTACCTTTCGCCGCTTCGCGGCCTTCGCCATTTTATGCACGCTGACTGTTGCTGCTCACCAACTGGGGACGCTTGAGAACGGCAGGCAGCTTGCATTTTCACTGTTGGCCGGTATCGCTTTCGGCATCGTGATGCAGCGCGGACGGTTCTGCTTCCTCTGCAATTTTCGGGATTTCATCGACGACAGGCGCTCGGATGGCGTTCTTGCAATTCTCGTCGCACTTCTTGCGGGCGTGGTGTTTTATCAGATCATCACCATCGCGTGGATGCCGGTTCCGCAGCCCGGTCGTCTGCCGCCCAACGCGCATATCGGCCCGGTCGGCTGGGTCCTGGCGTTGGCGTCGACGGTTTTCGGTGTAGGCGCCGCACTTTCCGGCTCCTGCCTGTCGGGGCATTTTTACCGGTTGGGGGAGGGAGCCTTTGGCTCCGTTCTTGCCATTGCCGGTGCGGCGCTCGGTTTTCTGCTGGCGTTCCTCAGCTGGAATTTTCTTTATACGCTCAGCGTATTCAACGACCCGTCGATCTGGCTGCCGCACCATCTGGGATATGGCTTGGCGCTGCTGCTTGCCGGTTTTGTTTTGGCCGGGCTGATCTTCATTGTCCTTTTTTTCGATAAGTCAGCGTCTGTTCCATCGGGCGTACCGGAAAACCGGCTGCAACAGGCCCTGCGAAGCGTTTTTGTCGAACGCTGGCCGCCGGTCGTCACCGGGGTTCTGGTTGCAGCCATCAGCGCCTTTTCCTATTTCCGCGTTGCGCCGCTTGGGGTGACCGCCGAACTCGGCAGCGTCGTCAGAACGGCCGGTGCATCCGCGGCATGGGTGCCGGAAACGCTTGCGGGCCTCGATACGGTGCGCGGCTGCATCAGTGCGGTAAAAACCACGATCCTGTCGCCTAACGGCGTCTTCGTGCTGGGGCTGATCTTTGCAAGCTTCGCAGCCGCGCTTTCGGCGGGAAAATTCCAGCCATCCTGGCCGTCTGCCGGCGGGTTGGCAAGCCGTTTTGCCGGCGGTGTGTTGATGGGCTGGGGTGGCATGACCGCGCTTGGCTGCACCATCGGCGTGCTGCTGTCGGGCATTCATGCGGGCGCGGTGTCGGGCTGGGTATTTTTTCTTTTTTGTGGTCTTGGCGCCTTTGCGGGCCTCATTATCAAACGCAGGCTTTCCTGGCCGTGATACCCCTATGCTGAAATACGGCCAATTCCGCTGTCCGAAATGGAATTTTCCTCGCCTTGGCAACCTTAGTCCGCATTTGCGGGCTGCTCGCCAATTATAGAATAGTAATTTTATGGAAAATATTGACGATTTTGGATTGCCGCCGGAGGATAGGGGATGTTGAGCAAAGGAGGCGCACATGCCGCAGGGACTTCATGCGTTTACTTTCGATCTGTTCGGTCTGACCCGGCGCCGGCCGCGGGGAGATGAACAGGGCACTCTTCATCCGCTGGATCACTCCGGGCGTATCAGGCAGGAGAAAAGCGATCTTGAACTTGAGCGGGAAGAGATCTGCGAAATGAACTTCGCCATGCTCGGTCTTTATCCAGTCTTCTGAGGGGATGGGCCGTCCCGGTCCGCGTGCCATTGCGGGGAGATAAACTCTCCCCGCCCCGGAAAAATTGGAACGAAATTTCTTATATATGTGGCGGAATTGGCTACCCTTTTTACCGCCGGGCCTCGTGTCGGCCGGGCTGAATATTCGGGGGTTTGTCAGATAGAACATTATTTCCATAGAATATAAATATTATGGAAAACGATGTCTATTTAATCCCCTGCTGCCGCTGCTAGCTATTGAACAATTCAGCTGTTTTCAGGAGCGATCGATGACACTGCAATATGCGGCCAAGGATCAACAATTCATCAATCTTCGCGATCCGGTCTCGGGCAGGGCTGCGGATGCCGACAGCCTCAAGGCGGCGCTGAGAACGCTCGGCGGTGGCGTCAGCGTCATCACCGCCGGAGAAGGCGAGGCACGCACCGGTGCGACCGTGACCTCGGCCACCGCCCTGTCGGTCGATCCGCCGAGAATTCTGGTGGCGCTCAACCGGTCGTCGTCCACATGGCCGGTGGTGCAGCGTTTCGGTCACCTCGCTGTCAACATCATCGGCGCGAACCACCAGTTCATCGCCAACCAGTTTGCCGGCATCGGCGGCCTGAAGGGTGCGGATCGTTATCGCGGCGCGGAGTGGACCCGGCTGGCGAGCGGCGCTCCCATTCTCGAAGATGCCGTTGCGGCGATCGACTGCACTATCGAGGAGGCGATCGAGCGACACAGCCACGTCATCGTCATCGGCAAGGTGGAGGCGATCCGCATCGGCTCCGGTCATTCGCTGGTCTATCAGAACGGGCGTTATCATTCGCTGGACTGAGCGCCGGCCGCTGCGGCGCTTTCAACGGGTTATTCTTTTAGGGAGTTGAGCATGGGATCTGTCACGCCGCTCGGCGAAAGAATTCGTTTCGTTCCTCCACGTCTCGGCGCGGATGGCGATGTGCTGACCGTGGCCCGGGCGATTGCCGAACAATGTCCCTTTGAAAATGCCGGACAGGTCCATGCGCGGATCGCCCGTTCGGGCCTTCTCGCCCTCTCTGTTCCGAATGAATTGGGTGGGGCGGATATCACCAATGACATTCTCGCACAGGCGCTTTCGATTATTGCCGTGGCCAGTGCGGGGGCAGCGCGTGATCTGATCGAACATTTCACCGCGCTTGAATTCATCCGTAATGCCGGCAGCGAAGAGCAGCGCGCGGCCCTTTTTGCCCGCCTTGATCTTGGCGAGACCTTTGCGCTTGTGTCTTCCCACGCGGGTGTGGAGCAGCCGGTTCCGATGATCGACGATGATTATGCCTTGCGGCTTCCCGATGATGTCGCGCGTTCGGTCACGACCGATGCCGACTGGATCGTCGTTCCAGCCGTCAATGCAGCGGGAAAAGCCCTGCTCGTGGTGCTGCGCAACCGGCCGGATACATCATGGGATGGCCTGCTGCGGGCCGATCAGGTCACCTTTCTTGCGCAGGGCGCAGGAAATCTTGCCGCTTCCGTTGCCACCTTGCTGAAAGCGGCGGTGGCCCTGGGTGAAAAACAGCGTGAACTTTCGGTGCTGCTGATCGACAGATTGGCGGACGAAGGCGCGGCACAGCCAGCCATTGGCGAGGTTTTTCTCGCCATCGAACTGCTGAAGGCACAAATCTCCGGCCTTGCCGCGCATATCGATGCGGCGCAGGTGGGTTCGGAGAACGTGACGTTTCGGTCGGTCAGGAACAGCGCGATCACGCTTGAAATCCTGATGGCGCGTCTTGGCCTAATCGATGGCGCGGGGGAATCCGGGCTGCTTGCATCCCTGGGAGATGATCTGCGCCGGCAATAGCGGTGGCTATTTGCCAGCGGGAATGGAGCGCGCTTTCTGCCCGTCCCCGGCGACGAATTGTGCGAGCGTCATGTTGTCCAGGATTGTTGCGATGGCGTCGCGCACGTCCGTCATCGAAACCCTGACCTGACAGGTCTCGGGATCGTCACAGTCGTCACAGGCTTCAAAGGCGGTGCGGCTTGCGCAGCGGATGGGCGCCAGGGGGCCGTCCAGTGTGCGGATGACCTGGCCGATCATGATTTCGGATGGTGTTTTCGAGAGTGAATAACCGCCATTTGGTCCCTTCTTGGAGCGCAGGATACCGCTGTTGCGCAGTTCGAGAAGGATGGTGTCGAGGAACTTTTTCGGAATATTGTTGCGTGTGGCAATCTCGGTCACGAAGGCAGTCTCCCCTTGGGGCAGCTGCGCCAGATCGACCAGAGCCTTTAATCCGTATTTGCCTTTTTTGGTCAACATCGCCTGATCCGCAAAAAGGGCCGGCACATTCCGCGACGCCGGGCCATATTATTCCTAACTTACTAAGTAGTTTTTAGCGAATTCCGGCGCAAGCCCGTTTCGCAGGCATGTGCCGCTGAAAACGGCTTATTGCCCGTCATTCTCATACCCATGTTTCGGCGTGACGGATGATCTTGCCGGAGTTGATTTCTCAAAGCCTGGCGGAAAACAATATTTTCTCTGATCGCATCGCAACGTGGAACGAACGTTCTTTATTAGAATATAAAATCGGTAGACAAAGTATGCATCAAAAGACGTGCGAGGTGATGATGTATACTCTCAGTTTGCTGGACAAGAGCCCCGTTTCGGCGGGTGAGGATGCGGCCGGCGCATTCCGCGACACGATCAATCTCGCCAGGCGTGCCGAAGATCTGGGTTATCGTCGGTTCTGGGTGGCCGAACATCACAATTCGCCGGAGCTTGCCGGCTCCGCGCCCGAGGCGCTTGTGGCGTGGATACTGGCGAAGACATCCCGTATCCGCGTCGGTTCGGGTGGTGTCATGCTGCAGCATTACAGCCCCTACAAGGTCGCCGAGGTTTTCAATGTCCTCTCTTCGCTGGCGCCCGGCCGGGTCGATCTCGGCATCGGCAAGACGCCGGGTGGCCTGCCATTGGCGACGTCCGCCTTGCAGCAGGCCTATGATCCTGCCCGCAAGCCGGATTTCGAGACGGCCTTCGGGGAACTCACCACATTTTTATCGGGGGCCGCGCCGTTGGATCATGCGCAGGCCGGATTGCAGGCAACGCCTGCGCCGCCGGTCGCGGCAGAGAGATTCCTGCTCGGCGCCAGCCCGGAAAGTGCAAGGCTTGCGGCTTCAAAAGGATGGAGTTTCGTCTTTGCCGGTCATCTCAATGGCGATCCGGACGTTCTTCGCCGCAGCCTGTCGGCTTTCCATGCAGAAAGCGGCGGAAATGCCCCGATCCTCGCCTTGTCGGCCTTTGCCGCCAGTAATCCCGACCATGCCGCAAGGCAGGTCGAGGGCCAGCGCATCTACCGGGTGTTCCTCAGCGATGGCAGGGCTTTCAATCTCGGTCGCCGCGAGCAGGCGGAAGAATTTGCCCGCCAGTCCGGCGATAGCGATTATCGCATCGAGGAGCGCAAGCCCAACGTGCTGCATGGTGCACCGGAGGATATTCACCGGGCGTTGCGCGCTCTTTCCGAAGAGCACGGCATTGAGGAATTCATCATCGAACCGCCGCATGTGGGGGCCGATCAGCGGCTTGCCTCGGTTGAACTCTTGGCCACGCATCGCCTTTCCCGGGCGGCGTGATTTTGTCCTCAGGAGGAAATGACATGACGAGAAAGAAAATCCGTTTCGGCATCATGCTTCAGGGGCCCGGCGGGCATATGAACGCCTGGCGGCACCCCAAAAGCCCGGTCGATGCCAGCGTCAATTTCGACTTCTTCAGGAAGACCGCGTTGAAGGCGGAAGCGGCGGGCATCGCCTTCGCTTTCGTGGCGGACGGGCTCTATATCAATGACAAGTCGATCCCGCATTTCCTCAACCGGTTCGAGCCGCTGACGATCCTGTCGGCGCTCGCTTCCGTGACCTCGAAGATCGGTCTCGCCGGTACGGTTTCGACTTCCTATAGCGATCCCTTCACCATTGCCCGCCAGTTCGCCTCGCTCGATCTGCTGAGCGGCGGTCGCGCCGGATGGAATGCGGTCACGACGCCGCTTGAAGGCACGGCGAAGAATTACAGCCGCAACCATCCCGAACATGCGCTGCGTTACGAGATTGCCGACGAATATCTCGAAGTCATCAAGGGCCTGTGGGACAGCTGGGACGATGACGCTTTCCTGCGCAACCGCGAGACGGGACAGTTCTTCGACCGGGTCAAACTCCATACGCTCGGCCATAAGGGCCGTTTCTTCCAGGTGGAAGGCCCGCTCAATATCCAGCGTTCGCCACAGGGGCAGCCGGTCGTATTCCAGGCCGGCTCCTCGGATGCCGGTATCGGCCTTGCGGGCAAACATGCCGATGCCGTCTTCACCAATTCCGCTTCGCTGGAGGAAAACCAGACCTTCCTCAAGCGTGTGAAACAGAGCGCCGTCGCACAGGGCCGCTCCGCTGCCGATGTGAAGATTTTCCCCGGCATCGGCCCGATTGTCGGCGAGACGCAGGAGGAAGCGGAGGCGAAATATAACGTCATCCGCAACCTCATTACGACAGAGGATGCGCTCGCCTATCTCGGCCGTTTCTTCGATCATCATGATTTCAGCGCCTATCCGCTGGATGAGCCTTTCCCCGAACTCGGCGAGATCGGCAAGAACAGTTTCCGCTCCACGACCGACCGCATCAAGCGCCGCGCCAAGGAAAAGAACCAGACGCTGCGCGAGGCGGCGCTTGAGGCCGCGACCCCGCGTGAAGGTTTCATCGGCACCCCGGACAAGGTGGCTGACGAAATCATCCGCTGGGTGGAGCACGATGCGGCCGATGGCTTCATTCTGGGCTTTCCGGTGATTGCCGAGGGACTGGACGATTTCATCCGTCTCGTCATCCCGGTGCTGCAACGGCGCGGTTATTTCGATCCGCATCTGGAAGGGGCGACGTTGCGCGACCATCTCGGCCTGCCTTTCCGGCAAAGTGTCTATTCCAGCGGCGACAGCAGCGCGGACAAGGCCATCGCCTGAGCTTGCGGCCGGGCGGCGTTGATTGCTGCCCGGCGCATATTTCAAGACGCGGCGTGTAAAGGCCGTGCAGGAGACAGAACCATGAATATCCGCATTGACGGCGCGCGTCCGCAGGACGACGCCGAACGGGGAATCCTTGCCTTCATCGACGAGAGCATCGCCATCCGGCATGATCTCCACCGGCATCCCGAGCTTTCGCTCAAGGAAAAACGCACGTCGGCGCTCATTGCCCGTTATCTGCTGTCATTCGGATATGAGGTGACGGAAGGTGTCGGCGGCCACGGCGTCGTCGCGACATTGAGACGCGGTCATGGTGAAAAACGTCTCGGAATCCGCGCCGATATCGACGCCCTGCCGATTATCGAGGAAACCGGCCTTGCCTATGCCAGCCAGACGCAGGGTGCCATGCATGCCTGCGGTCATGATGGTCATACGACGATCCTGCTCGCCGCCGCCCGCTATCTTGCGGAAACATCGAATTTTTCCGGCACGCTGACGCTGATCTTCCAGCCGGCCGAGGAGATCGGCGCGGGTGCGAGGGCAATGATAAAAGACCATCTGTTCGAGCGGTTTCCCGTCGATGCCGTCTTCGGCCTGCATAATTGGCCGGGTGTCGACACCGGACATTTCGGCTTCGTCGAAGGCCCCGCCATGGCCTCCGTCGACAAGGCGAAGGTGCGGATTGTCGGCAAGGGCGGGCATGGCGCCGCGCCGCATGAGACGGTCGATCCGGTTCTCGCCTCAGCCAGTTTCGTCACCGCCTTGCAGAGCATCGTCTCCCGCAACGTCGATCCGCGCGATATGGCGGTGCTGACGGTCGGTTCCATCCATGGCGGAACCGCCTCCAACGTCATTCCCGAGAGCGTCGAGCTTCAGATCACCGCCCGGGCTTTTTCGCCTGCCGTGCGTGACAGGCTGGAGGAGCGACTTCCGGCGCTGGCGAAAGCGCAGGCAGAGAGCTTCGGTGCCAAGGCCGAGGTTGTCTATTCCCGTGGTTTCCCGCCGGTCATCAATCACGTCCCTCAGACGGCGTTCGCTCGTGATGTCGCCAAACGGCATTTCGCCGCCGGGCAGATCGCCGAAGCGTTCCAGCCGCGCACGGCGAGCGAGGATTTCGCCTTCATGCTGCAGGAGCGGCCCGGCTCTTATCTCTTCGTCGGCAATGGCGACAGCGCGCCGCTGCACAGCCCCCACTACGATTTCAACGACGCGATCATCGCGCCGGCAGCACGCTTCTGGGTGCGGCTGGCGGAAGCCTATCTCTCCTGACGCAAAAATTAGGACAAGGACATGAGCGACAGTTTTTTCTACACATCGGTCAAGGATCCGCTCGCAACCCCGCTTCTTGAGGAGTTGCTGTTCGAATATGACAGCCGTTACGGCACGTTCTTCAATGCGGAAGGGGCCAAGGCGGAGCTGAACAAATATCCGCCGGAAGCCTTCAGCCCGCCATTGGGCAATTTCCTGCTGCTGCTGCGTGACGGCAAAGCGATCGCCGGCGGCGCCTTCATGCGCTACGACGACGAAACGGCGGAATTCAAGCGGGTCTGGACCCATTCCGCTCATCGCCGGCAAGGGCTTGCGAAAATCGTGCTCCGGGAACTGGAGCAGCAGGCGATCCGGCAGGGTTATGCCCGCGTTTATCTGACCACCGGCTTCCGCCAGCCGGAAGCGGTCGGCCTTTATCTCACCAATGGTTATCGCGCTTTGTTCGATACCGCGGCCGATCCCGAGACGATCCGGTCCTTGCCCTTCGAAAAATTTCTTTCCGACACGGCCACCTCCATCCCGGACGGTGCGCCAATACAGGCCGCCCGGCCGCAACTCTCTCCCGTTCATCCCTGAAAGGCTTTCTCCGATGACAATAGCCTCCGATTTTCCGCATGTTGCGGTGAGCGAACAGAAGGATGAGCCGGCCAGGCACGGCTACGCGCATTTTCGCGTCGTCCCCGCCCGTTATCCGCTGCGCACGGCGGGCACCGTGCTTGCGGTTCTCATCATTGCCGCCATCCTGCACTCCGTCTTCGGCAACCCCCGCTGGGGCTGGAACGTGTTTGCGGAATGGTTCTTTGCAGAGCCGGTGCTTGTGGGGCTCGGCCGGACATTGCTGCTGACCGTGCTCGGGGCTTTTCTGGGTTTCGTGCTCGGCACGGTTCTGGCGCTCGCCCGTGTTTCGGGTTCGCCCCTGCTTGTCGCGATCTCCTGGACCTATATCTGGATATTCCGTTCCATTCCGCTGATCGTGCTTTTGCTGATCCTCAACAATCTCGGATATCTCTACGAGACCGTGACGATCGGTGTGCCCTATACCGGCATCAATTTCTTCAGCTGGAACACGACGCAGCTGATGACACCCTTTGCCGCAGCGGTTCTGGGGCTGACATTGCATGCCGCGGCTTTCTCATCGGAAATCGTGCGTGGCGGTATCCTCTCGGTGGAACAGGGCCAGCTTGAAGCGGCCGCTTCCCTCGGCCTGCCGCGCCGCCGACAATTTTCGCGGATCGTGCTGCCGCAGGCGATGCGAACCATTTTGCCCAATGGTTTCAACGAGATCATTCTGCTCGCAAAGGGCACGTCGCAGGTCTATATCCTCGCGCTGCCGGAACTGTTCTATACGATCCAGATCATCTATCGCCGCAATCTGGAAGTGATCCCACTGCTGATGGTCGCCACTGTCTGGTATCTGGTGATCCTGACCGCGCTTTCCATCGTTCAGCACCATATCGAACGGCACTTCTCGCGCGGCGCGCTACGCAATCCGCCGCCCTCGCTGTTTGCCACGCTCTACCGCACCTTCCTGCCGCGCAAGCCTTTGCCGGAAGCGGTGGAGACGCCAGCGCCCGCCATTGAAAGATCTGAACGACCGGCTGCCGCCAGGACAGGAAGTTTCCAGCTCGGCAATCGTGGCGGCTCGGTCAATATCCACGGCGTTTCCAAGTCCTTCGGAACACTGAAGGTGCTGGACGATGTCACGCTCTCCATTCCGGCAGGCAGCGTCACCACCATTCTCGGCCAGTCCGGTTCCGGCAAGTCGACCTTGCTGCGCTCCATCAACCATCTGGAGCGTGTCGACGACGGCTTCATCGCCATCGACGGTGAACTGGTCGGATATCGTCAGAAAGGCGACACGCTTTATGAGCTGAAGGAAAAGGACATTCTGAAACGCCGCGTCGAAGTGGGTATGGTGTTTCAGAGCTTCAACCTGTTCCCGCATCTGACGGCGCTTGAAAACATCGCCGAAGCGCCGGTCGTGGTTCGCGGCATATCGAAAGAACAGGCGGAAGCCGAGGCGCGCGATCTTCTGGCCCGTGTCGGTCTTGCCGAAAAGGCAGGGGCTTATCCGCGCCAGCTTTCCGGCGGGCAGCAGCAGCGCGTGGCGATTGCCCGGGCCTTAGCGCTGCGGCCGAAGGTGCTGCTCTTCGATGAGCCGACATCCGCGCTCGACCCGGAGCTGGTCAATGAGGTGCTCGACGTCATCAAGGAGCTGTCCCGCTCCGGCGTCACCCTCATCATCGTCACCCACGAAATCGGCTTTGCCCGCGAAGTCTCCGACAGGGTCGTCTTCATGGAACAGGGCCGCATTCTCGAAACGGGCACGCCGGAGAAGGTGTTCAACAAGCCGGATCACCCGCGCACGGCCGAATTTCTCGCAAAAGTTCTCTAATCAACAACAAAGGAAACACTCACATGGCATTTTCATCGAAATTATTGTCCCTGCTCGCCGGCGGTCTTTTCACCGCCACCGCCGCGCTCATCCCGGTCGCGCATGCGCAGGAGGTTGATCTGTCGCCCGAGCAGAAGGGGCGGGTGCGCGCCGAAAAGGTGGAAGAGGCAATCAAGCTTCTGCCCGCCGGTCACAAATTCATCGCCGACGGAAAGCTGACGGTCGCGACCGTTCCCTTCCGCCTGCCGCTGGTGGACTATGCGAGCGACACGAAAACGCCGATCGGCGTGGAGCCGGACATCGCCCAGCTGGTCGCCGACAGCCTCGGCCTTGAGCTGCAGCTTGTGCCCATCGCCTGGGCCGACTGGCCGCTCGGTCTTGCTTCCGGCAAATATGACGCCGTCGCCTCCAACATCACGGTGACGGAAGCCCGCAAGGAAAAGTTCGATTTTTCCAGCTATCGCAACGATCTGCTCGGCTTTTACGTCGGCAATAACAGCAAGGTCACATCAATCGGCAAGCCGGAGGATGTCGCCGGGTTGAAGGTCATCGTCGGGGCCGCCACCAATCAGGAGCAGATCCTGCTGAAATGGATCAAGGACAACAAGGCCAAGGGGCTGGCCGATACCGAGGTGCAATATTACGACGATCAGGCCGTGCTTGACGTCGCCCTGCAATCCGGCCGCGCGGATGCCTATCTCGGCCCCAACGCGACCTCGGCCTTTCAGGCGGCAAGCCAGAAGAAGACGAAGCTTGTCGGCACCTTCTCCGGCGGCTGGCCGGAAGCGGCCGAGATTGCCGTCGCTTCGAAAAAGGACGCAGGCATAGCCGAGGCCATCACCGCTGCGCTGAACGCCCAGATCAAGAACGGCAATTACGGCAAGGTTCTCGCCCGCTGGAATCTCGGTTCCGAAGCTATCACCGAATCCCGCACCAATCCGCCCGGCCTGCCCAAGAGCTGAGCGTGAAAGTTGAGTAGCCAAAAGCTGAGTTGAAGGTGGGACATCACTCAGCCGGTGGTGCGGGCATCCTCCCGCCCGCGCCACCTCCGTCCCGCAATCATCCTATCGGGAAACCACAATGACCTTCACCTCTCGTCTCGCCACGGCCACGCTCGGTGCCTTTCTCTCTGTCGCCGGTTTAGGCTCGGCTTTGGCAACGGATGTTTTCGATCTGTCGCCGGATCAGCCCGGTCGTATCAGGGTCGAAAAAGACCCCGCCGCCATTGCCGCCGTGCCAAAGGATTTCAAGTTCGCCACGCCGGGCAAATTCACCGTCGCCGTCTCTCCCGGCGGGCCGCCATTGGCCACCTATGCGACGGATGCGAAGACCGTGGTGGGCGCAGACCCCGATTACGCGCTCGCTGTGGCCGACAGCCTCGGGCTGGAGCTGGAACTGGTGGCCGTGGCCTGGGCCGACTGGCCGCTCGGCCTTGCCTCGGGCAAATATGATGCTGTCATCTCCAATGTCGGCGTGACCGAACAGCGCAAGGAGAAGTTTGACTTCTCCACCTATCGGCAGGGTCTGCACGGCTTTTTCGTCAAATCCGACAGCGGCATAACTTCCATCCGCGAGCCGAAGGATGCGGCTGGTCTGAGGATCATTGTCGGCGCCGGTACCAATCAGGAGCGTATTCTGCTGAAATGGAGCGACGAGAATGTCGCCGCCGGTTTGAAACCGATTGAGCTGCAATATTACGATGACGAAGCCACCCGGCTCGTCGCCCTTTCGGCGGGCCGGGCGGATGTGATTGTCCAGCCGCATGCGCAGCTGGTTTTCATCGCCGCGCGCGATAATACCATCAAGCGGGTGGGAACGCTCTCCGCTGGCTGGCCGGAGCGCTCGGATGTCGCCATCACCACCCGAAAGGGTTCGGGACTGGCCGACGCGCTGACGCTTGCCACCAACGATCTGATCAAGAGCGGTGCTTACGCAAAAATTCTCGATCGCTGGCAGCTTGCGGAAGAGGCGCTGCCGGAATCGCGCACCAACCCGCCCGGCCTGCCGAAAAGCTGATTGCTCGAACGAATGCGGCGGACGACAATATCCGTGGGTTCGCCTGCGGATATTGTCGTGTTGTCGTGGCGTCAGAAATCCGCGACCTTGCCCCATGACGAATCAAGGAAACGGCTGGGGTGATAGGGCGCGGCATCGACGAGCGGGTTCGAACCCGTGACGATATCGGCGATCAGATGGCCAGCCCCCGGTCCGATGCCGAAGCCATGACCGCTGAAGCCGGCCGCGAGGATAAAGCCGGGCAATTCGCTGGTTTCGCCAATGGCCGGAACGCCATCCGGCGTGCTGTCGATGAAACCGGCCCAGGCGGCGGAAATCCGCGTTTTGCTGAGAGCGGGCAGAAGTTCCAGCGCCCTTTTGTGGGTCTCGCGAATGGCGGCGGCATTGGGTTTCGGATCGAGAATGCGAACCCGTTCCATCGGTGTCGGTGCATCCAGCCGCCAGCGTTTCAGCGTCTCGTGGCCGCCGCGAATGCCTTCCAGCCCACCCGGCCGGAGGCTGCGCCAGCGCTTGAGGAACATCGGAATAAATTCGCGGGCAAAACGCATCTGCTGCGCTGTCGGGTCAATGCGTCCCAGCCCGCTGATGGCGAGCGTGTAACCGCCATCGTACCGTTTCGTTGCGGAGACGGCGGCGGTGTGCAGCGCATCCGGCAGGCCTTCCGCACCTGGCGTAACCGAAAGGATGGAGGAGCGGACGGAGGCCTGCGGGAAACGAATGCCCAGCTGGCGGCAGAAGGAGGACGCCCAGGCTCCACCGGACATGATGGCGGTTTTGGTGCGGATCGTGCCTTTTTCGGTGACGACGGCGCTGACCCGGCCACCCTCGGTCTCAAGCCCGCGCGCGGCGCAATTCTGATGCACCGTGCCGCCGAGTTTGATGATGGCGCGCGCCACGGCGGGTGCCGCCATGGAAGGATCGGCCGTGCCGTCAGTGGGTGAGAAGACGCCGCCGTTCCAGCGTTTGCCGGTGGCGCGGCCGCGCTCACTTGCCTCATCGGCGCTCAGCATATGGGTCGTCACACCGGCGGTGAGGGCAAAGTCGCGCCAGCGCGCCCAGCCGGCAAGTTCCGCCTCGTTGTCGCTCAGGTAAAACAATCCGCAGCGGCGAAAGCCGGTGTCTTCGCCACTTTCACTGGCAAATTGCTCCCACAATGCAAGGCTCTGGGTCGAAATCGGCAATTCACGCGCATCGCGGTTCTGCTGCCGGCACCAGCCCCAGTTGCGGCTGGATTGCTCCGCGCCAACAAGGCCCTTTTCCACCAGTGCCACTTTCAGGCCGTGCCGGGCGAGGTAATAGGCGGCGAAAACGCCGACGATGCCGCCGCCGATAATGACGGCGTCCGCGGCTTTCGGCAGTTCCGGCGATGTCGTGATCTGTTGCAGCGGGGCGGGCATGGTCGGACTCCTTATATTGGTCCTAATTTACCTTGGCTGACGTGTAAACGCTGCCAGACTGGGCCTTCTGCTGGAATATCCTGCTGTTCGGCGGCATCTCTGCAACTCTTTATGCTGAATGAAAAAAACAACGCCGCGTCGACATGGGGCATCCATGTGCTAAGATTTTGCCTGCCGCGCCAGAATTTTATGCCGCGTGCCTGAAAAAACAAAAAAGGGGTTCCGCACGTGATGAAACTTGACCGGATCGATATCAAGATCCTCTATGAACTGCAGAAAAACGGTCGCATCACCAATGTCGAATTGGCGGAACTCGTCAATCTGTCGCCCAGCCCCTGCCTGATGCGGGTGAAAAAGCTTCAGTCGGAAGGTTATATCGAAGGCTATTCGGCGCAGATCAACATCAACAAGCTTGGCCAGACACTGACGGTCTTCACAGAAATCACCCTCAAGAACCACCGCCAGATCGATTTCGCCCGCTTTCTCGGCGTCGTCGAAAAGATCGATCAGGTGGTGGAATGCCACCTCGTTTCCGGCGGCTACGACTACCTGCTGAAATTCGTCACCTCGGGCATCGTTGAATATCAGTCGATCATGGAGCGATTGACGGATATGGATGTCGGCATCGACAAATATTTCAGCTTCGTGGTGCTGAAATCGCCGATCACCAAATCGCATATGCCGCTGACCAGCCTGTTTCCGCTTTGAGGTGAGAGGGAGTGCATCAGACGTCCGCAGAAGCGATGGGTTTGACAGGGTGTTGCACTTACACTCCGTCACCCCGGACTTGATCCGGGGTCCAGCGCGATCAAGTCCTTGATCGCGAAAGACTCTTCTCACGGCGCAGACGCGCCGTGGCTGGATGCCGGATCAAGTCCGGCATGACGGAGGACAGCTTCTCAATCCTCTTTGGCACTCACCCAGGTTTTTGCAACGCCTTACTATTTTCCACCTCTCACCGCTTGGAAAACGCCCGCACCAGTTCCGCATCCTGCTGAAGATTATCAAGCCATGTCGGATCGAGTTTCGGCACTGAGGAAAAGAGCAGCTTCGAATAGGGATGGGTAGGTGATTTGATTGCTTCGGTTTCCAGATGCTCCACTTTCTGGCCGCCATACATCACGACGATTTCGTCGCAGATTGTCTCAACCACCGAAAGATCATGGCTGATGAAGATGTAGGAGAGGTTCAGCTCCCGCTGCAACTCGCCAAGCAGGTCGATGATCGCGGCCGCGACCACGGTATCGAGCGCCGAGGTGATTTCATCGCAGATGATGAGCGACGGTTCGGCCGCGAGCGCACGGGCAAAGTTGATGCGCTGTTTCTGTCCGCCGGAAAGGCCGGAAGGATGGCGGTGGCGGACCGAGCGTGGCAACTTCACCATATCGAGCAGCTCATCGATCCGCGCATCCCGGACCTTGCCCTTCATGCCGTGGTAGAAAGTCAGTGGCCGGCCGAGAATATCCTCGATGGCTTTCGACGGGTTGAGCGCGGTATCGGCATACTGGAAAACGATCTGCATGCGGCGCAGCTGGTCGCTGGTCCGACGCCGGGCATCGGCGTTGAGTTCATGGCCCTCGAAGACGACGTGACCACTTGCGGCCGGCAGGATGCCGGCAATGGCCCGCGCCAGTGTGGATTTTCCGCAGCCGGATTCGCCGATGATGCCGAGATTGCGGCCGGGATAGACGGCAAGGCTGACGGAATCCACCGCACGCACCAGCGGCATGCGGTCATCGCCTTTCGTGCCATAACCGGCGATCAGCTGGTCGATATCGAGGAGCGGTGTCGCCTCACTTTGTTTGAGCGGTGTCACGACACGCACCTTGTCGTTAAAGGCGGTCAACAATTCGCGGGTATAGGGGTGTTGGGCGTTCTCCAGAATATCCTTGGTCGTGCCGGTTTCCTGAACCTCGCCGCCTTTCAGCACCACAATCCGGTCGGCGATCTGGGCGACGACGGCAAGGTCGTGCGAAACATAGACGCCGCCAATGCCGCCCTTGCGCATCGCCGATTTGAAGGCACGCAGAACCTCGATCTGGGTCGTCACATCAAGTGCGGTCGTCGGTTCGTCGAAAATCACCAGTTGAGGGTTGCCGATCAGCGCCATGGCGGCCGAGAGGCGCTGCAGCTGGCCGCCGGACACCTGATGCGGGTAACGCTCGCCGATGGTTTCCGGATTGGGCAGTGACAATGCCTTGAAAAGCTCAACCGCTTTTTTACGCGCCTCCTGAGGCGGCATAAGGTGGTGTATGCGGGTGACTTCGATGACCTGATCGATGATTTTCTGCGCCGGGTTGAATGCGGCGGCCGCACTCTGCGGCACATAGGATATTTTCGTGCCGCGCACCCTGGCGCGCTCGGCTTCGGAAAGCTGCACCATGTCCCGGCCTGCCACCGTGACGCTGCCGCCGGAAATGCGGCATCCCGGCCGTGCATACCCCATCAGGGTCAGCGCGATGGTAGTCTTGCCGGAACCGCTTTCGCCGATCAGCGCGACGATCTCGCCCTCGGCGATATCGATGTCGATACCCTTGATGATATCGATGCGGCGGCCGGAATCGGTGGTGGCTTCGACCTTCAGTCCACGGATTTCAACGAGATTGCTCATTATTCGCTCCTGTCGCGGATTTTCTGCGGCAGATTGTCGATCAGCAGGTTGACGCTGATTGTCAGGCTGGCAATCGCCAGCGACGGGAAGATGACCGCCGGTGCGGCAAAGGGCAGGCCGCCGATGTTTTCACGCACCAGCGCGCCCCAGTCGGCGTTTGGCGGCTGCAGGCCGAGACCGAGGAAGGACAGGCCGGACAGAAGCAGCACGATGAAGACGAAACGCACGCCGAGATCGGCAAGTACGGGCCGGATGATGTTGGGCAGGATTTCGGAACTGATGAGATAAAGCAGGCTTTCGCCGCGCACCCGTGCGACGGTGACAAAATCCATGGTGTTGACATTGACGGCCAGCGCCCGGGCGAAACGATAGGCGCCGGGCGTATAGATGACCGACAGCGTGACGATGAGCACCGGAATGGACGAGCCGACGGCCGCCACGACCACGAGGCCGAACAGCTTGCTTGGGATGGAGTTCACCGCATCGAGGAAACGGCTGAGTGCCGCATCGAACCAGCCGCCGATGACGGCGGCGCACATGCCAAGCACGACGCCGCAGGTGCAGGCGATGGTGACGGCCGCCAGCGAAATGCCGACCGTGAAACGCGCACCCATGAGGATACGGGAGAATACGTCGCGGCCGAGATAATCGGAACCGAGCCAGAGATCTGACGTCATCGGCCCGAAATAATCGAGATCGACGATTTCACCTACCGGATGGGGAATGAGATAGGGCGCGAAGATCGCAACCATGGCCCAGAGGAAGATGACGAGAAAGCCGAAAACGCCGACTGCGTTGATCTTGTAACCCAAACGCGAGGTCCCCTGATATGTCTTGATATGATCGGCCATCAGCGCAGCCTCGGATTGGACATGATGGCGATGATGTCAGCCGTCGTGATGAGCAGGAGATAACCGACGCAGAAGATCATCGCGCAGGTCTGGATCAGCGGCAGATCGCGGGTGGCGACGCCATCGACCATCAGCTTGGCGATACCGGGATAGTTGAAGATCGTCTCGACGATGATGACGCCACCGACAAGGTACGAAAGCGACAGCGCCACCGCATTGACGATGGGGCCGAGCGCATTGGGAAGCGCGTGACGCAGCACGATGCGCATACGCGGCGCGCCCTTCAGAAGCGCCATTTCGACATAGGGCGTATCCAGCGTCTCGATCACGGCGGCGCGGCTCATGCGGATCATCTGGGCCGAGACGACGAAGGTTAGCGTTATGACCGGCATGGCGTAAACGCGCAGCACATCGAACAGCGTGTGAACTTCGCTGACCAGCGACAGCGCCGGCAGCCATTTCAGATAAACTGCGAAAAGCAGGACGGCGAGCGTGGCGATCATGAATTCCGGCACGGAAATGACGCCGATGGTGAGCACCGTAACGATGCGGTCATAAAGCGTTCCACGCAGCATGGCGGAGCTGATGCCGAGTGTGAGCGCCAGTGGCACGGCGATGAGCGTGGTGATGCCGGCCAGCTTCATGGAGTTGACGAAGCGCGGGCCGATGAGATCGGCAATCGCCATGTTGTTGGCATAGGAGGTGCCGAGTTCGCCGTGCAGCAGGCCGAAAAGCCAGCGAACGAAGCGCAGCAGGGCGGGATCGTCGAGATGCATGGCGGTGCGCAGGCCGGCTACGGCCTCCGGCGTTGCCGCCTGACCGAGAAGGATCGTCGCCGTATCGCCGGGCAGCAGGCTGGTGGCGGAAAAGACGATAAATGACACGATCAGCAGCGTCGTCAGCATGACGACCAGCCGCCGTGCGACAAGGGACAATATCCGGCTGTTCATTCACATGCTCCTGCGACCTGCCTGTTTGTGGAGGCTTTCCGCATCGGCGGAAAACTTGGCCGGGCGCTGCTTTTGCGCCCGGCTCCATGGTCTATCAGGCTTCGAGCCAGACGTATTCCGCAAAGGCATAACCCATCATGCCGCCGAGCGGATTGGCTTCCAGCCCCTTCAGCTTGGAACTGATGGCGTCCACGTTGGTAAGATAGGCGGGAATGATGGTGCCGGCTTCGTCGGCGATCATCGTCTGCATCTCGAAGTAGATCTGCTTGCGCTTCTCCATATCGAGCAGGCCGCGCGCCTCGAGCATCAGCTTGTCGAATTTCTCCGACTTGTACTGGCTCTCGTTCCAGGGGGCGTCGGACGCATAAAGCAGCGAGAACAGGATGTCCGGTGTCGGGCGCGGGTTGATGTTGCCGAAATGGATGGGCGCTTTCAGCCAGTAATTGCTCCAGTAACCGTCGGCAGGAACACGCTGCACATCCAGCTTGAGGCCGATTTCGGCAGCGGAGGCCTGGATGATCATCGCCATGTCGATGGCCGAATTTGCCGCATCCGAGGTGATGACCGGGATGGACTGGCCGAGGAGGCCGGCTTTCTCGAAGTGGAACTTGGCCTTCTCGGGATCGAAGGCCTTCGGCTTCAGGTCCGGATTATGATAGGGGCTCATGGGCGGAACCGGCTGGTCGTTGCCGACTTCACCAAGACCGCGCAAGGCCGCCTTGACGATCTGCTCACGGTTGACGATCGACTTCATGCCGGCAATGAAATCGGCCTTGTTGCCCGGAGCCTGATCGAGGCGCATGTTGAGATTGGTGTAGTTGCCGGAAGTTCCCTTCGACAGGACGACACCCTCCTGCTTGTCGAGCAGGCGAAGCGCGCGCGGATTGATGGCGGCCGCGAGCTGGATGTCGCCGGAGAGAAGCGCATTGACGCGTGCATTGTCGTCCGAGATCGCGAAGAACTCGAAGCTGTCGACGTGCGGGCCGCCGGATTTCCAGTAATTGCTGTTCTTGGACATGATCGAGCGCACACCCGGCTCGAATGTTTCAAGCTTGAAGGCGCCGGTGCCGTTGCCCTTGGAGAAGTCGGTCGCGCCGTCGGCGACGATCATGAAGTGGTGCATGGCAAGGATCGTCGGCAGGTCGGCATTGGCGCTGGCAAGCGTGATCTCGACCGTGCTCTTGTCGAGCGCCTTGAAGCCGGTCATCTGGGCGGCGATCTTGGCGACCTTGGAGCCGACAGCCGGATCGAGATGGCGTTTCAGCGAATAGACCACGTCATCGGCCGTCAGCGCCTTGCCGTCGTGGAAGGTGACGCCGGAACGCAGTTTTACCGTCCAGGTCTTGGCATCCTTGGAGTCGATGGATTCGGCCAGCTCCATCTGCGGCGTGCCGGAAGCATCGAGGAAGCTCAGCCGATTATAAAGCGCGCAGCAACGGACATAATCCGTGGAAAGCGAGGCTTTTGCGGGATCGAGCGTATCGGCTGTGGATGAGGACCAGCCGGCCGCCTTCAGCGTGCCCCCGGAAACCGGAGTGGCCGCGAGCGCCTGTGAGGCGCGGCCAAGAATGGCCGAACCGGCGGACAGGGCGACGCCGCCGGCCAGCATCATGTGAAGCAGCTCACGCCGCGTCGCGCCGCGACGGATCGCCTGTTCAACGGCGGCATCGTCGGAGCGGGTCCAGTTTGTAATCCTGTCACTCATGGTCTTCCCCTTTTGTATGATTTGTTGAAATGTGTCTGCAGAAAATTCCGGCGGTCCGCGTCCCAGTTCGCGCCACGCCTCTGGTGGAGGGTGGTTCAGCCACCCGCCTGCCTCGCGGCTTCGGCAAGGCCGGCCATCGAGGTGAAGTGATAATCCGGCTCGGTAAAGTTTTCCGGCTCGATCGTGCCGCCATATCCCTTCTGGTCGTGGCGGCGCTCAATCCAGCAATTGGTCATGCCCAGCTTCCGGGAAATGCCGATATCGTGGTACTGGCTTTGCGCGACATGCAGGATGTCGTCCTTCGAGGCGCCCTCGCTTGCAACAAACGCAAAGACCTTCTCGAAAAAGGCCGGGTCCGGCTTTTCGGTGCCGGTATCATCCGCCGTGAAAGCAACGTGGAAGGGATTGCCGAGTTCTTTCGAGAAATGTTCGAAGGCCCAGCGCTGCGCATTGGTCATGGCGATGAGGCGGTGTGTCTTTGCAAGCTGCGCCATGGCGGCACGGCTGTCTTCGAAACCCTTCCAGTTCTTGGCGGCGTCGCGCAGGCGTTCGCCAAGAGCGCGTTCTGCCGGCAAGCCAAGTTGCGGAGCGATGATGAGGTACACGCGGACGAGATCGTCCGGAAACAGATCGGTCGCGTCTGAATAACGGGCCGCGCGGTAAAGGCCGAGCGCCTTTTCTCCATCGACTTCGACGCCATTCTCAGCACCGATCTGCGTCAGGGTCGATTTCAGACCCCCTTCGAAATCGATGAGGGTTCCCACCACATCGAAGCTCATATATTTGAAGTCACTCAATTTTTTGGGCAATGTCGGTCTCCGCTCTGCCGCCTCGTCCTCTTGGGGGAGGTTGCGGCATTTTATTTTGTTCCCGGACGAGATCCTTGTCCCGTTCCTATTTTTGAAAACGCCGGTTTTCATGGCGCTTTGTGCTTTTTCTAAGGATAGTTTGGCACTTCCAGCACACCGGATTCGCCGAAATGGATCGGCTCTTCGGCAGAATATTGCGAATATGTGGTGTGTTGCGACATTTCGAGGTGGTGTCGCGATGCCGCCGTGCTGGTGCTTCAGGCCATTGCCGCCCGCACCGCCGGGTCCTCGAGCGTCTGGTTCAGGGTTTTCAACGTCCGCTCGATGATCGCATCGATTTCACTGTCGGTGCAGCAGAGTGGCGGCGCATAACCGAGAATACCGTTCGCGAAGGCCCTGACGATGAGGCCGTTTTCCCAGGCGCGGTCGAAAACCTTCCGGGCCGGTGCGGCGGCGGCCGGCAGCGGGGTCTTTTTTTCCTTGTCGGTCACAAGCTCGACAGCGGCGAGCATACCACGGCCACGAACATCGCCCACCAGCGGGTGGCTTCTCAGGCCCTCCAGCCCGGCCATCAGCCGCGCCCCGGCGCGGCGGCCATTTTCCAGCAGTCCGCCTTCATAAAGCTTCAGCACTTCCAGCCCGACGGCGGCGCTGACGGGGTGGGCGGAATAGGTGTAACCATGCCCGATCGCCGCTTCGCCAGCGAAGTCGGCTATTGTATCATAAACATGATCGGCCATGAACACCGCGCCCATCGGCACATAGCCGGAGGTGAGGCCTTTCGCGGCGGTGATGAAGTCCGGCACGATGTCCTCGTCGGTGCAGGCGAAGAGGGGCCCGGTGCGGCCAAAACCGGTAATCACCTCGTCGGCGATGAAGAGGATGCCATAGGACCGGCAGAGTTCGCGCATGGCCTTGATCCAGCCCGGCGGCGGAACGAGAACGCCACCCGAGCCCTGAATGGGTTCCGCGTAAAAGGCGGCGACGCGGTCCGGCCCGATGGCCTCGATCTTGTCCTTCAGGATTTGCAGCGAAGAGGCGATGATGGCGGCCGGGTCGCTTCCGACCGGGTTACGGTAGGCATAATGCGACGGGATTTTATGCTGCCAATCGTAAGGTACGCCAAAACCGGCATGGAAGGCGGGCAGGGCGGTGAGGCCCGAACCGGCCGTGGTGGAGCCGTGATAACCCTGTTCGATGGAAATGAACTGGTCGCGCTGCGGCTCACCCTTGGCGTGCCAGTAATAACGGATGAAGCGAATGGTGCTGTCCACCGCGTCGGAACCGCCAAGCGTGAAATAGACGTGGTTGAGGTCGCCCGGCGCGCGGTCGGCAAGTTCGGAGGCAAGGCGGATCGCCGGTTCGCTGCCAATGTCGAAATAGGCGGTGGCATAGGGCAATTCCCGCATCTGTTTTGTCGCGGCCTCGACGATGCTCTCATGCCCGTAACCTGCATTGACGCACCATAGGCCGGCAAAGCCGTCGATGAGCTGGTGGCCGGTCATGTCGGTGACGGTGGCGCCGTTTGCCGATTGCAGCACCCGCACGCCGAGCTTCTCATGGCCGCGGAAAGACGAGACGGGATGGACGAGGTGGGCGCGGTCCAGTTCGATCAGGGAATTGCTTAACATGAGGTCTCTCCGGATTCAGCCAAGTGCCTGGCTGGTCAATGCGAATGTTTTCAGTTTTCTGTCGGGGGCGATGTCGGCCTTCGGCCGGCGCATGGCGATGCCACCACCGACATGGCCAAGACCTTTTTCAGCAAGCCAGGGTGCAAGGCCCGTATCGGCGGTGGTATCGACGCGCAGGAAGGCGCCGGGGCGCTCGGACAGGATGAACGCGATCAAATCTCTAGCGATTTCAGCATTTTCCGCCACAACCGGGCCGATGACTTCGCCGCGTCCGAAGGCGCGGAGCGCGGCAAATCCCTTGATGACACCCTGTTCCTTTACCAGCGCGAAACGCGCCCTCTCCGCAAGGGCTGCAAAAAGCGCCGTGCGATCCGCGCCGAAAGCCTGCGTATCAAGTGCTGCAAGCGTGGCCGGAGCGACGGTTTCTGCCCATGCCACATCGGCCGGCCTTTCCGTTGCGGCCGGAGTGCCCTGATGCTGAAGCACCTCGCCGAAAGCGGCAAAGCCCAGCTTTTCGTAAAGCGGCAGGCCGTCAGCCGTTGCGACCAGACGGCACTCGCGATTTTCCGCTGCATCCATTGCCGCCCGCATCAGCTGGCGCCCGAGACCGCGGCCGCGCATCGTCTCATCCACGATCACCATATTGACGGTGGCGCAGCCATCTCCAAGAAGTGTCGCCATCGCGGTTCCCACGACGCGACCGTTTTCCAGCGCGACGAAACCCTTGCTCAGCGAAAGGACGAGCGCCCAGTCTTCCCTGCGGTGCGGCCATCCTGCCTGACGTGACAATTCGACGGCGGCATCGAGATGCTCGGGTTGAAAAGACTGGATTTCGATGGGGCTGGCCTGCATGCCGGAACTCCGTTTGCTCTTGTTATTCATTGATAGACTGACGTCTGAAGAAGATTGTCCCGACAAATGGGAAGGTTCGATATGTTTCGCTGTTGCTTTTATCCGCCGCCGCATCTTATGCCGCCTGTTGTCCACATCCGGGCTCAAACCGGGCATGGGCGGCGGCTTTCGGTTTCTCCATACGCAACTCTCTGCCAAACTGGCGGCTGCATACGCAACAATCTGCTTTCGCGACCGGCAATTGCGGTGCGCCGACCGGACAAAGGCTTTCTATGATCTCATTATTCCGGCCACGCCCGATCCCCAAGCAAGGATGACGACGACATGACCATCTTCCGCCCGAAATACATTTCCTTCGATTGCTACGGCACGCTGATCAATTTCCAGATGGCCGAGGCTGCCCGCGATCTCTATGGCGATCGTCTGGACGAAGCGCAGATGCAGCAGTTCATCAAGAATTTTTCGGCTTATCGTCTGGATGAGATCATGGGTGACTGGAAGCCCTATGCCCAGGTGGTTCACAATTCGCTCTCGCGCACCTGCAAGCGCAATGGCGTTGCTTTCAAGGATGAGGACGCGACCTTCGTTTACGAGCGTGTTCCGACCTGGGGTCCGCATGCCGATGTGCCGGCCGGACTTGCAAAGGTGGCGAAAGAGATTCCGCTCGTCATTCTGTCCAACGCCATGAATTCGCAGATCATGTCGAATGTCGAAAAGCTTGGTGCGCCTTTCCATGCGGTCTATACGGCTGAGCAGGCGCAGGCTTACAAGCCGCGTTTCAGGCCCTTTGAATATATGTTCGACATGCTCGGCTGCGGCCCCGAAGACATGCTGCATGTCTCCTCCTCCTTCCGTTACGACCTGATGTCGGCCCATGATCTCGGTATCAAGAACAAGGTCTGGGTCAACCGCGGTCACGAGCCGGCCAACCCCTATTACGGTTATGTCGAAATCGCCGATATTTCCGGCCTCGCAGGCGTGGTTGGATTGTAAGGAAAGGTCGGGACCATGAAGTTCGTCTCCTATTGGCACGACACGGCGCCCCTGTTTGCGGGGGCGGCGCAAGGTCCCGTCGAAGGCCATTATGATGTCGCCGTCATCGGCGGCGGTTTCACCGGTCTCGGTGCCGCGCGCCAGCTTGCCAGGGCGGGCGCGCGCGTGGTGGTTCTGGAGGGCGAACGTGTCGGCTGGGGTGCCTCCGGCCGCAATGGCGGGCATCTCAACAATGGTCTTGCCCATTCCTATCTCTCCGCCAAGGCGGAGCTCGGCAAGGAACGCGCCATCGCTCTCTATAAGGCGCTGGATGATTCAGTCGATACGCTGGAAGCGCTGATCACCGAAGAAGGCATCGACTGCAATTTTCGCCGCTCGGGCAAGCTGAAACTCGCCTCCAAGCCGCAGCATTTCGAAGGTCTGGCGAAGAATTTCGAGGCATTGCATGCCGAGGTCGATCCCGACACGGCACTTCTGTCCGTCGCCGATCTCAAGGCGGAAATCGGCTCACCCTTTTATGGCGGCATGCTGTCGAAAAAGAGTGCCATGATGCATATGGGGCGCTATGTGGCCGGCCTTGCGGAGGCCGCCAGCCGTCATGGCGCGGTGATCTTCGAAAATGCGGCGGTGACGAAGCACGCGCAGAACGGCAAAAGCCACACGCTGGAAACCACACGCGGCAAGGTGACGGCCGATAATGTTCTGGTGGCGACCGGCGCTTACACGCCCGCCAACTTCGGTTATTTCCGTCGCCGCATCATCGCCGTCGGCAGTTTCATCATCGCCACGCGGCCGCTGACGGATGCGGAAGTTCGGGCCTCGGTTCCGGGCAACCGCACCTATGTCAACTCGATGAATATCGGCAATTATTTCCGGCTTGCCCCGGATAATCGGCTGATCTTCGGTGGCCGTGCGCGTTTTTCCGCCACATCCGACCAGCGTTCGGATGCCAAGAGCGGCGCGATCCTGACGGAAGCCCTGCACCGCATCTTCCCGCAGCTTTCGCATGTGCCGATCGATTATTGCTGGGGCGGTCTGGTGGATATGACCAAGGACCGTTATCCGCGCGCCGGTTTTCATGACGGCGTCTGGTACGCCATGGGCTATTCCGGCCACGGCGCCCAGCTCTCCACCCATCTTGGCATGATCATGGCCGATGCCATTCTGGGCCGGCCGGACAACAACCCGCTGAAGGGGCTCGACTGGCCGGCGGTGCCAGGCCATTTCGGCAAACCGTGGTTCCTGCCGCTGGTGGGCTATTATTATAAGATGCTGGACAAGTTTCAGTAAGAGGGCGTCATCGAGCGCTGAGAGGGTATTCCCCTACACTCGACGTCATCCTCGGACTTGATCCGAGGATCCACTGCCACACGAAGAATGGATCCTCGGGTCAAGCCCGAGGATGACGGAGGAGAGGGCGGCCGATGGGCCGCTTTTTTGTTGGTATCGGCACAAAAAGAAGGGCCGCAAAGCGGCCCTTGAGGCGGGGAGAAAGCCCAAGACTCAGGTGAGCCCGCCGATGTGGAACGTCTTGATTTCCAGATATTCCTCGATACCGACCTGCGCGCCTTCGCGGCCAAGGCCGGATTGTTTGACGCCGCCGAAGGGTGCCACTTCGGTGGAGATCGCGCCTGTGTTGAGGCCGACCATGCCGAATTCCAGCGCTTCGCCCACGCGCCAGGCGCGTTTGAGGCTTTCGGTGTAGAAATAGGCGGCAAGGCCGAAGGGCGTACCGTTGGCAATGGCAATGGCTTCTTCTTCCGTCTCAAAACGGAAAAGCGGCGCCACCGGACCGAAGGTCTCTTCGCTTGCCAGCCGCATGGCGGTGGTCGCGCCGGTCAGCACCACCGGAGCGGTATATTGCGGACCATCCGGCAGATCATGCGGCTTGGTGATGATCGTCGCACCCTTGGAGATGGCGTCATCGACATGGGCGCGGATCTTGGCGATGGCCGGTTCGTTGATCATCGGGCCGATGGCAACACCTGGCTCGGTGCCGGGGCCGACGCGCATGGCATCGACACGGTCAGCCAGTTTTTTCGCAAAAGCATCGTAGACGCCCGACTGAACCAGAATGCGGTTGGCGCAGACACAGGTCTGGCCGCCATTGCGAAATTTCGAGATGAGTGCGCCTTCGATGGCCAAATCCAGATCTGCATCATCGAACACGATGAAGGGCGCATTGCCGCCAAGTTCCAGCGATAGCCGCTTGATGCTGTCGGCCGCGCCGCGCATCAAAAGGGAGCCGACGCGGGTGGAGCCGGTGAAGGAAATTTTCCGCACCGTCTCATTGGCCATGATTTCGTTGCCGATGTCAGTCGGCATGCCGGTGACGATGTTGATGACGCCTGCGGGAATGCCGGCCCGTTCGGCAAGAACGCCAAGCGCCAGCGCCGAATAGGGCGTGAATTCCGATGGCTTGATGACCACGGTGCAGCCGGCCGCAAGCGCCGGCGCAACCTTGCGGGTGATCATCGCATTCGGGAAATTCCACGGCGTGATGATGCCGCAGACACCGACCGGTTCTTTCAGCACCACGATGCGCCGATCCGGCGTCGGCGAGGGGATTGTGCCGCCGCTGATGCGCCGGGCTTCTTCCGCAAACCATTTGACGAAGGAGGCGCCGTAACGGATTTCTCCCTTCGCCTCTTCAAGGGGCTTGCCCTGTTCGGTGGTGAGGATCAGGCCGAGATCGTCGACATGTTCGATCATCAGTGCGAACCATTTTTCGAGAAGGGCGGCCCGCTCCGCATGGGTTTTCTTCTTCCATGGCCCGAAGGCGGTATTGGCGGCTTCGATCGCCGCGCGGGTTTCGGTCCCGCCCATGTCCGGCACCGTGCCGATCACCGTCTGTGTGGCGGGATCAATCACGTCGACCACCTTGCCCGATGCCGCAGCCTTCCATGCGTCGCCGATCAAACCTGTCTGGCGGAAGAGGTCCTTGTCCTTCAATCCCTGCATCATCTGTCTCCGAAATCAGTCGAGCGCCGCGAGAACCGCAGCCGTTATGGCGTCCGTCTTGTCCTTGCCCGGCACGGTGCCAACGCCCCGGCCGGTCGCCGTTTCCAGCGCAGTCATGATCTTCGCCGCGGCATCCTTTTCGCCGAGATGCTCCAGCATCATCGCACCGGACCAGATGGCGGCGATGGGATTGGCGATGCCAAGATGGGCGATGTCAGGAGCCGAACCGTGCACCGGCTCGAACATGGACGGCGCGTTACCATCAGGGTTGATATTGGCGGAGGCGGCAAAACCGAGGCCGCCCTGAATCGCGGCACCCAGATCGGTCAGAATGTCGCCGAAGAGATTGGAGGCGACCACGACATCGAGGCTTTCCGGAGCCATAACCATGCGGGCCGCCATGGCGTCGATGTGATAGCTCGAAACCTCGACGTCAGGATATTCTGCCGCAAGCTTTTGCGTTACCTCGTCCCAGAACACCATCGAATATTTCTGGGCGTTCGACTTGGTGACGGAGGCAAGCTTGCCGCGACGTTTCTGCGCCTGTTCGAAGCCGAAGCGCAAAATGCGCTCCACGCCCTTGCGGGTGAAGATCGAGGTTTCGACGGCCACCTCGTCATCGGTGCCCTGATGCACGCGACCGCCGGCGCCGGAGTACTCACCCTCGGTATTTTCACGGATGCAGAGAATGTCGAAGCCGTCAGCCTTCAAAGGTCCCTGCACGCCGGGCAGAAGCCGGTGCGGGCGGATATTGGCATATTGCACGAAGGCCTTGCGGATCGGCAGCAGCAGGCCGTGCAGCGACACTGCGTCCGGCACCTGCTCCGGCCAGCCGACCGCGCCGAGCAGAATGGCGTCGAAACCGCGCAGGGTCTCGATGCCGTCCTTGGGCATCATCGCGCCGGTTTCCTTGTAGAAGGCACAGGACCAGGGGAACTCCGTGCCTTCAAGCGCAAAACCGGAGGTTTTGGCGGCGGCGTTGAGCACCTGCCATGCGGCGTCCGTCACGTTTTTGCCGATGCCGTCTCCGGGAATAAGTGCGATGCGATGCGTTTTCAAAAGATTTCCCCTGTTACAGTCCAATCAGGACGCTTTTGCTCTTGCGGTTGGCGAGATAGGCCTCCCGCCCGAGATCCTTGCCGATGCCGGAGCGTTTGTACCCGCCGGTTGGCAATATGTGGTCGCGTGAACGGCCATAACGGTTGACCCAGATCGTTCCCGCCTGAATGGCGCGCGACAGGCGCATGACACGCGAAATATCCCGGCTGAAAAGACCCGCCGCCAGACCGTAGGTCGGATGATCGGAAAGCGCCAGAGCCTCTTCTTCCGTTCGGAAGGTTTGCAACGTCAGCACCGGCCCAAAGATTTCCTCGGTGACGGCGGGCGAGGTCTGGTCGACATTGGCGATCAGCGTCGGCTGGTAGAAATAACCTGGGCCGTCCATGATCGCGCCGCCCGTCAGGCACTCGCCACCATGGGCGACAGCTGCCTGCACGATGCCATCAATACGCTTGCGCTGTACCTCGGAGATGATCGGCGAATATTGCGTCGTCTCGTCCCATGTCGGGCCAGGCTTTACCGCCTTCATGCGGGCGATGATGGCGGCTGAAAGGGCATCTGCCGCCGCTTCCTCGACGATGATGCGTGAGCCGGCAACACAGGCCTGCCCGGCATTGGAAAGAATATTGCCGGCAATCGCTGCCGCCGCTTTTTCGATGTCGGCATCGGCAAAGACCAGCTGCGGGCTTTTGCCACCGAGTTCCAGTGTCATGGGTTTGATGCCGGTGCGGGCGATATTGGCCATGATGGCGGCGCCCGCAGCGGTGGAACCGGTGAAACTGACCTTGGAGATATCAGGGTGCCCGGTGATGGCATTGCCGGTCACCGGCCCGTCACCCAGCACGATATTGATGAGGCCCGCGGGCAGCCCTGCCTTGATCGCCAGTTGCGCCATGAAAATGCTGGAGAAGGGTGTCATTTCCGAGGGTTTCAGGACCACGGCATTACCGGCCGCCAGCGCTGGGCCGAGCTTCCAGCCGGCCATGGACACGGGAAAATTCCAGGGCGTGATCGCGCCGACAACGCCATAGGGCTCGGTCATGATCATGCCGAGGCTGCTGTCGTCGGTCGGCACCAGATCGCCGCCTTCCTTGTCGGCGAATTCGGCGAAGAAACGGATCTGCTCGGCGGTGACGGCGATATCGCCGGCAATCAGCTGGCCCACCGGCCGCGTCGAGGACAGTGCCTCGATTTTCGCCAAGGTCTCGGCTTCCGCTTCGATGAGGTCGGCCCAGCGCTGCAAGACCCTGGTGCGCTCGCGCGGGCGAACGCCGCCCCAGTTGCTGCTCTTCAGCGCCGCCCTGGCGGTTTGCACCGCCTCGTCCACCAGCGTCGCATCCGCCTTCGGGCAGCCGGCATATCCCATGCCGTCCGATGGGCGGTGCATGTCGATGCCGTCTTTAGCCGGGATCAGCCGGTCGCCGATGAAATGGCCAATTGGCAAAGACAGGCTGTCTGGATCGAAGCTGAGCGTCATGGGAAATCCTCTGTGGATATGCCCTTAAAGCTAATCCCTGCCGCCAAGCGAAATCGACCGACTGTGGCGCGGGCGATGAATGAAAATCCCGTTTTGTTGCCGACAGACAGCGCAATCTTTTGCGGCGCGCTGCCTGTCGTGTATTTCTGGCCGCTACCGTGAGCGACCTTAAAAAAACGCGGGTTTTACATCATCCATTCACGGTGACGTAGATCTTGCGCACTGTTTCGATGGTCTTCCAGACGCCGACGAAACCGGGCTTCATGACGAAGCTGTCGCCAGCCGTATAACGCTGCGGTTCGCCGCCATCAGGGGTGATTTCGATGACGCCGGCCAGAATATGGCAAAATTCGAAGGTCTCGCCCTTGATGGAGCGGCTTTCGCCCGGGGTCGCTTCCCATATGCCGGTCTTTACGGTTCCATCGCGGGCTTCGTCCAGCGCCCAGGTCTTGAATGAAGGGTCGCCGGCAATCAGGCGTTCCGGCAACGCCTTGGAGGCCTTCGGCTCGAAATCGGGATTGGGGTCGATGGGCTTGAGAAGCGGCATGGATTTTCCTTTCTGAGATGGGGGGTGATCAATATCCGCGGCTGCGGTCAACGAGGCCGAGCGGCTCGAGACCGGATTCGTATCGTTTGATATTGTCGACGACGGTGCGGGCGGCGGAGTGGGGCTGGGTGACGCTGGCAATATGCGGCGTCAGCAGAATTTTCGGATGGGTCCAGAAACGATGGCCCTCAGGCAACGGCTCGGGATCGGTGACGTCGATCACAGCGCCGGAAAGCCTGCCGCTGTCGAGTGCATCAAGGAGCGCGTCATGGTCGAGCTGCCTGCCGCGCCCGGCGTGGACGAGAGCCGCGCCATCCGGCAGCAGGCCGAGGCACCCGGCATTCAGAAGCCCGGTGGTCTCGTCCGTCAGCGGCAACAGGCAGACGAGGATATCGCTGGTGGAAAGAATGGCTTTCAGCCCATCATCGCCATGGTGGCAGGTGACGCCATCGATCTGACGCGGTGAACGGCTCCAGCCGGCAAGCGGAAAACCGAAAGGTTTCAGCCGTTCCAGTGCCGCAACACCCAGCATGCCGAGGCCGAGAACGCCGACCCGGCATTCCTCCACCTGCCGCTGGCCCGGCAGGGCTTTCCATAGGTGCTGACGCTGCTGTTCCAGATAGGCCGGCAGGTTGCGGTGAAGGGCAAGCACGCCGAGGCAGACATATTCCTGCATCATGCGGATGATGCCTTCATCCACCATGCGCACGACCTTCACAGTTTCCGGGATTGCACTGATGTGAAACTGGTCGACACCTGCGCCGATCGAAAACAGGATTTCGAGATTGCGGTAACGCGCGATATCCTCTGGCACCGTCCATGTAATGAGGTAACGCACCGCATTGGGATCGACAGTGGCGGCATCCATCGAAAATGGCAGGTCCGGCAGTTCGGTGGCCAGAGCCTGCCGGAAGATTTCGCCGCGCTTTGCGTCGGAATTGAAGAGAAACGTCATCTGAAACCCGTCGTTCGGTTAAGCGGCGCAGCGGCGGCCGAGTGTTTCCAGCATCGACTGGCAGGCAAAAAGTTCGCCCGTGGTTATGAATTCGTCCGGCTTGTGGGCGCGGCCGATATCGCCCGGGCCGCAAATGATGGCATCTATGCCCGCCGCCTGGAAAAGCCCGGCCTCCGTTCCATAGCTTACGGCTGCGAGGTTGGCGGTGCCGGTCAGTTCCTCCAGAAGCAATGCGAGCGGCGCATCGGCTGGAAGCGACAGGGCCGGATAAGCGCTCATCGGTGTCCATTCGATATCGACGCCCGTTGCGGCGAGCGCTTCGACAGCGCTTTTTACCGGCTCCAGAAGGACGAGCGGGGAGACGCCCGAAATTGCCCGCGCTTCCAGTTCGATGGCGCAATGATCGGGAATGATATTGATTGCCTGGCCGCCTTTGACCGTGCCGATCTGCAAGGAGGAGTAGGGCGGCTCGAAGGTTGCTTCGAACGGTCCCCGCGTCAGCGTATCGGCGGTTTCGACTGCTTTTGCCATGATGCCGGTCATCAGGTGAATGGCGTTTATCCCCTGATCCGGCCGTGAGGAATGGCCGGACCGGCCGTGCAGGGTGATGCGCGCTGCGGCCTTGCCCTTGTGGGCGCGAACCGCGCGCATATTGCTGGGTTCGCCGATGATGGCGCCCGCCGGCGGGGCACACAGTTCCGGCAGCTTAGCGATGAGATGGGGAACGCCACGGCAGCCCGCCTCCTCGTCATAGGAAAAGGCGATGTGTACCGGCCGTTCAAGCGTCATGCGCGAAAATGCCGGCGCTGCGGCGAGCACAGTGGCGAGAAACCCTTTCATGTCCGTGGTTCCGCGCCCGTAAAGCCGGTTGTTTTCGGTTCTCAGCGTGAAAGGGTCGGAAGACCACTCCGGCTCTCCGGCCGGCACCACATCCATGTGGCCGGACAGGATATAACCGGCCCGATCGGCCGGGCCGAACGTGGCGAAGAGATTGGCGCGGTCGCCCTCCGGCCCGGGCAACAGCGAGACTTTCGCGCCCTGGCTTTCCAGATAATCGGCAATCCATCCGGCAATATCGCCATTGGCGGTGCCGACAACGGACGGGAAGGCGACGAGACGCTCAAGGATTTCGATTGCGTTCATGGTCGTCCCCGCTGGTCGTTCCCATTGGCCGCTGGCCGGATTATTCACCGCAGCAGCTTAGAGTGGCCGGCGGCGTTTATCTGCTGAAATGCCGATGATTTCGGTAGATTGTTGTGTCCTTCCAGTGCTTTCAGAAAATTCCTGCGGGCAGGGCCGGTTATCTTCGGATCTCGTGGGCTGGGCTGCGGGGACCTTAAGGTTCCGCACCGGAGGGAATGAGAGCCGTTTGCTATGGAGCTGCTCAAAGTCGATAGTTTCGAGTTGCGAACCGTGGATATCGCCGAGGTGGAGGCCGATCATCTGCATGTCCTCTCCATGGCTGTCGGATGGCGGTATCATGCCAATGAATGGTGTTTCCTGCGCCAGTGCGGTGTGGGCCTTGCGGCGCTGGACGAGATTGACCGGGTTGTCGCAACCGCCATGCTTTTTCCCTATGATCAGGCTTTTGCGACGTTAGGCATGGTCATTGTCTCCCCACGCCTGCAGGGGCAGGGCGTAGCACCCTGGCTGGTCCGGCAGCTTGTGGCGAGATATCCTGCCGCCGCCTTGCGGCTGAATGCAACGGAGGTGTCCCGGCGGCTATTTGCCGGGCTCGGTTTTACCGGGGATACGGAAAGGGTGCATCTTCTGCGCGGCAAGGCCCGTTGTTCCACGGAGGCGCCGCAGCTTGGCAAGAAACAGAGGATCGAGCCAGTTTCGGAGCACCATCTCCCAGCCGTGGAAGATCTGGACCGGGCGGCTTTCGGCGTTTCACGCCGGGGCGTGCTGCAGCGTCTCCTGCGGGAAAACACCGGCTACGGCCTGTTCGAGGCGGATCATCTGGCCGCCTTCGCGCTGCGGCGGGCGGCGGGGCGGGGCCACATCATCGGCCCGGTGGTTGCGGAGGGGGAAGCGGAGGCAGTCGCGCTGGTCAGGCGGCATTTTGCCGATCTCGACGGGCAGCTTGTCCGGCTCGATGCCGTGCGTGATGACGGTGTTCTCACCGATTTTCTGGCGCAATCCGGGCTGGTGGTGATTGAAACACTGACGACCATGTCAAAAAATGCGCCGCAGCCGGCAGGTTCCGGCTCGGCTGGGATTTTCGCTCTGGCAGGCCCATCCCTGTGCTGAACACCTCGTTTCCCATCGGCTTCATGTTACCCACTTTGGGTTCCTGCTGTGTGCGTGTCTTTGTCGCAGAAACGTTTCCATACCCTTGTGAGACATGCTTTGGCGATTGACGCTCCGGCTCTTGCCCCTTATGTGAGAAAGCGACGGTTCCTGCAGCCGAAAGGCGAAGGGATTAATAGGGAACATGGTGCGGGTGATGATGATCGCCCAATGCCGTGGCTGCCCCCGCAACTGTAAGCGGATTGCCGCTCATCCCCGTGACGCCTCAAGGCGTCATGCCACTGCATTCTGCGGAATGCGGGAAGGCAGATGAACGGCGCAAATCCGTGAGCCAGGAGACCTGCCGTCAAAATATGAACCATCGTTACGGGCGGGGAAGCCCGGAGGAGGAAATTGTAATGTTATTTCATAACATTTGGTTTGCGTCCCGTCGTTGTTCTCCGTACAAGACGTTCCGCTGTTGCTGCGCGTTCTAACGCCTGCGGCTCTGGAACAAGCGATTTAATTTCGACTGGAGAACACATGTTTAATCCTGGACGCCTGCCGGCCTATGCCGGCCTTCTGGCCGCGGCTCTCGCAGCTCTGCCTGCCGCTGCCGCCAATGCTGCGGAAACGGTCTATCCCCTGACGATCAACAGCTGCGGTCAGGACATCACTTTCAAACAGGCGCCGGCCCGCACGGTATCCGTCGGCCAGAGCACGACCGAGGTTCTTTATCTCCTCGGCGTTGCCGACAGGGTGGTGGGCACGGCGCTGTGGATCGGCCCGGTTCTGAAGGGTTACGAGGAAGCCAACGCCAAGGTGGAGCGTCTGGCCGACAATGATCCGAGTTTCGAAGCCGTTGTCGGCAAGAGGCCGGACCTGGTAACGACGCAGTTCCAGTGGCAGATCGGCCCGGAAGGTGTTGTCGGCACGCCGGCGCAATTCGCCGAACTCGGTATTCCCGTTTATACCTCGCCGGCCGATTGCGTCGGCAAGGATAATTCCGGCGGCGGCGACGGCGTGCGCAAGACCGGCTTCACCATGGAGCTGATCTATCAGGAAATCCGCGATCTCGCCAAAATCTTCAACGTGCAGGACCGCGGCGAAGAGGTTGTCGCTGACCTGAAGAAGCGTGAAGAAGCCGCCCGCGCCAAGATCGCTTCGGCGAATGGCAAGATTTCCGCCGTCTTCTGGTTCTCCAGCGCCGAACTGGATATCGACCCTTATGTGGCGGGCCGCCATGGCGCGCCCGGCTACATCATGTCGGCGCTGGGGCTGACGAATATCATCGAAAGCGATGAGGAATGGCCGACGGTCGGCTGGGAAACCATCGCCAAGGCCAATCCGACCGTCATCGTCGCCGGCAAGATGGACCGCCGCCGTTTCCCGGCCGATGATGTTGCCGTCAAGCACAAGTTCCTCGCAGCCGACCCCGTCGCCAGCATCATGCCCGCCGTCAAGCAAGGTCATGTATTCGATATGGATGCGCAGGCGATGAACCCGACCATCCGCACGATCGAAGGCATTGAAACGCTGGCCGAGGCGATTTCGGCCGCCGGCCTCGCCAAGTGAACGGTTTTTCCGTCCATCTCGGCAGGGCGGGTCTGGCTTTTGCCGCGCTCGCCCTGCTGCTCGTCGCGCTGATGGCCGGAGCGGCCATCGGCGAGACTGCCATTCCCTTCGATGTGGTGGCGAAAACCATTGCCAACCGTGTCTTCCATGCGGGTTATCCGCTGGAGCCGCTGGATGAGGGTATCGTCTGGAGCTACCGCCTCAGCCGCGCCGTTGTCGCCGCCTGTTGCGGTGCTTCACTGGCGCTTGCCGGCGCGGTGCTGCAATCGCTTTTGCGCAACCCGCTGGCCGATCCCTATATTCTAGGCATTTCCGCAGGCGCCTCCACCGGGGCGGTCGCGGTCGCGCTTCTGGGCTTCGGGGCAGGGTTCCTGACCATGCCGGCGGGGGCGCTGATCGGCGCTTTCGTTGCATTCTCGCTGGTCAGCCTTCTGGCGGTGCGGGCTGGTCACGGCAATAGCGCCATCATTCTGGCCGGGGTGGCCGGCTCCCAGCTGTTCAATGCCATGACCTCGTTCATCGTCACCAAATCCGCCAATGCCGAACAGGCGCGCGGCATTATGTTCTGGCTTCTCGGCAATCTTTCCGGTGTGCGCTGGCCCGATGTCTGGCTGGCTTTGCCGGTCAGCATCGCCGGTCTTGCGGTGTGCCTCTGGTATTCCCGGGCGCTGGATGCCTTCGCTTTCGGTGGTCAGGCCGCCGCCTCGCTCGGAATTCCGGTGCGCCGGACCTATGCGGTGTTGATCTCGGTTTCGGCGATCATGACGGCGGTGATGGTGTCGCTGGTGGGTTCCATCGGTTTTGTCGGTCTCGTCATTCCGCATGCGGCGCGCATCTTCGTCGGCGTTCGCCACGGGTTATTGCTGCCGGTAACGGCGCTGACCGGTGCTGTTTTCATGATTGTTGCGGATATTCTTTCGCGCATCGTCATTCCCGGTCAGGTGCTGCCGATCGGGGTCATCACCGCGCTCGTCGGTGCGCCGGCCTTCGCCTTCATTCTCGGGCAGAAGAGGGGGCGCTCATGAAATTATCCGCCCACGACCTGCATTTTCATGCCGGCAATGTCGATATTGTCCGTGGCGTTTCGCTCGATGTCGGTTCAGGAGAGTTTCTGGGCATTATCGGCCCGAACGGTTCCGGCAAAAGCACGCTGCTTTCCATGCTGGCCGGCATCCGCAAGCCGCGACGCGGCCACGTTATGCTTGGTGACGATGCGCTTGCCTCCTTCGGACGGCGTGATCTTGCCCGCCGGTTGGCTTTTGTGGAGCAGCAGGCAGAAACCACCGAGCGAATTACCGCCCGTCAGGCGGTGGAGCTTGGTCGCACGCCCTATCTCGGTCCGCTCTCCGCCTGGTCGGCCAATGACGACGCTATCGTCGACGCCGCGCTCGACAATGTCGATATGGCGGACAAGGCAGAACGAAGCTGGCACCACCTTTCCGGCGGCGAACGCCAGCGCCTGCATATTGCCCGCGCGCTGGCGCAGCAGCCGCATATTCTGCTGCTGGACGAACCTACAAATCACCTCGATATCGGCCACCAGATCGGCCTGCTCGATCTGGTCCGCCGGCAGGGGCTGACGGTCGTTGCGGCACTGCATGATCTCAATCACGCCGCCATGTTCTGCGACCGCGTCGCCATCATGCATCAGGGGCAGATGATTGCGGCCGGTCCGCCGCGCGAGGTCCTCACATCGGCGACAATTGCCGATGTTTTCGGGGTGCAGTCCGTCGTTACCACGGATGAGGGCGGCTTTTCCCATATTCGTTTTCTGCCGGCCCATGGAATGGCCGCTCAGACACAGAAAGCACTGGTACGATGATGAAATTGAAGATGCTTCGCCTTGGCGTGCAGCCGCGTATCGCTCTGGCTGGAATTGCATTGGCGCTGGCCATGGTCTTTCCCTTGCATGCCATGGCCGAAACCTTCGAGGTAAAAATGCTGAACCGGGGCGAAAAAGGCCCGATGGTGTTCGAACCCGATTTTCTGGAAATCGCCCCCGGCGACCGTGTGCGTTTCGTGCCGACTCACAAGAGCCACAATGCCGCGACCATCGACGGCATGGTTCCCGAAGGTGCCGAAGGGTTCAAAAGCCGGATCAACGACGAATTCGAGACTGCTTTCGACAAGCCAGGCTTTTACGGTATCAAATGCTCGCCGCATTACGGCATGGGTATGGTCATGCTGATCAAGGTGGGTGAGGCGACTTTGCCGCAGAGCTACAGGACGGTCGACGTACCCGGTCGAGCGAAGCCCCGGCTGGACGATCTCTTCGCGCAAGCGGAAAAATGAGGCTTCTGCGCCGAGTTTCCCTCATCCGTCATGCCGGACTAGATCCGGCATCCAGCCCCGGCGCGTCTGGGCCGGGAAAGAGTCTTTCGCGATCAAGGACTTGGTCGCACTAGACCCCGGATCAGGTCCGGGGTGACGGCGTGCGGATGATATGGATTTACCAAACCCATCACTTCCAAGGACTTGGCCAGAAATTGTAGTTCTTTGACTGCCCTCAGCCTTTCGCCGACATATCCGGCTTCACGGCGCAAACGGCATAACGGTGCTGCAGGCCGCGCAGGATGCCCTTTAGCAGGCTGAAATTTTTGGACTGGGCGCGATGGATGGCCTGAAGTTCCTGATCAACCGCGACGGGTTCGAAGCCCGTTGCGCGGAGCAACGCCGCGACATCATCCGCCCGCGCTCCGCCGGAAAAATAAACCCGTGAAAGAATGCTGTTGAAGGTATTGCCCGGATCCGTCGGCTTGTGCGGCTGGTCCGGTTTCACGAGGCCGGCGCGTTCGAGGCCCGCAGCCAGTTTCTTGACGAGTTTTTCGCGCCAGCCGACATTGACGAAGTCACCGTCGACGATCAGCAGCCGCCCACCCGGTTTCAGCACGCGGAACCATTCGGCAAAGCTTGCCTGCGGGTCCACCAGTGTCCAGACGAGATGACGGGTGATGATGACATCGGCGCTTTCATCCGGCTCCATGGTGTTTTCAGCGTCGCCGACAAAAAAGCGGATGGTGCGCTCGCGGCTTTTCGCTTTCTCCCGGGCGAGCGCCAGCATGGTCTCCGACCAGTCCATACCCGTGACCTGAAAGCCGAGATCGTCCATCAGATGCGAGATGACACCGGTTCCGCTGGCGAGATCGAGCGCCTTGCGACCCTCTCCGGCACCCAGATGCTTCAGGATAAGCGCGTGCCAGGCGTCGCGTTCCTCTTCGGAAAAAATTTCGTGCCCGGGAGAAAGGTCGAAGGTCGCGGCGCGGCCCGACCAATAGGCTTTGATTTCGTCTCTCAGGCTGTCGTTTTTACCATATTGAATAGTGTCGATCATTGGTCTTCAGCTCATGCACCGGTCAGTTGAGAATGGCTCTAAAACATAAATGTTGACTAGTACAGTCAGAAAATAATACAGCCCCGCCAGTCAACACTGGAGAGCAATATCCGATGCGCATCTCAGCCAAATCTGCGGCACTTGCCCTTGGCCTTCTCGTATCCGCCGCCTGGCCGGCACTGGCCGAAAAGGTCACCGTCAAGGATGTGACGGGCAGGGATGTGGAAGTCAATGTTCCCGTTTCGCACATCATTTTGGGCGAAGGCCGGCAGATTTATTTCCTCGCGGCGCTCGACAAGGAAAACCCTTTCCAGCACGTGGTCGGCTGGCGCGACGATCTGGCGAAGGCCGACCCGGAAACCTATGACGCCTATCTCGCCAAATATCCTGAGATTGCCAAGCTGCCGACCTTTGGCGGCATGAAGGACGGCACTTTCGACGTCGAGCAGGCCGTTGCGCTGAAGCCCGACGTGATCCTGATGAATATCGACGCCAAGACGGCGACCGAAGAGGCAGGCTACATCGAAAAGCTCGCCAAGGTCGGTATTCCGCTTGTTTATGTCGACTTCCGCGAAAAGCCGATGGAAAATACCGAGCCGAGCATGCGCCTGATGGGCAAGCTGACCGGCAAGGAAAAGATCGCCGAGGACTTCATCAAGTTCCGTGCTGACTCCATCGCCAAGGTTACCGATACGCTTGAAAAGGCCAATCCGAAGAAGCCCGTCGTCTTCGTTGAGCGCGCGGGCGGTTACTCCGACGATTGCTGCATGTCCTTCGGCGATGAAAACTTCGGCAAGATGGTTGAACTTGCCGGCGGCATCAACATGGCGAAAGACATCATTCCCGGCACCTTTGGCACCGTCAATCCGGAACAGATCATTGCTTCCAACCCGGAGCAGATCATCATCACCGGCGGCAACTGGAACGGTTACGTTCCCGGCGGCAACTGGGTCGGCGTCGGTTATGGCGCGGATGTGAAGGAAGCCCATCGCAAGCTGGAAAACCTGACCAAGCGTCCGGCCTTTACCGGCGTGCAGGCGGTGAAGGATGGTAATGTCCACGCCATCTGGCACCAGTTCTACAACAACCCGTACCAGTTCGTGGCCATTCAGGAAATCGCCAAGTGGCTGCATCCGGATCTCTTTGGGGATCTCGATCCCGAGGCGACCTTCAAGGAGCTGCATGCCCGCTTCCTGCCGCTTGACTACAAGCCCGGCTACTTCGTGTCGCTGAAGGACGCGAAATAAGACAGGGACGGTGAAGAGGAGCGCCGTCCGTTCGATGGATGAGACCGCAGCGATGCGGTTTCATCATTTTCTTTTGGAACTCAATGAGGACTTCTCATGCGGCTCAATGCTCTGAGGCATCTTGCGGTGCTGGCCTTCTCTCTTCTCGCCATGACAGCCCATGCAGGCGAGATCACCGATGTCACCGGCCGCAAGGTCGAACTGGACTTGCCGGCCAAGCGTGTCATCGTTGGCGAAGCCCGCCAGATCCACGTCATTGCGGCGCTGAAGGGCGACAAGACCTTCGAAAACATCGTCGGCTGGCGTGACGATCTGCTCAAGAAAGACCCCGACAGCTACACGGCCTATGTCGAGCGTTTTCCGCAGATCGAGAAACTGCCGCGCTTCGGTTATCTGCCGCAGGGTGACTTCAGCCTTGAAACGGCGATCACCCTTTCTCCTGATGTGATCACCCTCAATCTGGAAACGGAAAAAACCGCCAAGGAAAGTGGTTTTGAAGAGAAGGCTGCCGCTGCCGGCATCAAGATCGTTTATCTCGATTTCCGCATCGATCCCGATAAGAACAGCGAAGCCTCGATCGAAATTCTTGGAAAACTGTTCGGTGCGGAAGAGCGCGCCCAGGAATTCATCGCCTATCGCCGGGCTGAAATCGCCCGCGTGACCGACCGGCTCGCCAGCGTCAAGGACCTGAAGCGCCCGAATGTCTTTATCGAGCGTTCGCCCGGCATTTCCGGCGAGAACAATTGCTGCCGCACCTTTGGGCCAGCCAACTTCGGCGCGATGGTCGATCTGGCCGGCGGCCGCAATATTGCCGACGGCATCATCAAGACAACCTTCGGCGATCTCAATCCCGAGCAGCTGGTCGTCGCTGATCCTGACCATGTCATCGTCACCGGCTCGAACTGGGCGGCGGAATCCGACATCAACCAGTTCGTTCCCCTTGGACTTGGCGCAGACACGGCGCTTTCGCGTGAGCGGCTGGCCAATCTGATGACGCGTACGCCGTTTCCGGAACTGAAGGCGGTCAAGCAGGGCAATGTCCATGCCGTCTGGCACCAGTTTTATGGCGCTCCTTACGAGTTTTTGCCGATCCAGCAATTTGCCAAGTGGTTCCATCCGGACCTCTTCGCTGATCTCGATCCGGAAAAAAACGCTGAGGAATTTTACCGGAAGTTCCTCCCCGTTACCTACAAGCCGGGCTATTTCGCCTCGCTAGAAAAAGGTCTGAACCAATGAGTTCGCTGAATGAAAGCGCCGTTGGCGTCAGTGGGCGCGATCAATATCGCGCCCTTGCCGCGCGCAGGATCGTTATTCTTGTCGGGCTTTTCATCGCCCTGTGTTTCAGCATGGCCGCGGATATGGCGCTCGGCCCGGCGCGCTACACAATTTCCGAAGTTCTGGCGACCATTGCCGATCCGGCCGCCGCTGCAAACCAGCTGCGGGTGGTGATCTGGGATATCCGTATGCCGATTGCGCTGATGGCGGTCACCGTTGGCGCATCGCTGTCGGTTGCGGGCGCGCAGATGCAGACCATCCTGTCCAATCCGCTCGCCAGCCCCTTCACGCTCGGCATTTCCGCCGCTGCAAGTTTTGGCGCGGCGCTGGCGCTCGTCGGCGGCGTGGCGATCTTTCCGGGTGCCGTGCATTATATGGTGCCGATCAATGCCTTCATCATGGCCATGGTTGCGGCGCTGTTCATCCATTTCGCCTCGACGTTGCGGGGTGTGACGGTCGAGACCATCGTGCTCCTCGGCATCGCGCTGGTCTTCACCTTCAATGCGGCCCTGTCGCTGCTTGAATATCTCGCTTCCGAACAGGCGCTTGCCGCCGTGGTTTTCTGGACCATGGGCAGCCTGACGAAGGCGACGTGGGACAAGGTTTATATCACTGCCGCCATCCTTCTCGTTACCGTGCCGATATTCATGCGCAATGCCTGGGCGCTGACGGCGCTGCGGCTGGGTGACGACAAGGCGGCCAGCATGGGCATCAATGTCCGGCGGCTGCGGTTGACGACCATGCTGACGGTCAGCCTTCTGGCGGCCATTCCGGTTTCCTTCGTCGGCACCATCGGCTTTGTCGGGCTGGTCGGTCCGCATATCGCCCGCATGGTGGTGGGTGAGGACCAGCGTTTCTTCCTGCCGGGTTCTGTGATCTGCGGCGCGCTGCTTCTGTCGGCAACCTCGGTCATCAGCAAGATCCTCATTCCCGGCGCCGTTCTGCCGATCGGGGTCATCACGGCGCTGGTTGGCGTACCGTTCTTTTTCGCGCTTATTTTCGGCAACAGGAGACGCGCATGGTAGCGCTCGCACTGAAGGATGTCGGTGCTGCCTACGGGCGCACCACGGTTCTCTCCAAGGTCGGCATCGATACGCTCGAAAGCGGCAGCGTGACGGCGGTTATCGGCCCGAATGCCGCCGGCAAATCCACGCTTTTCAAGCGCATCGCCAGCCTCATTTCCGGCCCCGGACTGGTGGAACTCTCCGATACGGCACGCGGCAATCGCGCCATCTGCTACATGCCGCAGGATACCGGCGCCAACGCCGTCCTGACGGTTTATGAATCCGTGCTGCTTTCCGCCAAGCAGGGCGGTGGCTGGCGCGTTCAGGACCATGAACTGTTTGAGATCGATGCCATTCTCAAAGCACTGAAAATCCAGGACCTAGCCTTCCGCGGTCTCGGTGAACTGTCCGGCGGCCAGCGACAGCTGGTGTCGCTGGCGCAGGCGCTGGCACGCAAGCCGGAAGTGCTGCTGATGGACGAGCCGACATCGGCGCTCGACCTTCACCGGCAGATCGAGGTTTTAGGTTTCGTCACCGAACTGGCCCAGAAAACAGGCATGATCGTGCTGATCGCCCTGCATGACCTCAATCATGCGCTGCGTTATTGCGAGAACACCATGGTGATCGCGCGTGGTGAAATGGTGGTGAGCGGCAGCACGGAAACGGTAATAACCTCCGATATGCTGCGCGATATCTATCGTATCGATGCGCGCATCGAACCCTGTTCGCAGGGCAGGCCCATGGTCATCGTCGACGGGGCTATCTGACAGCCGCCGGATCTGGCCGTATCCACCTGCGGCCGCACAAATTCTTGATGATAATAGTCATGAAATATCTGTTCGACCGGCGGTTTGAATGTTAGAGATCGTGTGGAAAACCGCGACGCCATGCGGGCGGCCTGCAGTTTCGCTGATCCTTGAAATTTCTCTCGGTTGAGACATGGGCATACGGGAAGATGACAAGCGTTATAACGCTTACGTCGCGCATAGGGTCGACCTGATCAAATACGCCACCCTCATTTTGGGATCGCGGGCGGATGCGGAGGACGTGGTTCAGGAAGCGTTCCTGAAATTCGTTCCGGAAGCTTCCGGCAACCCTTCCAATCTCAAATCCTATCTCTTCCGCATCGTTCGCAATCTCGCCCTCGACAATCGCCGGCGCAGCCGGCAGGACCTCCGTGAACGGCCGGACGATACCCCGTTCTGGGGCGTGCCGCAGGATAATGGCACGCCGGAGGAACATGCCCTGTTCTGTGATGAAGTCCGGCAGATGCAGACTATTTTGGCGGCCTTGCCGGTTCAGGCGCGTGTGGCATTGGAAATGCATAGATTCGGTGGTTACAATATGGAAGAAATCGCGCGTCACCTCGGCGTGTCCGTGGCCAGCGCCCATCGGCTGATCAAGGGCGGCATTGCCGCAATTACCAAGGAAATGAAGTAAAGTTGTCCTGATTGCCGCATCCCGTGAAAAAAATCTCTCTCTCAAACGTCTTTATAGAAACGCGGAAGACGAGGCGGCTCCTCCGCCTAGCCAAAGGAACTGGCCGGGTTCAATGACCATTGATCCAGACAAGAAAATAGAATTGCCGAACGGGAAAGCGGAAGAGGCGGCCGATTGGCTGCTGCGTCTGCAGGCAGGTTCAGTGGAGCCGCGGCTGAAGGCTGAATTTGATCGATGGCTGGCATCGTCCCCGGCGAACCGTCTTGCGTGGGACCGGACGTGCAGGACCTGGCGAAACCTCGGTCTGGTCGAGCCGGCCTTCAGAAATCTCTGGGAAGACGCGCCGCACCTGCCGGAAAAGGCTGCAAGACACATATCTTTGCGGCGGCGCTGGTCCGTGCGGCACTATGCCGGAGCGGCGATGGCTGCTGCGGCCCTCTGTCTTGCGGTGCTGTTCGCCCCCGCATTTTTCGTCCATATCAAGGCTGATTACCAGACCAGCACCGCTGAAAGCCGCACGATCGTGTTGGAAGATGGCAGCAGGGTGCAGCTCGCCGCAGCGAGCGCGCTTTCGGCGGATTTTACCGATGGCCGCCGCACTGTGAAGGTGCTGAAGGGGGAAGCTTTTTTTGACGTGGTGCCGGACACAACACGTCCCTTTGTCGTGGAAGCGAAGAACGTCACCGTTCAGGTGCTGGGCACGGCTTTCGATGTCGACCTGACGGATGGGGTGACCCAGGTTGCGCTTGCCCATGGTTCCGTGGAAGCCTCCTTCCGCAACGCGCCACCAACCCGGCTCGTGCCGGGTGAAATGCTGATTGTCGACGCTTCCGGCGCGATCCGCAAAGAGAATGTTCCCGTCGAGGATATTGGTGGCTGGCGCAATGGCGAGCTTTACGTGGTGGATGCGACGATAGGCTCCGTCGTGGAGCAGATCCAGCGCTACCATCCGGCCTGGCTGACCATGGCCGACAAACGGCTCGCAGAGCAGCGGGTGACGGGTTTTTATGATTTGCGCGATCCGGATCGTGCACTGGAAGCACTGGTGGAACCCTATAGGGGCAAGGTGCATGCGATTGGCAGCAGCGCTCGCATAATCACCCGCTTCTGAAACCTTTCGAAACAAAAATAATATTTATTTTTCAGTAATTTATAAAATTTTCTCCAAAAGCCTGAAAAAAAACGCCGAGGCAATCGTCTTTTTGTTGAGTAATCCGGTCAAGATATGTCCGGAGCGAAAGACAGGAAGATAAAAGCAATATGCGCCTCCACAAATGTATGACGGGCCAGGGGAAAAAAGCGGGAAAGCAGACGCGCAGGGCTGTGTTGCTGGCGACGACTGCGCTCGTCGTTTCAATCTCGACGACGGTTTTTGCGCAGACAGGACCCAATGCCGCAAATGGCCAACGTGCCGGTGGCGAGCAGGGTGCGACGCGGCCGTTCAATATTCCCGCCCAGTCGCTGTCATCCGTCGTCGGCGCTTTCGGGCGGCAATCCGGTCTTCAGGTCACGCTTGCCACACCATCGGCCGGCAATGTGCGCACCAATGCCGTCACCGGCAGTTTTACGGTGCGGGAAGCCCTGTCACGGCTTCTGGCCGGTACCGGCGTCAATTTCCGCATCGCCGGAAATGGCAGAACGGTCATCATCGGCACGGGGCAGGCGGCGGCTGATCTCTCCGGGGCGGAAGGCACGACCATTCTCGAGGAAATCACCGTGACGGGCAAGACCGGGCGCAATTCCATTGCCGGTACCGGGTATCAGGGAACGCCGGACTGGGTTTACGAAACCCCCGCCAGCGTGAGTGTCGTCAGCCGCGAGGCGATCCAGTCCGCCGGCGTGCGCAACACGCGCGATGTTTTCAACCGGGTTTCCGGCGTTTATGCCGGCGAGGGCAATGGCAGCTTCCCGACCGTTTCGCCGAATGTGCGCGGTTTGCAGGAAAGCGGCCGCGTGGTCGTCTCCATCGACGGTGCACGGCAGAATGCGCAGCGTGGCGCGGCTTTCGGTGGAGCCACGAGTTACACCGCAAGTGCCGGGCAGGGCTACGTGGATGTCGCTTTCATCCGTGCCGTCGAGATCGATAAAATAACCAATGCGCGGTCGGGTAACGCCGGCTCCCTGGGCGGCAGGGTGGAATTCCGTGCCGTCAGCGCCGATGACCTGATTGCAGCGGGTGAAAACAGGGGCGGGGAAGTGAATGTGTCCCGCGGTACCAATGGCTATGATTTTCAGGGTTCGGTTCTTGGCGCCGTTCGCTCGCCTGAAGGCCCGTTCTCCTTCGTTGCGGGTTACAGCCGCACGATCATGGATGAATACGAGATCGGGACCAGGGGCGAGGCCAGAAGCACCGCCACGACGATGAAGGATCTGCTTGGCCGCGATGGCTGGTCGAGCTTTTTCAAGGGCGAAGGCGATTTTGGTGATGTGCAGGCCTCGCTGTCGTGGATGCATCAGGAGAATGATTTCGTTCAGGGCGCGTCCGAGGTGATCGACCGGGAGAGCGTGCGCAATGACAGCGTCGTCGCGAAGCTGGACTGGGACCCCGAGAGCGAACTGATCGACTTCAAATCGTCGCTGTGGCTCAACGATAATATGACGCATGAACTGCGTGCGGCGCGTACTTATGCGGTAGAGACGAATCTTGACATGGGCCTGCGCAGTTTCGGCGGCAGCTTGGAGAATACCAGCCGCTTCGACACCAGTGTCGGTGCACTCAGCCTGAATTATGGGGCCGAAGCCTTTCGCGACATAGCGACGTCCGTCGCGACAAGTGCCAAAATCACGGAAAATCCGTCCTTTGCCAGCAGCTATACGTCTTTCAGCCCTGCCGGGCGACGAGATGTCGCCAGCCTGTTTTTGAATGGCGAACTGGAGCCGGCCGAATGGATCACGCTGAGTGGGGGCGTGCGTTACGACTGGTCACGCCTGAAGGGATCGGCGACCTATTATAGCGTCAAGGACACAACGGTAACGACAAGTGTGCCCTGTGAACTGGTGAGTAATCGTTATACGCCTTTGGAGTACTTCAATCAGGTTTTCCTGCCCGTAAATCCGCCCGTATGGGCGTCGCGTTATAACGTCTTTCTTGCCAGCGTCTGGCCGCGCGCATCGGCCAACTGCATGCCGGGTACGGGGATAACCACCAATACATCCGTCATCGAATATCCCTCGCATGAAGTTGACATCGATCGCACCTACAGCGCCTGGCTGCCCTCCGCCACCATCGAGCTGAAACCCGTCGACTGGTTCCGTCCTTACGTAAGCTACTCCCAGAGCCTGCGTCCGCCGACAATCCTCGAGGCATTTTTTGCCGGTGCGCGTCCGGGCGATAGCCCCGGATATGAATATGCTCCGAACCAATCTCTGCGCGCGGAAAAAGCCACGACCTACGAAATCGGCGCGAATATGAGCTTCGACGGCGTGCTGCTGGACGACGATTCCATCCGTATCAAGATGGCCGCCTTTCGTCGCGAGGTGAAGGACTACATCGCGCTCGGCCATCTCGTCACGGATCAGGTTCCCGACCGCACCTATACCAGCTTCGTCAATCTGGACGGCACGACCTATATGCGCGGGCTTGAATTCGAGGGCAATTACGATGCCCGCAGTTTCTGGATCGGCGGATCGGCGACGCTCCTGAAGACCGAATGGCCTGAGAAAACGCAGGTTTTTTCCAACGGCACGACCACGACAACGGGCGAGATCGTCGCCTGGCCGGGCGATGTCGCGCCGAAGGTGAAGCTGACGCTGGATGGCGGCATGCGGTTCTTCGATGAAAAATTCTCGCTGGGCGCAAGGCTTAACCATGTCACCCCGACCCAGTCGCGGACGCTCGATACGGAGGGCAATCTGCGTGAGGTGACCGACCCTTACACGACGGTGGACCTCTACGGATCTTACGCTTTCAACGAGAAGGCAACGCTTCGCTTCGCCGTCAACAACCTGACGGATCGCAAATATATCCCGGCCGCCAGCGCCTATACGGCCCCGGGCCGCACCTTTATCGCGACGATGAACGTGAAGTTCTGAACCGTGGAAGAAATTCTCCGGGCTGGGTTGCAGCCCGTCCCGGAGATGAAACGCCTTCGTCACAGAACGAAGGTATCGATATTGGCCAGCAAAGGAGTACACCTATGGCTACCACAATTCAACTGACGCAGTCTTCCTCCGATCTGATCGGCTACCTCAACGGTTGGACGAGCGGTTTCGGTTCGACCTATGGTGCGTTCTATGACGCTCAGACGAGTTCTCTTGCCACCACCACCATCGATCCGAACACGACCTATGAGGCGTGGGGCGATGGCAGCACCGGCGGCAAGGGCATCGTCATGAGCGGCGCTCTGCAGTACTCCCAGGGCAACCTGACGGGTTCGGTCGACAGCATCGTTCTGGGTACCGGCTACAGCCAGTCCACCAGCGGCATCGCGGTCAGCCAGCAGGAATTGCTGATCGATCCCGACAGCGCCTACTCGCTCGCCGGCGCTCGCGATCTTCTCGATCTTGCCGTTTATCAGCTCGCCCGCTTCGGTTCGCTTGTCGGTTTTTATGATTACTTCGCGGCCACCGGCACGGTCATCGAGGATACGGCGGCCTCCAATACCCTGACCGGTTTTGCCGGCGCGGACACTTTCGTATTCTCCGGCGGCAACGACGTTGTGGCGGCTGGCCCGACCGGTACCTACGGCTACCAGGATGGCACGGATACGCTTGACGTTTCCGCCTGGGGCGCAACTTCGGTGGACGATTTGTTGTGGTATAATGATAGCGGAAATGCCGTTATCCTTTCGGCAACAGACACCTCCGTCTCCATCACGCTCAAGGGCGTTGATGCAAATGTGCTCGATGCATCGGACTTCATTTTCGCCAACGCATCGGCGCTTGCCGCGTAAAGGAAAAACAGGCTGTGGGCTTTCAAAACCACCAGCAGACGCCGCCGCAGTCCCTCACTGCGGCGGTTGTTTCGCCCCTTAAAAGCACATTTCTCGGCGTTGCGCTCGTCAGCGGCGTGGTCAATATACTCGCGCTCACGTCGCCGCTCTTCATGTTGCAGGTTTATGACCGGGTTCTGGCAAGCGGCAGCCTGCCGACGCTGGTCGGGCTCGCCATTCTCGCGCTTGGCCTTTACGGCTTCCAGTGCCTGCTCGATATCATCCGCGCTCGCGTTCTGATCCGCATCGGCGAAGATTTCGACATGCGGCACTCCGGCAGGGTGCATGATGCCGTGGTGCGCCTGCCGCTCGTCAACCGCATGCCGGGCGACGGGCTGCAGCCGCTGCGCGATCTCGACAATGTGCGCGGTTTTCTCTCCGGCACGGGGCCGACCGCCTTTTTCGATCTGCCGTGGATGCCGCTTTATCTCGGCATATGTTTTCTGTTTCACTTCTGGATCGGCGTGACGGCGCTTGCCGGCGCGGTGCTGCTGGTATCCCTGACGATCCTCACCAATATCTTCTCGCAGAAGCCGATCCGCGACACCATGGTCGAGAATATGGCCCGCAACCGGCAGCTGGAGGCCTCGCGCCGCAATGCCGAAGTCGTGCAGGCCATGGGGCTTGGCGGCCGGCTCGGAAAACGCTGGCAGAATTCCAACGAGGCCTATCTTGCCGCCAATCGCAAGGCGGGCGACGTGGCCGGCGGTCTCGGCAATATCGCGAAATCCCTGCGGGTCGTGCTGCAATCGGCCATTCTGGCGGTCGGCGCTTGGCTCGTCATCAATCAGGAGGCCTCCGGTGGCGTGATGATCGCCAGTTCGATCATGATGGGCCGGGCTCTGGCGCCCGTTGATCTCGCCATTTCCAACTGGAAGTCCTTCGTGGCCGCCCGGCAGAGCTGGGCGCGGCTGAGGGAGCTTTTTGCTCAGATGCCGGCCAATGCCGCCGCCATGGCCCTGCCGAAACCTGAAAAGGAATTGCGGGTCGAAAACGTCACCATCGTTCCGCCGGGAGAAAGAAAACCGACCGTCACCGGCCTTGGCTTCATCGTGACTGCTGGAAACGCGCTCGGCGTCATCGGCCCCTCCGGCTCGGGTAAATCCACCCTGTCGCGCATTCTCACCGGTGCGTGGATGCCGGCGGCCGGCAAGGTACGGCTGGACGGTGCAAGTTTCGAGCAGTGGGACCGTGAGGCGCTGGGCCGCCATATCGGCTATCTGCCGCAGGGCGTGGAGCTGTTCGATGGCACGATCGGTGAAAATATCTCCCGTTTCGAGGATAATCCCGATCCTGACGCCATCATCGCGGCGGCCAGGGCTGCGGGTGCGCATGAACTGATCCTGCGTTTCGAAAAAGGTTATGACAGTGATATAGGCGAGGCGGGTTCGGCGCTTTCCGCCGGGCAGCGCCAGCGCATCGGCCTTGCCCGCGCGCTATACGGCGATCCCTTCATCGTGGTGCTGGACGAACCCAATGCCAATCTCGATGCGGAAGGCGAAGCTGCCGTGGTCAAGGCGATTTCCTCGGTCAAGGCGCGTGGCGGCATTGCCGTCGTCGTCGCCCACCGGCCGAGCGCCATCGGTGCCGTCGATTTCATTCTGATGATGGAAGAGGGGAGGATGAAGGCCTTCGGCCCGCGCGACGAGGTTCTGTCGAAGGTATTGCGCGTTCCGCAGACGCAGGCGGCCAAGGGATTTACCGCATCCGCCCAGACGATCTCGCCGCTGCGTGTCGTTGCCAATACCCAGCCTCAGGCGTTGGTGCTGGAAGACGTCCGTGAAGAGAATAGCCAGGAAGGAGATGCGGATGTCAAACACTGACCAGCGCAGCCATGTGTCCCGCTCCATCCGCAAACATCTCGTTGCCGGCCTTGCTGCGGGTGTAGCGCTGCTGGCCGGCGTCGGCGGATGGGCTGCGACGACCAATCTTGCCGGCGCGGTTGTCGCCTCCGGTCATCTGGTGGTGGATTCCTACAGCAAGAAGGTGCAGCACCCGAGCGGCGGTGTCGTCGGCGAAATTCTGGTGAATGAGGGCGACAGGGTGAAGGCCGGCGATGTGGTCATGCGCCTCGACGCGACCCAGACGCGCGCCAATCTCGCCATCGTGACCAAGCGTCTGGATGAGCTGAATGCGCGCATGGCAAGGCTGGAGGCTGAGCGCGACGATCTGCCGGAACTCGTTTTTCCGCAGGCGCTGATGGTGAGAAAAGACGATGCCGATGTCGCCTCCGCCATGCGCAGCGAGACCAAGCTGTTCGAATTCCGTAAATCCTATCGGGAAGGGCGCAAAGCGCAGCTTTCCGAACGCATCACCCAGTTCGAACATGAGATCGAGGGGCTGAAGGCGCAGGAAGTTGCCTATGATAACGGCCTTGCCGTGCTGGAGGCTGAAATCACCTCACAGAAATCCCTGCGCGAACAGGGTGTCGTCTCGGTGCAGAGGCTGAACAGCCTGCAGACGCAGGCCGCGACATTCGGCGGTGAGCGCGGCGAAAAAATCGCCTATCAGGCGCAGGCGGCAGGGCGCATCACCGAAACCAGGCTGCAAATCCTGCAGATCGATCAGGAACTGCGCACCGAGGTCGGGCGGGAACTGCGCGAGATACAGGCCCAGATGGGTGAATTTGTCGAGCGCAAGGTTGCCGCCGAAGACCAGCTGAAGCGCATCGATATCGTCGCGCCGCAATCCGGCATGGTACATGAAATGGCCGTGCATACCGTGGGCGGCGTGGTGACGCCGGCGGATCCGATCATGCTGATCGTGCCTGACGGAGATGAGCTGGCGCTGGAAGTGCAGATCGTGCCGAAGGATATCGACCAGCTTCAGCTGGGGCAAAAGGCCATGCTGCGCATGACCGCCTTCAACCAGCGGGTCACGCCGGAACTGGAAGGCCATGTCAGTCGTATCGCGGCGGATATCACCACCGATCAGCGCAGCGGTCTCTCCTATTATCTGGCGCGGATTTCCGTGCCGGTTTCCGAAAGGCAGAAGCTGAACAATGCGCCGCTGGTGCCGGGTATGCCGGCCGAGGCGTTCATCCAGACCAGTGAAAGGACGGCGCTGTCCTATATCGCCAAGCCGTTGACGGACCAGATCAGCCGCGCCTTCCGGGAAGAGTAGGAATCTGGGCTCGGCTTGCGGGCTTTATCCACCCTCGCCAAAACGGAAGGCGGCAAAGCCCTTTTTCTGTGTCGGGATTGCCCAGACGCCGCCCGAAAATGGCGATTGCTTCAGCCGGTCTTCGGACATGTTGTGGCGGTGTGACGTCAGGAAAAGGATGCTGAAATCAGGTCCTCCGAAGCACGGCATGGTGGGGTGCGGCACAGGGGTCGCGATCACGTCCGTATGGTCGCCGTCGGGCGCGAAAATGTTCAACAGGCCAGCGGAAACGCCCGCGCTGTAATAGGTGCCACTGCTGTCGAGACAGCCGCCATCGGGTCTTCCCGTCTCTTCCGTCATCCGGGCCACCAGCACGCCCTCATCGAATGTGCCGTTTCTCTTATCGAATTTGCGTCGGCGTATCCATTTTTGAACGGAATCGCTCTGCCACATGATGGAGCCGTCCGGGGAAAAGGCGAGGCCGTTTGGGCATGTCAGGCCGGTCTGCCTGCGCTCGGCGCTCTTTTCGGTGATCCGCCAAAGCTCACCATGAGGTTCCATGTCCGAGAGTGGCACATTATGCATGGTTCCCACCCAGAAGGCGCCGTCGGGGCCGACCCGTCCGTCGTTCAGCCGGCAAGGAATGCCGTCCTGTGACGGGAGGGAGTGGAGAAGGCGTGTTTCGCCGCTGTCCGGATCGAGGATGACAATATCCATGCCGCAGGCGACGATGAGGTCGCCGTTCCGACAAAGCCCAAGACTCGATACCGTATGGGGAAATGCCCATTCGCGATAAAGGCCGGGCTCGAGCGCTGCCGACCGCACCGTCCTGCCGAGTATATCGCACCAGAAAAGCACCTGTCGCCGCTCGTCCCAGACAGGGGATTCCGCAAGTGTGCTCATCGTGTCGCACAGAAGTTTCGCCTGCGACATGGCAAGCGCTTTTTCGGGATTTGCCGTATTCATGATGCTCGAACCGTTGAAGATGATGGCGCAGAATTATTCGAAATAGTCCTGGTGGTTCTCGAAAACCTGCGAAAGAATGCCGAGAACGCGTCTCAGGTGCTTGCGCAAACCCTCGGTCGCGCGGGCTTCGTCCCCGGCCTTGATCGCATCGTAAACCGCCTCATGTTCGGAGAGCAGTCGCGCCATATGCGCCTCGTCGGTGATGGCGAGCGCGCGCAGGCGGTCCAGCCCCGCCTTCTCGCGGATCAATAGCGTCTCCAGCCTCTCAAGACCGGTCGCGGCGGCAAGCGCGCTGTGGAACTGGTCGTCATGCACACGAAAAGCCTTTCTGTCTCCGCGGTGCATGGCTGCGCGCTGGCCGGTGAGTGCGTGTTCGATCTCCTGCTCGGCCTCCGCCGTTATGCCGATCTGGCACAGCCTGCAAACGGCAGCGACCTCCAGTGCCTCGCGGATGAATTGCGCACTGCGAATGTGTTTTTCCGATAATCTGGAGACATAGGTGCCGCGGCTTGGCAGGGTGACGATCAGGCCGTCATCCCGCAGGCGGCTCAGCGCTTCGCGCACCGGCGTTCGACTGGAATTGAACAACTGTCCGATCTCGTTTTCCGAAACCGCCTGGCCGGGAAAAAGCTCCCGGGACAGGATGGCCGATTTCAGCGCGGAATAGATCTGGTCCACGACCGGACGGTTAAGGTCCAGTCGCTCCATCGTCGGCACGGAGCCACCTGTTACGGGAATTTTCGGCATATACCCTCCAGCGTTTTCATAACCGGTATACCGGAACACAAGTCTGTTGACAACCGGCATACCGGTATGCAAATGATCGCTTATTGGGAAGGAGGCTCCCGAAATGCAAAATATCAAGACCTGCGTCATCGTCGGCGCCGGAATGGTGGCGAAGACGCATGTGCTCGCCTGTGCGGCAAGTCCGGAAAAAATTCGCCTGAAGGGTTTGGTCGACGGTGGCTCCGGCCGCGCCAGGGCGCTGGCCGCCGAAGCGTCGAAACACGCCGGATATGAGGTCGTCGTTTATTCCTCGGTGGAGGAAGCCGCACGCGATGTGGATGTCGATTTTGCCATCGTCGCAACGCCGCCGAATGCCCGCATCGATATCGTCGGACAGCTCGCAAAGGCGGGCAAACACATTCTGATGGAAAAGCCCGTCGCCCGTAACACGCAGGAGGCCGGCGGCCTTGTCGCCCTCTGTCGTGACGCCGGCGTCACGCTCGGCATCATCTTCCAGCACCGTATGCGGGCTGCATCGCAAAAAGCCCGTGAGCTTGTGGATGGCGGGACGCTTGGGGCGCTCGGTCTCTGCGAAATTTCCGTGCCGTGGTGGCGCGGGCAATCCTATTATGATGAACCCGGCCGGGGCACACTGGCCCGCGACGGCGGCGGTGTCCTGATCTCTCAGGCAATTCATACCATCGATCTGGCGCTGAGCCTCGCCGGGCCGGTCTCGCGCGTTCAGGCCATGGCGGCGACGACACGGTTTCATCGCATGGAAACCGAGGATTATGTCGCGGCCGGCCTGCGCTTCAAAAATGGCGCCGTTGGCTCGCTGGTGGCAAGCACCGCAAGTTTCCCCGGTGCTCCGGAATCGATTGTCCTGCATTTCGACAATGCCAGCCTGCGGCTCGCCTCGGGCCTCCTGCATGTCGACTGGCGCGATGGCCGGCAGGAGACCTTTGGCGGCGCGGCATCCGGCACGGGTGGTGGCGCCGACCCCATGGCTTTCACGCATGAATGGCATCAGGGCGTCTTCGAGGATTTCGCAGACGCCATCTCCTCAGGGCGCGCGCCGGTCGTCACCGGTGAAGCGGCTCTTTTGTCTCACAGATTGATCGACGCGATCATCAACTCGGCCGATACCGGCAAGGAAGTGGAACTGCAGGATGACTAAAGCAATCAAGTTCGTCGCTCTCGGCATAGAGCACCGGCACATTTTCGGCATGGCCCAGAACCTGCTGGACGCCGGCGCGGAATTCGCTGGCTGGTGGACCGAAGGCGAACCCGACGTGGTGGAAGGCTTCGTCAAGCGCTTCCCGACCGTGCCGCGCGCGGCATCGAAAGAGGCTCTGCTTGCCGATGGCACCGTCGATCTCGTGGTGATCGCTGATATTCCTTCCAAGCGGGCCGATCTGGCGATTGCCGCCATGGAAGCGGGCAAGGACGTCATGTCCGACAAGCCCGGCTGCACCACTTTCGAACAGCTCGATCGCCTTCGCCAGACCGTGGCTAAGACCAAGCGTATCTGGACCGTCGATTTCTCCGAGCGTTTTGAAGTTCCGAGCGTGACCAAGGCGGCCGAACTCGTTGCGCAGGGCGCCATCGGCCGCGTCATTCAGACCGTCGGCCTCGGCCCGCATCGTCTGAACCGCCAGATCCGCCCGAAGTGGTTCTTCGAACGGGAAGCTTACGGCGGCATCATCACCGATATCGCCAGCCACCAGATCGACCAGTTCATGTTCTTCACCGGCTCGACCGAAGTGGAGATCGTGGCTGCCACCGTTGCCAACTATGCCAACCCTGATGATCCGGGTCTGCAGGATTTCGGTGAAGTGGTGCTGCGCGGCGACAAGGGCCACGGCTATATCCGCGTCGACTGGTACACGCCCGATGCGCTGCCGACCTGGGGTGACGGCCGCCTCACCATCCTCGGCACCGAGGGCTACATCGAACTGCGTAAATATGTCGATGTCGGCAACAAGGAAGGCACCGACCGCCTCGTTCTCGTGAATGGCGACCGCTGCGAATATATCGACGCCTCCGATGCAGGCCTGCCCTATTTCGGCCGCCTGTGCGACGACATCCGCAACCGCACCGAAACGGCGATGACGCAGGAGCATGTGTTCAAGGTATGCGACCTGTCGTTGCAGGCGCAGGCCAAGGCCGAAGGAGCTTCGAAATGATCGGTGTTGCCATCATTGGCGCCGGCATCGGCGCCCAGCATCTGAGCGGCTATCGGGCCCTGCCGAAGCGCTTCGTCGTCAAGGCGATCTGCGACCTCGATCTGGAGCGCGCCCGTTCCGTCGTGGGTGAGGATACGTCCATTCGTCTGACGACCGATCTCGACGAGGTTCTGGCGGATGAGAGCATCCAGCTCATCGACGTCTGCCTGCCGCCGCACCTGCATTTCCCCGTAACGCTGAAGGCGCATGCGGCGGGCAAGGACGTGGTCTGCGAAAAGCCGCTTGTTCGCTCGCTTGAAGAGGCAAATGCGCTGATCGACTCCGTCAAGAAGACCGGCCGTGGCGTGTTTCCCGTCTTCCAGTACCGTTTCGGACATGCGATGCGGCAGCTGCGTGCGCTCATCGATGCCGGCCTTGCGGGCAAGGCCTTTGTCGCGAGCTCGGAAGTTCACTGGAACCGTGGCGCCAGCTATTACGACATTCCCTGGCGCGGTACATGGAAGGGCGAATGCGGTGGCGCGATCCTCGGTCATGCCATTCACGCCCATGATCTTCTCTGCCATGTTCTCGGTCCCGTCGACGAAGTGTTCGCCATGGCCGATACGCGCGTCAACAAGATCGAAACCGAAGACTGCGCGGCACTCAGCTTCCGCATGAAAAGCGGTGCGCTGGCGACGAGCTCGGTGACGCTCGGTGCCGCCGAAGATACGTCCCGCCTGCGCTTCTGCTTCGAGGGCTTCACCGCCGAAAGCGGCACGCTGCCCTATCGTCCGGCCGAAGACACATGGCGTTTCATCGCCCGTGCGCCGACCACGCAGGACCAGATCGACGCCGTTCTGGCGACGGTGGCCGATGGCGAAAACGGTTTTGCCGGTTTTGTCGAAGCCATTGCCGACGCAATGGAAGGACGCGGCGGCAAGGAAGTGACTGTGAACGATGGCTTGCAGTCCATCGAACTCGTCACCGCCATCTATCGCTCGGTGCGGGAAGGAAAGCCGGTTCGCCTGTCTGACGCCGCCGAAGGCGAGTGGATCAAGGGCTGGGCTCCGCGCACATCCGCCAACGCATAATCATCTAAGGGAGGAAAAGAGATGATCGGTAAATACAGCATGGCATTGGCGCTCGCCATTGGCGCGGCGTCCTTTGCAGGCGCCGCACAGGCGGCTGAGGAAGTGCGCTTCACCTGCGCTTATGACGGCAACGGCTGCGAAATTCTGAAAGATATTCTCGCGCGTTACGAAAAGCAGCACCCGGACGTGAAGATCGTCACTGACGTCGTGCCCTATAAGGCGCTGCTGGAAGGTCTGCCCGTGCAGCTCGCCGGCGGCAGCGGCCCGGATTTCGCAACCGTGACCGACCTTGGCGGCCTCAACCGCTATTATCTCGATCTCACGCCCTATGTGGATGCGAAATATTGGGAAGACAATTTCTCGAACGTGCTGAAATGGTACCGCAGCGGCCCTGACGACAAGGGCATCTACGGCATGCATACCCAGCTCACCATCACCGGCGCCTTCATCAACCGCACTTTGTTCGATCAGGCAAACGTCGCCGTTCCCGGCAAGGATGCGACGCTGGACGACTGGGCGAAGGCTGCAAATGCCGTCGCCAAGGCAACCGGCACGCCTTACCCGATGGCCATCGACCGTTCCGGACACCGCATTGCCGGCCCGGCCATTTCCTATGGCGCGAAGATTTTCGATGCTGATGGTAAGCCAATTCTGGTCGATGAAGGCTTCACGACCTTCGTGAAGAAATTCGTCGAATGGAACAAGGACGGCACCATGGCGCGTGACGTCTGGGCTGGGCAGGGCGGCAATACCTATCGCGACGCCGCGCAGGAATTCATCAACGGCCAGCTCGTCTATTATTATTCCGGCAGCTGGCAGACCGCGCGCTTCGACAGCCAGGTGGGTGACGCGTTCGACTGGGAAGTTGTGCCGCAGCCCTGCGGTGGCGCAGCCTGCACCGGCATGCCCGGTGGAACCGGCATCGTCGGCTTCAAGCAGACCAAGAACCCGAAGATCGTTGCAGACATTCTGAACTTCTTGGCGCAGGACGAGAATTATCTCGACTTCACCGTGCGCACCCGCAACGTTCCGGCCCACAAGGCCGTGGCCGACAAGGGCGTGACCTATACCGGTGCGACGCCTGCGACGCAGAAGGCCATGAATGCCTGGCTGGACCAGATTCCCGGCCTCAGCCCGATTGCCTATACCTATCAGGGTTACAAGAACAATCGCGCCATGTTCAACATCTCCGTCCAGCGCATCACGCAGGCCATCGTCGGTGAAAGCACCGTCGATGAGGCCATGGCCCGCGCGAAGACGGACCTCGAGGAAGCGTTGAAACAGGCGAAGTGATCCATCGCCTTCCGGCGCGGCGCATGCCGCGCCGCGCCGGATCGAAGGAGGACCCTCATGTATAAATTTCTTGCGCCCGTCATGGGCATCGTCGAACTGCCCTTCGCCTTTCTGCAGAAGGTTCTCGGCCACCGGCGGATCGCCTGGGTGTTTCTCACACCCAACCTGATCCTGTTTGCGGTCTTCGCCTTTCTGCCGATCCTGCTGAACATGGCCTATTCCGTGACCGGCAGCGAACACATATTGCTTTCCGAGCGCCCTTCGGTGGGCGGTGAAAACTTTTCGGTCCTTCTTTCCTGTCAGAATTACCTCGACCCCAATTCCTGTCAGCGCGACCTGTTCTGGCGCTCGGTCTGGAATACGGTTTTCTTTGTGGTGCTGCAGGTTGGTTTCATGGTCGGCTTCTCGCTGATAACGGCCATCGTGCTCAACCGCGATATCCGGGCGCGCGGGTTCTTCCGCGCGGTGTTCTTCTTCCCGGTTCTGCTCTCGCCCGTCGTTGTCGCGCTGATCTGGAAGTGGATTCTCCAGCGTTTCGGCGTTCTTAACGCGGCGATGGAGGGGCTCGGCCTCGGTTCGGTCGATTGGCTGCTCGAAGCCAACCTTGCCTTCGGCTGGTCCGTGTTCCTGTCGGTCTGGGCGCATATGGGTTTCTACACGCTCATTCTTCTGGCCGGCCTGCAGGCGATCCCGCGTGATGTCTATGAGGCGGCGCAGCTTGACAAGGCGAGCCCGTGGCGCATTTTCCGGCGCATTACCCTGCCGTTGCTTGCGCCCACCATGCTCGTCGTTCTCGTCCTGTCGCTCATCAAGGGCGTGCAGACCTTCGATGAAGTCTTTGCCTTCACGGGTGGCGGCCCCGGTTCGGCGACCACCTTCATCATTCAGTTCATCTATCAGACCGGCTTTGCCGGGACGCCCCGCAATTTCGGCCTTGCGGCTGCCGCTTCGCTGCTGCTCGCCGTGGTGCTCGTGGTGCTGACCGCGCTGCAATTCCGGGCAAACAGGAGCAAGGTCGATGGCTAGGATTGGCGCATTTCTGACCCGTACCCGCGGCCGCAACGGCAAGCTGCACTGGACCGACTGGCTGTCCTACGCCTATCTCGGCGTGGCGGTGCTGATGATGTTCGGTCCCGTCGTCTGGCTGGTGCTCTCCTCGTTCAAGACGGAGGCCGATCTGCAGCGCTTTCCGCCGCGTCTTCTGCCCTATACGCAGGAAACCGTGGTGGTGGATGGGCAGCCGGCGCCGCTGCCGGCCTATGTCGACAAGGATGGCCGCAAGTTCGGCATGGTGCGCCGCATCGGTCTCGTTGCCCAGGTGGTCGACCCGGCCAAGCCAGCCGAAGTCCTGAAGATGCAGTTCAACGAGCTGAAGCCTGCCGAAAAGGTGGCGCTGGCGACGGAAAACTACACCGAGCTTTTCCAGCGCTTCAATTTCCCGCTTTATTTCTGGAACTCGACCTTCATTACGGTGACGTCCACGCTCATCATGCTGATCGTCAATTCCATGGCGGCCTTCGCGCTCTCGAAATACCAGTTCAAGGGCAGGGGCGTGGTGCTGGCGCTGGTTGTCGGCACGCTGATGATCCCGCAAACGGTCGTGCTGGTGCCGCTGTTTCTCATTACCAGCCAGCTCGGCATGATCAACAGTCTCTGGGGCGTCATCATTCCAGGGGCGGCGACACCGACCGGCGTCTTCCTGCTGCGGCAATACATGCTGACGATCCCGGATGAAATCCTCGATGCGGCGCGTATGGACAAGGCCAGCGAGTGGAAAATCTACTGGCGCATCATCCTGCCGCTCTCGGCGCCGGCGCTTGCGGTTCTGGCGATCCTTGCGATCATGTGGCGCTGGAACGACTTCCTCTGGCCGCTGATCGTGCTGACCCGCAACGACAACTTCACCCTGCAGCTGGCGCTCAACTCCTTCCAGGGGGAGATGACGACGGAATGGAGCAATCTTCTGGCCATGACGGTGCTGACACTCGCCCCGATCGCGCTGGTCTTCATGTTCCTGCAAAAATACATCGCCACCGGCATTGCATCGACGGGCGGCAAATAATCCTCAGGGAGGAAACACGACAATGGCAAGTATAGAGCTTCGTCAGGTCAAAAAGACATATGGTGCCCTCGATGTGATCAAGGGTGTGGATCTCGATATCAAACACGGCGAATTCTGCGTTTTCGTCGGCCCCTCCGGCTGCGGCAAGTCGACCCTGCTGCGCATGATCTCGGGTCTCGAGGAACTGAGCGGCGGCGATATCGTCATCGGCGGCGATGTGGTCAACACGGTGCCGGCCGCGGATCGTGGCCTTGCCATGGTGTTCCAGTCCTATGCCCTTTATCCGCATATGACCGTGCGCGAAAACCTCTCTTTCGGGCTTGAAAATATCGGCACACCCAAGAAGGACATCGCCGAAAAGATCGCCCAGGTCGCCAAGATGCTGCAGATCGACCAGCTTCTCGAGCGTCGCCCCAAGGACCTGTCGGGCGGCCAGCGCCAGCGCGTCGCCATCGGCCGCGCCGTGGTGCGCGAGCCGCGCGTGTTCCTTTTCGACGAGCCGCTTTCCAACCTCGATGCGGAATTGCGCGTCGATATGCGCGGGGAGATTTCCAGCCTGCACCGGCGGCTCGGCAATACCATGATCTATGTGACGCACGATCAGGTGGAGGCCATGACCATGGCCGACAAGATCGCCGTTCTGCGCGCCGGCAAGCTCGAACAGTTCGGCGTGCCGCTCGATCTTTATAACCGCCCAGCCAATCTTTTCGTGGCAGGCTTCATCGGTTCGCCGAAGATGAATTTCTTTGCCGGCGAAGTAACTTCGGATGCAGCGCCGTCGCTCAAGATCGCCACGGGCGAGCTGATCCCTCTGCCGCAGACCGGTTTTGCCTACAGGCCCGGCCAGAAGGTGACGCTCGGCATCCGCCCGAACCATGTGCAGGCGGGTGGCGAAGGCGCGCTGACCATGTCGGTGCGCACGGCCGAGCAGCTGGGCGGCGAATCCTATCTTTACGGCACGCTCGGCGATGGCACCCGGGTGACGCTGCATCTTTCCGGCCAGACCTCGACATCGGCGGACGAAGTCATCCGTTTGTCGGCGCCGCTGGAACATATCCATCTTTTCGACACGACGAGCGGGCTGACGCTCCGGCAGGACTGACAGCCTTAAGCGCAACCCGCAACGTAGGATCATTGACATGACCGATAAAAAACTCCGCTCCGACCGCTGGTTCGCACCCGATGACCTGCGCAGCTTCGGCCACCGTTCGCGCATGATGCAGCTTGGTTATGCGGAGGAGGATTTTGTCGGCAAACCCGTCATCGGTATCCTCAATACCTGGTCGGAGCTGAACACCTGTCATTCGCATTTCCCTGAAAGGGTGAAGGATGTGAAACGCGGTGTGCTGCAGGCGGGTGGTTTTCCCGTCGAAATGCCGTCGCTCTCGGTGGACGAAAGCTTCACCAAGCCGACATCGATGCTTTACCGCAACATGCTGGCCATGGAGACGGAGGAGATGATCCGCTCGCATCCGCTTGACGGCGTGGTGCTGATGGGCGGTTGCGACAAGACGACGCCCGGCCTCGTCATGGGGGCGATCTCCGCCGGCGTGCCGATGATCTATCTGCCGGCCGGCCCGATGTTGCGCGGCAACTATGCCGGCAAGGTGCTGGGTTCGGGTTCGGACGCCTGGAAATATTGGGACGAGCGTCGTGCCGGTAACGTCACGGACGAGGAATGGCGTGGCGTGCAGGGCGGCATCGCCCGTTCCGCCGGGGTCTGCATGACCATGGGCACCGCCTCGACCATGACCGCCATCACGGACGCGCTTGGCCTCACCCTGCCGGGAGCTTCCTCCATTCCGGCGGTGGATGCCGAACATCAGCGCATGTCGGCAGGTTGCGGCCGGCGTATCGTGGAGATGGTGGCCGAGGAGCTGACGCCGGACCGTATCCTGACCGCGACCGCGTTTCGCAACGCCGCCATCGTCGCCATGGCGACGGGTTGCTCCACCAATGCCGTCGTGCATCTTATCGCCATGGCGCGGCGCGCCGGCGTGCCAATGACGCTCGATGAGCTGGACGAGCTTGGCCGGATCACGCCGCTGATCGCCAATGTTCGCCCCTCCGGCAAAGACTATCTGATGGAGGACTTTTATTACGCCGGCGGTCTGCGCGCACTGATGAAGCAGTTGGAAAGCCGTCTCGACTGTTCGGTGCTGACCGTAACCGGCCGCAGCATGGGCGAGAACCTCGAAGGCGCGAAGGTCTATAATGACGACGTCATCCGCTCGCTCGATAACCCTGTCTATGCGGAAGGCTCGCTTGCGGTGCTGCGCGGCAATCTTTGCCCTGATGGCGCCGTCATAAAGCCCGCCGCCTGCGATCCGAAATACCATATTCATGAAGGCCCCGCGCTGGTCTTCGACAGCTATCCCGAGATGAAGAAGGCGATTGATGACGAGAACCTCGATGTCACGCCGGATCATGTTCTGGTGCTGCGCAATGCCGGTCCGCTCGGCGGTCCCGGATTTCCGGAATGGGGCATGCTGCCGATCCCCAAGGCGCTGATCAAGAAGGGCCACCGCGACATGGTGCGTATTTCCGATGCCCGCATGTCCGGCACGTCCTATGGCGCCTGTGTGCTGCATGTCGCGCCGGAAAGCTTTGTCGGTGGCCCGCTGGCGCTCCTGAAGACCGGCGATATCGTCCGCCTCGATCTGCCGCAGCGCCGTCTCGACATGCTGGTCAGTGAAGAGGAAATCGCTCAGCGCCGGGCTGCCTGGCAGGCGCCAGCACCGCGTTATGAACGCGGTTACGGGTATCTCTTCTCCAAACACGTCACCCAGGCCGATCAAGGCTGCGATTTCGACTTCCTGCAGACGGATTTCGGCCGCACCGCCGGCGAGCCCGATATTTTCTAAGGACGCGACATGTTGAAGCGATTGCTCATCACCGGTGCCGGCGGCAAGCTGGGCAGCATGCTGCGCGGGCGGCTTGGCCATGTCGCCGAAACGATCCGTCTTTCCGACGTCGTCGATCTCGGTGAGGCAGCCCCCCATGAGGAGCTTGTTCGCTGCCAACTCGAAGACGAGGCGGCGGTTCATGAACTGGTAAAGGGCTGTGACGGCATCGTCCATCTCGGTGGTATTTCGGTGGAAAAGGCTTTTGATCCCATCGAGGCCGCCAATCTTCGCGGCGTCTACAATCTTTACGAGGCGGCGAGACAAAACGATCTGCCGCGGATTCTGTTCGCTTCCAGCAACCATACGATCGGTTATTATCCGCAGGGGCGGCAGCTTGAGCCGGAAACACCCTTTCTGCCGGACGGCCTTTATGGCGTCTCGAAGATTTTCGGTGAGGCGATGGCAAGCCTCTATCATTCCAAATTCGGCCAGGAGACGGCCATCGTCCGCATCGGATCCTGCGAAGAAAAGCCCTCGAACTGGCGGATGCTGTCGACCTGGCTGAGCTATGGCGACTTCGTCTCGCTGATCGAGGCTACCTTCCGTGTGCCGAAACTCGGCTGCCCGGTCATCTGGGGCGTTTCGGCCAATGACGACAGCTGGTGGGACAATTCCCATGTCGATTTTCTCGGCTGGCAGCGGCGCGACAATGCTGCACATTACCGGGCGGAAATCGAACGCGACGTACCGCGCCCCCACCCGGAGGCCGCGATAGCGAAATATCAGGGCGGCATCTTCACAGATGAGCCCATTCACAGAACTTGAAACACATCCATCCGCCCACTGCGAGGAGACAGAGATGAACAATGAAACGCGCGAAAAACTGATGACGATTTCCGTCGCCACGCTGGCGACGGCGCTTTACAAGCGCGGCCTGCGCAACCAGGTCATCCAGGGCGTGCGCCCGCTTGGCTACAAGGGCACGAATATGGTGGGCCCGGCCTTCACCCTGCGTTACATGCCGGCCCGTGAGGATCGCAACCAGCTTGTCGAATTCCGCAATCCCGCCCATCCGCAGCGCGTCGCCATCGAGACCTGCCCGCCGGGCCATGTGCTTGTGATGGACAGCCGCAAGGATGCGACTGCCGCTTCGGCCGGCGATATCCTCGTTACGCGCCTGATGGTTCGCGGCGGTGCGGGCATCGTTTCGGATGGCGGTTTCCGTGATGCGGCCACAATCGCCGAGCTGGATATCCCTGCTTACCACACCCGCCCTTCGAGCCCCACCAACCTCACCAAACACGAGGCTATCGAGATCAACGGCCCGATCGGCTGCGGCGATGCGCCGGTCTTTCCGGGGGACATCATCGTCGGCGACGCTGATTGCGTCATCGTCATCCCGGCGGGTATAGCCGATGAAGTGGCGACCGAGGCGGTGGAAATGACGGCTTATGAGGACTTCGTGGTGGAGCAGGTCAAGGCCGGCCAGACGATCATCGGGCTTTACCCCTGCACCAAGGAAGAGCACCAGACGGCATTTGCCGAATGGCGCAAGAAGAACAACCGCTGAGCCCTTACAGCCAGCCCAGTGCTTTCGCCGCGCGGATCGCCTCCGCGCGGCGTTTGCAATCCAGCTTGCGGAACAGGTTGCCGAGGTGAAACTTCACCGTCACTTCCGAGATGTTGAGCGTCTGGGCGATCTTCTTGTTCGACATGCCGCTGGCCAGCAATTGCAGCATCTGCGCTTCCCGCTGGGAAAGCCCGCCATGCAGCGCGCGTGCCTGTGGTGAGTTGACCGAGGCGGCAAAAATCGACAGCGCGGTGCGCACATCGGAAGAGGTTTCGATGAAACTGCGGATGCGGCGATTGTTCAGGAGTGGTGACAGAAAGACGCGCTCTTCCGACAGCACGCCGTTGCAGCCAAGGCGGGTTGCCGATTCAAGAGCGGTGAGGATATGGGCGCGGGCGCCGGCATTGTCGCGGCGCTGCTGCGCGGCATAGCTTTGCCAGATTCTCAGCGCGACCTTTTCACGATTGGTGACCTTGGGATTGGCGATCATCGCGTCGATCTGGCGGGAGAGATAGGCGCGCGGCGTGAAAAGATGCACCGCATCGCGCAGCCAGGCCATGACATAGGCGATTTCGTCTCGCCGCGTCAGGCGGGAAAGATCCTCATGGGCACTTTCCACCCAGTTGCGGCCCATCGGCATGCGGATTGCCGAAAGCGTCGCGGCCGCATCCGCCCACCGGTTGGCGTTCTGATAGGCGATGGCCGTCCTGATCTCCATCATCGCATGGAATTGCAGCCCTTCCGAAAGATGGATCCACAGGCCATCGAGAAAGCCGGGGCGAACGGTCATCGGAAAATGGTCGATCAACACCTGCGAGGCGTAAAACAGGGCAAATTGCATCAGGCTCGGCCAGATTTCGGCAGCGGCGAAGTGATCGAATTCGTGCTCGACGAAATGCAGAAGGTCGCGCGGTTTTCCCGCTTCATAGGCAAGGCAGGCTTCCGCCAGCCGTAACATCCGGAACTCCTGCACGGCATCATGCGGCACCAGTTCCAGCCGTGCGCGCGCCTCCTGCGCCGCCCGGCGGGCCAGAAGCACATCGCCGCTCATCAACCGCAGCACGATCTGATGCAGGTGGATGAAAAATTCCAGCAGGGGCTGCCCGCCCATCTTGCGCAGATAGATAAGCGCGCGGGCGGCAGCCGCCTCCGCCTCACGGAAATTGCGGCGGCGAATTTCGAATTCCAGCAGCGCATTATAATAGGCTGCCCATTTGCCGTGATCGTCCATCGGATAATCGGCCATGAACTCGCCGAGCCGCGTTATGACAGCGTCATTGGGCGTCAGGTCTTCGGCGATCATCAGGTTCAGCCGGAAGGTGCGGGCGGCGAAGGAAAATCGCGAGCCACGGGCAAGCACCTTCAGCGGATCAAGGTAATCCGAACCGAGACTCTTGCCGAGCAGATGGCGCACGCGTTGCAATTCACCCTGTTTCAGCAGCGCGCGGGTGACGGCAAAGAGCACGGTTTCATTGGCTGCGATCATATCCTGCGAAAACCGCATGATGATTTCGCGAAACCGGTCGACGCTGCTCCTGTAGATCAACTCACGGCCGTCGGCGCGCTCAAGGATTTGTGCGGCATGGGTCTCGTAACCGCGGTCCAGCAGCATGGCCATGGCGGCTAGTGAACGCCCTGCCTTTTCGAACGCCGAGGCGACCTCCACCACGGCGCTGCCGGCCTGCAATGTGGCGAGGCGTTCTTTTGCCGCCACCGTCAGAAGCCGTATCAGCGTGCGGTGATTGTCGGGCTTTCCCGTCAGAAAGGGCGGCAGAAGCTTGCTCCAGTCCGCATCGGGGTCTGCGGAGGGATTTTCGAGCCAGAAGGACAGTTCTACCGTTTGGGCAGGGGAAAGATGCGGCAGATAGCTTTCCCGCAAATAGTCGGCGCATAAGGTTTCGTCCGGCAGGCGCGCCAGCGACAGGAAGGCCGGCCACCCCGCATAATCCTCGAGTGCCAGATGCTTCTGTTCAGGCGGAAGGCTTTCGGCCTCGTCCTGCCTGAAGGCCAGTTCGTCCGATCCTATGGTGAGCGAGCCGCGATGCAGGATGTGCCGCGCCATGCCACTGATCCGCTGGTCCGGCCGGCAGGCGATGACGACGAAACGCACCGACTCCAGAATGGGGGCGGGCATGCGTACCGCCCGTGCAAAGACCGGAACGTCCCACAGCAGGCAGCCATTTGCCGCGTCGTCGCCTTGCGGCTGGTGCGTGCGGCATATCTGCGTTCCCAGTTCTTCCGCGAGCATCTCCAGCAGCACGCTTTTTCCGGCCCCCGCTGGCGCACGCAGAAATACCACGCCCGCGGTTTCGCTGGCGATGCGGTGGCGGAGGCGGGGACGGGGCAGGAGTGTCATCGGAAAAGGGATAGGGCATCCAGATATAAAAACCTATACTCATTCTTCAAAAAACTATACCTTTCGGCAATTGTTCAAACCGCCATCTGGTGAAAACTTGTGCTCCGGCAACCGATGCACAAGGAACGTTCCACCGATGCAGCAACATCCGCTGGTCGCGATTTTGAACAGGCTCGGCACCTTCGTGCTGGTCATGATCGCCCTGTCCATCATGATTTTCGGGCTCGCCCGTGTGGTCCCCGGCGATCCCGCCCGCATGGCGCTGGGTCCTGCGGCAACGCAGGAGCAGGTGGATGCGCTGCGCGGCGAGATGGGCCTCGATAAGCCGCTTGCCATCCAATATCTCGATTACATCGGCAATGCGCTGCATGGCGATCTCGGTTTTTCGCTGGTGTCGCAGCGCCCCGTCACCACCGATCTGGCGCAGACCGTTCCGGCAACCGTCGAACTGGTGTTGGTCTCTGTCGTCTTCATGTTCGCCGTCGCCATTCCGCTGGGCGTCATCACCGCACATTACCGCGACCGGCCGCTGGACCATATCGGCCGCATCCTGTCGCTCACCGGGGTGACGATCCCGAGCTTTCTTTTCGCCATCACGCTGCAATTGCTGGCCGCCCGGTTTCTCTCCGGCTGGCCGATCATCGGCAGGCTCGATCACTCGCTCGGCTGGCAGGGCGGCCCGACGGGCTTCATCCTGATCGACGGCACGCTGGCCGGACGGTTCGATGTGGTGCTGGATGCGCTGAAACACCTTGCGCTGCCGGCTTTTGCGCTTTCCATGGCCGGCATCGGCCAGATCACCCGCATTACCCGCTCCTCGATGATTGAAAACCAGCGCAAGGACCATGTGCTGACCCTGCAGAGCTTCGGCGTGCCGGAGCGGGTGATCATCTTCCGTTACCTGTTGAAGCTCTCTTCCATTGCGCCGCTGACGATCATGGGCCTCGAATTTGCGTCGTTGATCGGCAATGCCTTCGTGATCGAGATGGTCTTCGCCTGGGGCGGGTTCGCTTCCTACGGGTTGAACGCCATCCTGCAGAAAGACCTCAATGCCGTCACTGCCGTGGTGCTGGTGGCCGGCCTGTTCTTCATCGTTGCGAACCTGATCGTGGATGTCCTGATCTCGATCATCGACCCGCGCCTGCGCCGCAAGGAGGCTCGCTGATGGCTGATATGAAAATGCTCGAACCCACCGATCGCGGTTTAAGCGCCGGTTATATGATGTGGTATCGCTTCAGCCGCAATCCGGCGGCGGTTATCGGTTCGCTGATCCTTCTGTCGGTGCTGGTGCTGGCGGTCTTCGCGCCATGGCTCACGCCCTATCCGAAACATATCGGCGCGGTCGTCGATTTCCGCGCCCGCCATATGCCGCCGGATCTGGAGCACTGGTTCGGCACCGACAAGGCCGGGCGCGATATCTTTTCCCGTACCATCTTCGGGCTGCGGGTCTCGCTGCTTCTCGTCATCGGCGTGCTCGGTATTTCGGTTCCCGTCGGCACGGTGCTTGGCCTCATCGCCGGTTATTTCGGCGGCTGGACCGAAAAACTCATCAGCGGCCTGACGAACGTGATGCTGGCCATGCCGCCGCTCGTCATGGCGCTCGCGGTCTCCAACCTCCTGGAACCGACACTGACGAACGCCATGATCGCGATCACGCTGCTGTGGTGGACCTGGCATGCGCGGCTGATCTATTCGGTGTCGAAGTCAATCGCTTCGGAAGACTACATCGAGGCGGCGCGTCTTGCCGGTGCCGGGCCCCTGCACATTCTCTTTCGCGAAATCCTGCCCAATTGCGTCTCGGTCATATCGGTCAAGACCACGCTCGATGCCGCCTTCGTCATCCTGTTCGGCGCGACGCTCAGCTTCCTCGGTTTCGGCGTCAAGCCGCCGACTCCTGATCTTGGATCGATGGTTGCCGACGGGCGCCAGTTCATGCCGGATTTCTGGTGGGAAGTGCTCTGCCCCGGTGCGGCCGTGCTTTACGTGACGCTGGGTTTCAACCTGCTGGGCGACGGCCTGCGCGACATGTTCGACGTGGAAAGCTAAGGCCATGACTGAACCGCTTCTCAAGGTCGAAAACCTCAACGTCACCTTCACCAATTATGGCCGCACCCGGCAGGTGCTGCGCGATGTCGCCTTCACCGTTGCCGCCGGCGAGCGTGTGGCGCTGATCGGTGAAACCGGGTCGGGCAAATCGGTCACCGCCAAGGCGATTATCGGCACTTTGCCGAAGAATGCCGCGATCACCTCCGGCGCCATCGTCATCGATGGCCGCGATGTGCTTGCCCTGCCGCGCAGAGACCGTGAGGCGCTGAAGGGAACGGCGTTTTCACTGATCATGCAGGACCCGCTATCGTCCTTCAATCCGGTCTTCAAGATCGGCACGCATCTCGATGATGTCATGCGCTTTGCCGACAAACGCGATGGTATCAATTCGTCGAAGGCGGAGCGCCGCAACCGCATCGCAGCCGTTTTGCGCCGGGTGCAGCTTGCCGATACCGAGCGGGTGATGAATGCCTATCCGTCCGAGCTTTCGGGCGGTATGCGCCAGCGCGTGCTGATCGGCCTTGCCCTGCTGCATCAGCCGAAGCTCCTGATCGCCGATGAGCCGGGCACCGCGCTCGATGTGACGACGCAGGATGAAATCCTCAATCTCATCAACCAGCTGGTTGCCGAAGAAAACATGGCGCTGCTGATGATCACCCACAATCTCGGCGTCGTGCGCAAGGTGGCGGACCGCGTCGTTGTCATGCACCACGGCGATATCGTCGAGACCGGCCCTTGCACGCAAATCCTGCATAGTCCCGCCAAGGACTATACACGTTCACTGCTGGATGCCGTGCCGCCGCTTTATGGTCCGCGCGTTACCGATCTGGCGCAAAGCACGCGGCAGCCGATCATCACAATCGAAGGCCTGAACAAGATTTACGGCAGGCGCAATGGCTACCATGCCGTGCGCGACGTGAACCTGACGCTGAAGCAGGGCGAGGTTTTTGGCCTTGCGGGCGAATCCGGTTCGGGCAAGACCTCGGTTGCGCGCATGATCATGGGCCTTTCGCGTCCCACCTCCGGTAATCTCGTCATCGACGCCCCGGTGCCTGAGCGCGGCAAGCGGCTGACGCAGATCGTTTACCAAAATCCGGGTACTTCGCTCAATCCGAAGCGTACCGTCAGGCAGACGCTTTCACTGCCGTTGAAATCCATCGGCATGGACGGCCACGCACGGGAAAGCCGGATGCAGGAACTGATGGGGCTGGTGCGGCTGCCGCAATCCTATCTCGGCAAATATCCGCACGAGCTTTCCGGCGGCCAGAAGCAGCGCGTGGCGATTGCCCGCGCGCTCGCGGCGGAACCGAAAATCCTCATCCTCGACGAGCCGACGGCGGCGCTCGATGTCTCCGTGCAAAAGACGGTGATCGACCTTCTGCTGCAACTGCGCGAGGAGCTTGGCCTCACCTATCTGATGATCTCGCACGACCTGTCGCTGATGCGCAATTTCTGCTCGCGCATCGCCATCATGCTGCGCGGCGAGATTGTCGAGGAGGGTGTGACGTCGACGGTCTTCGCCGAGCCGGCCCATCCCTATACCCGCGCCCTGATCGCGGCCATCCCCGTCGTCACCGACGAGGAAGAACGTCTCAAACCCACCGTGACCGAGGAAGAGCGCATGCGCTTCCTCGTAAAAACGACCGATTGATGAAAGAGGAGCCTGACGTGTATCGCGTTGGAATTGACGTCGGCGGCACGAATACCGATGCCGTTGTGTTGCAGGATAAAACCGTTCTGGCGGGGGTGAAGGCCTCCACGACAGAGGATGTGACATCCGGTGTCATCGAAGCCCTTGAAAAGGTCATCGAGGCCTCGGGCATAGACAGGGCACGCATTGGCGCCGTGATGATCGGCACCACGCATTTCACCAATGCGGTGATCGAGCGCCGGCATATGGACGAGGTGGCCGCCATCCGTCTCGGCCTGCCGTCCGGCGCCGGCCTGCCGCCCATGGTCGATTGGCCGGATGATCTCAAGGAAATCGTCGGCAACCACGGTTATCAGGTGCGCGGCGGTTACGAATTCGACGGCCGCGAAATTTCGCCGCTCGATGAGGACGAAATTGTCCGCATCGCCGCCGATATCCGCGCCAAGGGCCTGAAGGCCGCTGCCGTCACCTGTGTCTTCAGCGGCATCAATGATGCGATGGAGCTGCGGGCGAAGGAAATCCTGCAGGAGCGCTGCCCCGGCCTGCCGGTGGTGATGTCCAAGGATATTGGCCGTCACGGTCTGCTTGCGCGTGAAAGTGCGGCGATCATGAATGCCAGCCTGCTATCGCTTGCCGACCGCACCGTTGCGGCTTTCGGCGAGGCGCTGAAGGCTGCGGGCATCACCTGCCCGTTCTATATCACCCAGAACGACGGCACGTTGATGGCGGCGGATGTGGTGCGCGGTTTCCCCGTGCTCACCTTCGCGTCCGGCCCGACGAATTCCATGCGCGGTGCGGCTTTCCTCACCGGCCTCAAGGATGCCGTGGTGGTGGATGTTGGCGGCACCACCTCCGATGTCGGCTCGCTGTCGCACGGCTTCCCGCGTCAGGCCTCGACCACGGTGGATATTGGCGGCGTGCGCACCAATTTCCGCATGCCTGACGTCTTCTCCATCGGTCTTGGCGGCGGTTCTCTGGTGGTCAATGGCGATCACGGCGTGACCGTCGGCCCGAAATCCGTCGGTTACCGGGTTCGCCGCGATGCACTCTGCTTCGGTGGCTCGACCCTGACGGCAACCGATATCGCCGTTGCCTCCGGCAAGGCCGATGTGGGCGAGAAGGTGCTGGTCGCCAGCCTCGACAAAAAGCTCGTGGATGCGGCGGTCGGCAAGATCAACGACATGCTTGAAGCCTGCGTGGAGCGCAGCCGCATCTCGTCGTCACCGGTGCCGGTGATCGCCGTTGGCGGCGGCTCCATCCTGATGCCGAACCGTATCGGTGACTTGGAGGTTATCCGGCCTGAGAATTTCGCGGTGGCCAATGCCGTTGGCGCGGCCATTGCGCAGATCAGCGGCGAGACCGACCGGGTCTTCTCGCTGATCGACGGACGCACGCGCGAGAGCGCGCTGGCCGAGGCGGAAGCGGAGGCCCGCGAAAAGGCGATTGCCGCCGGCGCGATTGCCGAAACGCTTGATGTCATCGAGCGCGAGGACATGCCGCTTGCATACCTGCCCGGCAACGCTACCCGCATTCATGTGAAAGTTGTTGGAGAAATGGGAGCCAATCATGGCTGAGACACGCAAGCTGAAATATGACGAAGCGGCATTGCGGACGCTGACCCGTGAAGATCTCGACGCGCTGGAAATCGGTGCCGGCATTCTCGGCACGGGCGGCGGCGGCAATCCCTATCTCGGCAAGCTGCTGGCGCTGGAGGCCATGAAGGCCGGTTACGAGATGAAGATTCTCGCAACTGATGCCATCGAGCCGGACGCGCTCTGCATGTCCATCGGCGGCATCGGCGCGCCTGTCGTTGGTGTCGAGCGCATTCGCGAAGGCCGCGAAGGCCTGCGTTGCCTGCGGGCGATGGAAGAGTTGATCCGCACGCCTGTCGACGCCATCGTCTGCGAAGAAATCGGCGGTTCCAATTCCATGAACCCGCTGGTGACGGCGGCGCTGGGCGGTCTGCCGATCCTCGATTGCGACGGCATGGGCCGGGCATTCCCGGAAATGCAGATGACCACCTTCTCCATCTACGGCCATAGTTCCACGCCATCGGTGATGTGCGATCTGCACGGCAATGCCGTCATCTTCAGCCATGCCGTTTCCGAAGTCTGGCACGAGCGCATGGCGCGCGCCTGCGTCGTCTCGCAGGGCGGCGGCGCGATGCTGGCGACCGCGCCGATGCAGGCGCATTACGTGCACCAGTATGGCATTCCGAAAACCTATACCAAGGCGATCGCCATCGGTGAGGCGGTGATCCGTGCCCGCAAACAGCAGGAAGACCCGATTGCCGCAGTCTGCGCACTGGAAGGTGGAAGGCGCATCTTCAACGGCAAGATCACCGATCTGAAGCGCCATCTGCGCGGCGGTTTCGCGGTTGGCGATCTCACGCTCTCCGGTTTCGACGACTGCGCCGGCCAGACGGCGGGCGTCGCCATCCAGAACGAATTTCTGCTGTTTTCCCGTGACGGCAAGGTGGAGGTGACGGTGCCCGATCTGATCGTCCTGCTCGATGTCGATACGGGTTATCCGATCACCACCGAAGTGCTGCGCTACGGCCAGCGTGTGGCCGTCATCGCCATCCCCTGCCATGACCTGCTGCGCAGCGCCCGCGCGCTTGAGGTCGTCGGGCCGGCGGCCTTCGGTTATCCGGACATTCCTTTCTCACCGCTGCCCGTTCCGGTCAGCAAGGCTGCCTAACCATAAGCGGGGCCAATGACCCGCAATAAAGAGGAGAACGATAATGAAAATGCCTGTACTTTCTTCCCGTCTCACCGTGCTGGCGCTCGGTACGGCGCTCGTGCTGCCGTTTGTTTCTTCCGCAGCCCTTGCGGAAGACAAGGTGTCGGTCGCGGTCAACACCATGCAGATATTCAGCTCGCTCGACCCGGCGAAGGTGACTGATTACACCGGCTATATGGCCATCGTGAACATGTATGACGGCCTGACCACGGTGAACGCCAAGGGCGAAATCGTGCCGCATCTGGCGAAATCCTGGGATATTTCTGAAGATGGTCTTACCTATACCTTCCACCTGCGGGACGATGCGAAATTCCAAGATGGCACGGCGGTAAAGGCTGCCGATCTTGCCTGGTCGATCCAGCGCCTGCTCGGCATCAACAAGGGCCCGTCAAACCTCATCGTCGGTGTCCTAAAGCCCGAAAACGTCACCGCGCCTGACGATGCGACGCTGGTCATGAAGATCGAGCGCCAGTTTTCGCCCTTCATGGCGGCGACGCCCTTGATGATGGCGATGAACAAGACGCTGATCGAAGCCAATGCCAAGCCGGAAGACAAGTGGGGCGAGGCCTATGTCGGCGAACATTCCGCCGGTTCCGGCCCCTACAAGCTCGTCAGCTACAACCGTTCCGCCGATATGGTCATTGCCCGCAATGCCGATTATTTCCTCGGCTGGACGAAGGGCAAGCCGATCGACGAAGTGCGCTTCGTGCAGACCAGCGACGACGCCACCGTCAAGGCGCTGGCGGAAAAGGGTGAACTCGGCCTTTCCTCGCACGGGCTTGGCAACGACACCTATGAATCCATCGGCCGCATGAAGGGTTACAAGCTGATCCAGACCCGCACCGCCGGCGGTTTCGTCATCAAGCTCAACACCAAGGTCTATCCGACCGACGACGTCCATGTGCGCCGCGCCATCGCCTATGCGACGGATTACAAGACAATCCAGGAAGTGATCTATCCGGGCTTCGACATGCGCGGACCGCTCTCCGACGCGTTCAAGGATGCGCATAACGGCGATATCCAGCCGGGCGTCTACGATCTGGAAAAAGCCAAGGAAGAATTGGCGAAGTCTAAATATGCCGGCCAGAAGATCACGCTGGTCAACAGCTATGTCGCGTCGCTGGCCTTCGAGGCCGAAGTGGCGTTGCTGTTGCAATCGAGCCTCGAGCAGATCGGCATCACGCTCGATATCAAGCCAGAGCCGTGGAACCGCATCGTCGAGCTGTCCTCCAAGCCCGAAACCACCCCGGCATCGACGCAGGTGAACATCTCTCCGACCTATCCGTCGCCGGACGCGATGTTCTACAACCAGTATCATTCCAAGGCTTCCGGCACCTGGATGTCGATGGAATGGTTGCAGAATGCCGAGATCGACGGGTTGATCGACAAGGTTCGCGCCACCACCGATGTGAACGAGCAGAACGCCACCTACAAGGAACTGCAGACGAAGATCGCGGATCTTCAGCCGGACGTCTGGGCCGTTGCGCCGAACCGCCGTTATGCGGCGAACAAGTGCCTTCAGGGTTACGAGTTCATTCCCATGCAGAGCTGGGACCTGAACTTCTCCAATTTCCATTGGGACTGCAAGGCGGAGTGATCTCCGCCTCATGAAAACCGGCCCCGCCACAAATGGCGGGGTTGGCCAGACTTGGAACTTCAAAGGGAAGGAGCATCGCTTGCGGCCGGAAAGGCTGCGGCATGCCCGAGGATGACGCATGATCCAGGAATTTTCCGAAGACGATATCGAACCTCTGGCCACCGGCGCCTGGATTCTGGGAACGGGGGGCGGCGGCAATCCCTATATCTCGACGCTCAACCTGCGCCGTCTTTATGCCGAGGGCAGGCGGGTAAAGGTCATGGACCCCATGGCGCTCGCCGATGACGACATGGTTGCCGTCGTCTCCAAGATGGGTGCGCCGCTTGTCGGTCAGGAGCGGCTGGGGGATCCCGTGCATCTCGCCCGTGCCGTCGAGGTGATGGAGGATTATCTCGGCAAGCCGTTCCGGGCGATCATGAGCGTTGAAATCGGCGGTTCCAATGCGCTGTCGTCCTTCCTCGCCGCCGCCGTGCTCGACCGGCCGGTCGTGAATGCCGATGCCATGGGACGCGCCTATCCGGAAGCGCAGATGACATCCTTCGCCATCGGCAACCTGCCGATGTTTCCGCTGTCGCTGGTCGATGTGCGCGACAATGAGGTGATCGTGACGCGGGCCGCCTCGTGGAAATGGATGGAGCGCATCTCGCGCAAGGTCTGTACCGAAGTCGGCTCCACCGCCGCCACCTGCAAGGCGCCGCGCACCGGCAGGGAAGTGAAGGAATGGGGCATTCATTACACCGTCACCAAGGCGACCGAACTCGGGCGCGCGGTGATGGAGGCGCGTGCGCGCCATGACGATCCGGTTCAGGCGGTTCTTAACCACGAGGGCGGCAAGCAGCTGTTCCGTGGCAAGGTGGTGGATGTGGCCCGCGAGACCACCGGTGGTTTCCTGCGCGGCAGCACGACCATTGAAGGCATCGATGCCGACCGTGGTTCGCGCATGGAACTGGCCTTCCAGAACGAGTGGGCGGTCGCCTTCCGCGATGGCCAGCCTGTCGCCATGACGCCGGACCTGCTTTGCCTTCTCGACACTGTTTCGGGCGGCGCCATCGGTACGGAATCGGTACGTTACGGCCAGCGTGTCACGGTTGTCGCCCTGCCGGCGCCGGAGCTTTTGACGACACCTGCCGGCATCGCCGCCGTCGGTCCGCGCGCCTTCGGTTATGACATTGACTTCAGATCGGTATTCCCATGAAACGCATCGGTATTGACGTTGGCGGCACCAATACGGATGCCGTTCTGATCGATGGAAGCACCATCGTCGCTTCCATCAAGGTTCCGACCACGCAGGATGTGCTGTCCGGCGTAAAGGCGGCGCTTGCCCATGTGGCGGGCCATGTCGGCGCGGCCGACCGGCCGATTGATGCGGTGATGATCGGCACCACGCACTTTACCAATGCGGTGGTGGAGCGCGCCCGGCTGGAACGGGTCGCGGCGATCCGCATCGCGTTGCCAACAGGTTCTTCGCTGCCGCCGATGTGCGATTGGCCGAAGGATCTTCGCGAGGCCGTGGATCCGCTGATCTTCATGGTCCACGGCGGCCATGAATATGACGGCAGTCCGCTGGTGCCCATGGTTCCCGATGAAATTCGCGAAGCGGCGATGAAAATCCGCGATGCGGGTATCACTTCCATCGCCATTTCTGCGACCTTCTCGCCGCTGACGACGGAGTGCGAGGTGCGGGCGGCGGAAATCGTCCGTTCGGTGATCCCTGATGCACGCATCACGCTTTCCCATACGCTCGGCCGCATTGGGCTTCTGGAGCGAGAAAATGTCGCTCTCCTGAATGCAGCGCTGCAAACGCTCGGCAAGACCACGGTTCAGGCATTTTCGGATGCGCTGCGCGAAGCGGGCGTAAAAGCGCCGTTCTATCTGACCCAGAATGACGGCACCGTGGCGCTCGCGGATGTCGCCGCCGCCAACCCCGTGCACAGTTTCGCCTCCGGCCCGACCAATTCGATGCGCGGTGCGGCCTTCCTCACCGGGCTTTCCGATGCGATGGTGGTGGATGTCGGCGGCACCACCTCCGATATCGGCTGCCTTGTCGGCGGCTTTCCGCGCGAGGCGAACAATATCGTCCATATTGGCGGGGTACGCACGCTTTTCCGTATGCCCGATCTTCTGCCGATTGCGCTCGGCGGCGGCACCATCGTTGACCCTGAAACAGGCAAGATCGGCCCGCGCTCGGTCGGTTACCGCATTCTGACGGAAGCCCGGGTTTTCGGCGGCGAAACACTGACGACATCGGATATTGCGGTGGCCGCCGGCCTGATCGAGATGGGTGACCGCGACCGTGTGAAAGACCTCGATCCGGCTTTCGTGCAGGCCGCGCTTCAACGCATCCGTGACATGGTGGCCGACAGTTTCGACCAGATGAAGACCTCGGCCGAAGACGTGCCGCTGGTCGCGGTCGGCGGTGGGGCTTTCCTGATCCCTGAGACGGTTCCGGGTGCGTCGGAAGTGCTGCGTGTGGAAAATGCCGGGGTTGCCAATGCGCTGGGCGCAGCGATGGCGCAGGTTTCCGGTGAGGTCGACCAGGTCTTTTCCGGCCTGAGCCGGGACGAAGCCCTTGCGAAAGCCGAGACCGAGGCGCAGAACGCAGCGGTTGCATCCGGTGCAGAGCGGGCGAGCCTCAAGACGCTTGAGGTGGAGGATATCCCGATCGCCTATCTGCCGGGCGGCGCTCGCAGAGTGCGCGTACGGGTCATCGGCGATATCGCCTTTCATTGATGGTAAGAGGCCCTGCCGGAGTGGGGCGACGAGGGAGTGAGCACATGACGAAGATCGCACTGGCCATCCATGGTGGTTGCGGCGTGATGCCGGAAGACAGCATGACGTCTGAGGAATGGGCCGCTGCGCGCGATGATCTGGCGGCGGCGCTGCGTGCCGGTTATGGCGTGCTGAAGGCTGGCGGAACCGCGCTTGAGGCGGTCGAGGCGGCGGTCGTCGTCATGGAGGACAGCCCGCATTTTAACGCGGGGCATGGTGCCGCACTCAACGAAAACGGCATTCACGAACTCGATGCTTCGATCATGGATGGTGCCACACTGGCGGCGGGCGCGATCAGCGCGTCCCGTGCCATCCGCAACCCGGTGAAGGCGGCCCGCGCGCTGATGGTGGATGAGCGTGCCGTCTATCTGACGGGTGAGGCGGCTGACCGCTTCGCAAAGGAAAAAGGGCTTGCTACCGAGCCTCAATCCTACTTCACCACGCAAAAGCGCGTGGAGGCACTGGCGGCGATGAAGCGTCATGCCGCCACAGGCACGGAAGCGACTGAAAACGAAAAGCACGGGACCGTCGGCGCAGTGGCGCTCGATGCGGCGGGGCATCTTGCTGCGGCCACCTCGACCGGAGGTTACACCAACAAGCCGGACGGCCGGGTGGGAGACAGCCCGGTGATCGGCGCCGGCACCTATGCGCGGGATGGCGCCTGTGCGGTCTCGGGCACCGGCAAGGGCGAGTTTTTCATCCGTTATGTCGTCGGCCACGAGATCGCGTCCCGCGTTGTCTATCTCGGGCAGGATCTGGAGACTGCCGCCGGCGATCTCGTGCACAAGGATCTGGCCCCCTACGATATCGGTGCCGGGCTAGTGGCGATCGATGCCGAAGGCGGCATATCCGCGCCCTATAATACATCCGGCATGTTTCGCGGCTGGGTGACGCCATCGGGAGAGGCACGCGTGGCCACCCATGACACAGTCTACGAGGTGAAATTGTAGGTCGCTGTCGCGGGTAGGATAAAAAACCGGTGACAGGAAGCGCTATCGGCGGCAAAAGGTTTGAACCGATACCGGCTCGTTTTTCATCCATGGTGCTGGCCTCATGAACATCAAGCAGCTCGAAGTCCTGCGCACGCTTCTTTCCACCGGCTCGACCATTGCCACGGCCAAGGCGATGGGGCTCAGCCAGTCCGGTGTCAGCCGGCTTCTGGCGCAGCTCGAATCGGATCTGTCGCTGACGCTGTTTGCACGCGACAAGGGGCGGCTCATTCCGACGCCGGAGGCCGCACTTCTTGCCCGTGATGCCGAAAACGTGCTGCTCGCCGTCGATCGCATGTCCGGCCACGCCGAAGATCTGCGCAATGGTGCCGCCGGCCCGGAAATCGTCCGCATCGGCCTGCCGAGCAGCATGTGGGAAAATTTCGCGCCCGCCATGCTGATCGACTATGTCCGGGATTTTCCCGGCGTGCGTATCGAAACCTTCTTCGAGACGACCACGGCCATCAACAAGCTGGTGGGCGAACGGGTAATCGATCTCGGTTTCCTGCGGATGGAAGGTGAGATCGGGCCGGGCATCGATGTCGAACGTGTTGCAACCGGCAAAAGCGTCTGCGTGGTCCGGGAGGATCATCCGCTGGCTGAACTCACCGAAATCACCGTCAAGGATCTGCGCAATGTTCCGCTCATCCTGATCGGCCGGCAGCGGCCGAACCGCATGGCGCTCGATCAGGTGTTCAAGAAGGCCGGCGTCAAGCCGATGGTGAAGATCGAGACCCATACCAATAGTTCCGCCTGCGCCTATGTGGCGCACGGGTTGGGGGTAACGATCATCAGCAGTTTTTATGCGAACCTCTACCGGCACCTTCCCGTTGTCGCCCGGCCATTCGTTCCGCAGGCGACACAGGAATTCGGTCTTGCCCGCGCTTCCGGTGCACCCTTGTCCATCGCGGCGCAGGCGCTGAGCGATGCCCTGAAGCGGGAAATCCAGCTTTCGCAGAAAATCGACTGAAAACGGGATTTTGGGCGGAAAATCTCATTGTCCTCATCAGGATGAAATGCCCGCCATTCTGCATAGACATATGACATTTACGCATAATATTGCGTGATATTTCTCAATCCGTCATAGTCGCCAGCAACGAAACCGATAGAGGCGGGAACACGTTCCCGGCCATCAATCGTGGGGAACCGATGATAAGATTCATACTGAGCCGTCTTTTGATGGCGCTGCCGACGATCGCATTCGTGTCGATCACGGTCTTTGCGCTCATCCGCTTCATTCCGGGTGATCCGGCTGCCCTGATGCTGGGCGACATGGCGCAACCGGAACAGATCGAAGCCATGAGGACCGAGCTCGGCCTCGACAAGTCCATGCCGCAACAATTCGTCATCTGGGCCGGCAATGTGGTGCAGGGCGATTTCGGCCGCTCCATCGTTAATGACGAGGCCGTGTTGCCGCTGGTCGTCTCGCGCTTCCTCGTCAGCGCCGAGATCGTGGTGGTCGCGGTGCTTCTCGCCAGCCTGATTGCGGTTCCGGCCGGCGTGATCGCCGCCTGGAAACAGAACAGCCTGACTGATCTTGCGCTGGTCGGAACGGCGACGCTGCTTCTGTCGATTCCCACGTTCTGGCTTGGCCTTCTGCTTCTTCTGTTTTTCGGCCTGAAACTCGGCTGGCTGCCGGTGCTCGGATATGTGTCGATCAGCGACAATCTCGTCGGCGGCATGCTTTATCTCGTCCTGCCCGTCATGACGCTGGTGATCCACGAAATGGGCGTTCTGATCCGTATGGCGCGCGCCTCGACACTGGAAGTGCTGCGGCTGGATTACATCACCCATGCCCGTGCCAAGGGCCTTTCCGAAGGTGCTGTCCTCTGGCGGCACGCGTTCAAGAACGCCTTCGGCCCGACCTGGACGATGATCGGCCTCATCCTCGGCAATCTCCTCGGCGGCATCGCCGTCATCGAGACGGTGTTCACCATTCCCGGCCTCGGACGGCTGATGGTCGACAGTATTTTTGCCCGCGACTATCCGGTCATACAGGGCTGCCTGCTGTTCGTTTCGCTGTCCTATGTGCTGGTCAACCTGTTCGTCGACCTTCTTTATCCCCTCTTCGATCCGCGTGTGGTTGCCGAATGAAAAAGTTCACACTTAACGGGCTTATCGGCGGCTTTCTCATCGCCCTCCTGCTCATCACCGCCGCGACCGGTCTGTTCTGGACGCCCTATGATCCGATGAAGCTCGGCTTTGCCTCGCGTCTGGCCGGCCCAAGCGCCAGCCATCTTCTCGGCACCGACGAATTCGGGCGCGATGTTTTGAGCCGCCTGATGGTCGGCGCGCGCGCCAGCGTCTGGATCGGCTTCCTGACGGTCAGCTTCGCGACAATCTTCGGCACGCTGATCGGCCTTGTCAGCGGTTATGCGCGGGGCTGGGTGGATGGCGTCATCATGGCCATCAACAATGCGCTCTTGGCCTTTCCCGGCATTCTGCTGGCGCTCGGCCTGCTCGCGGTTTTCGGCGCAAACCAGTATGGCATCATCTTCGCGCTCGGCATCGCCTATACGCCATCCATGGCCCGCGTGGTGCGCGGTGCCGTGCTTTCTCTGCGTGAGCGCGAATTTATCGAGGCGTCGCTGGTGATGGGCAATGGCGAGATCTACACCATGTTCCGCCACATCCTGCCCAATTGCATCGCGCCGATCACGGTTCTTGCCACCTCCATGTTCGGCTGGGCCATCCTGTCGGAAAGCGCGCTCTCCTTCCTCGGCCTCGGCGTGCCGCCGCCGGCCCCCACCTGGGGCAACATGCTGGCCGCCGGCCGGCCCTTCATCCAGCAGGCCGTCTGGCTCGGGCTTTTCCCCGGTCTCTGCATCGCGCTGACGCTGCTTGGCATCAATCTTCTGGGCGATGCCCTTCGCGACAGGCTTGACCCGCGCATGAGAGGTCTCAAATGACGGACAATACACTTCTCACCGTTCGCGGCCTTTCGCTCGAAGTCGCCAGAACCGGCCATCGGGTGGTCAAGGATGTCTCCTTCGATATTGCCGCGGGCGAAATCTTCGGCATCGTCGGCGAAAGCGGCTCGGGCAAGACGCTAGCAACCCGCGCGCTCATCTCGCTTCTGCCACCGGCCATCGCCGTCACCGGCGGGTCGATCATCTACAAGGGGCAGGATGTCATGTCCCTGCCGGTGAAGGATCTTCGACGTCTGCGCGGCGCGGAGATCGGCGTGGTGTTTCAGGAGCCGATGACTTCGCTCAACCCATCGATGACGATTGGCCGGCAGCTGGAAGAGGGGCTGATCCTTCACACGAAGTTGTCGCCCGAAGAGCGCCGTGAGAAAATTCTCGACATGCTGCGCCGTGTCGGCATCCGCGATCCGGAAGGTGCGCTGACGGCCTATCCGCACGAGTTTTCCGGCGGCATGCGCCAGCGCATCATGCTGGCCTCGGTCATGCTGCTGAAACCCGCTTTGCTGATTGCCGATGAGCCGACGACGGCGCTTGACGCGGTCATCCAGCGCGATGTCATGGAGCTGATGGTGGAGCTGACGCGGGCGGAAGGCACCGCCGTTCTCCTCATCAGTCACGATCTGCCGATGGTGGCACGTTATACCAGCCGCATCGTGGTGATGGAAAAAGGCACGATCGTCGAACAGGGCCGCACCGAGGACCTGCTGGACGCGCCGCAGCACCCCTATACGAAAAAGCTGCTTTCCTCCCTGCCGTTTCGCGGTGAGCCGCGCAGTATCGACACCTCCAGGGTACCAATGGTTTCGGCCCGCGATATCGTTGTGGATTATGCCGGCCGCAAATCCCTGCTGAAAAAAGCCAAACCGAAGCGGGCGCTGCACGGCGTCAGCATCGATATTCATGAGGGCGAGGTCGTGGCGCTCGTCGGTGGTTCCGGTTCCGGCAAGACGACGCTTGGCCGCACCATTGCCGGGCTTGTGCAGGAAAGCGAAGGGCAAATCCGCTTTCAGGGCCGCGAGCGCAACGAGGACTGGAAGGATTATCGCCTGAATTGCCAGATGGTGTTTCAGGATCCCTATTCCTCGCTCGATCCGCGCATGACCATTCAGGCGCTGGTGGAGGAGGCATTACGCCTCGTGCCTGACCTAGACCAGGCCGCCAAGCGCAAGCGGGCGCTGGAAACGCTGGAAGAAGTCGGGCTCGGCGCCGATTTTGCCGCCCGTTATCCGCATGAGCTTTCCGGCGGCCAGCGCCAGCGCGTGGCGATTGCCCGCGCCATTGCCCGCCGTCCGCGGTTCCTGATCGCCGACGAACCGGTCTCGGCACTCGACGTGACTGTGCGGGCGCAGGTGCTCGATCTCTTTTCCGATCTGCAGAAACGTTACGGTTTTTCCTGCCTGTTCATCAGCCACGATCTCGGCGTGGTGGAGCAGGTGGCCGACCGTGTCGTCGTCATGCAGGACGGTCGCATCATCGAAGAGGGTGACCGCGACACGATTTTCGACAGTCCGAGGGAGGCCTATACGCGCCGGCTGCTCTCGGCCATTCCCGCCCTCGACCAGAATGAAAAGGGCGGCGTGACACTGAAATGGCGTCTGGAAGATGAAGTTTAACAGGAAGATGACTATGACTGTTGCTGCCCAACTGAATGCGATCTGTGATGCACAGCCTTTCGTGACGCGCTTCATGGTGCGCAATCTCCTGACCGGTGAAGAGATAGGCCGGGGAGAAAACGAGGAGACGCCATCGGGCAGCACCCGCAAGACGTCGATCATGATGGCCGTGCTCAAGGCCGCCAGTGAAGGGCGGATCGATCTCGACCAGCCCGTCACCTATGAAAAGCGGCTGGCGGAAGAGGTCGCGAGCGGCATGTTCCGTTATATGACGCCGGGCATCGTCATCTCACTACGCGATGCCGTCGCCGGCATGATGGTGCTGAGCGACAATGTCTGCACCAAGATGGTGCTGGAGAGGCTGACGCTGGAAGAGGTGGACGGCTATTGCAAGTCGCTCGGCATGGCCAATACCCACCACCGTTTCCTCATCCCGCCGCTGGCGCTGGCGGCCGACCATCCGTTGAAGACAGTTACGACCACCTCGGCGGCGGATCAGGTGCTTCTGCTGCAGACCATTCTGGATGCCCAGTCCTCGCCCGAAGCGCAGGCAAAGCTCGGTTGCAGCCCGCAATTGTGCGAGTGGGCCATGCAGACGCTGAAAAACCAGATCTTGCGTTATGGAATCCGCTCCCGCCTGCCTTTCGAAGCCGTGGTGGCCAGTAAGAGCGGTCGCGGCAAGCGCGGGCGCATGGATGCCGGCATCGTCTACAGAAACGGCGCACCGTCCTTCATCATCACCACCTATACCGATGAGGTTCCGCAAACCATGCCTGACGGCACGCCGGGATACACCATCGCGCTCGAGACGATCGGCCGGCTGGCACAGGCCTGCTGGGACGGTTTTTAATCAATTACAATCAACGACAACAAAGAGGGTAGAACAGTGAAAAAACTTCTTCTCGCAGGCGTTGCCCTGCTGGTAACGGCCAATATCGCGGCGGCCCGCGACATCACCATTGCGCAAAGCTCGGATCTGCGCAGCAACAATCCCGGCGTGAACCGCGACGGCAATACGGATGGGGTTATCCTGCACATCGTCGAAGGCCTCGTCGGCTACAACAATGCCGGAGAGGTGAAGCCGCTTCTGGCCGAAAGCGTCGATGTTTCGGCTGACGGCCTGACCTATACGTTCAAGCTGCGCAAGGACGTGAAATTCCACAATGGCAAGCCGCTCACCGCAGAGGATGTCGTCTGGAACTGGACACGTTATCTGAAGCCGGAAACCAAATGGACCTGCCTCAACGATTTCGCGGAAGGCGGGGCAGCACACGTCACCGGCGTCAAGGCCACGGATGCATCCACGGTCGAGATCACGCTTGCAAAACCCTCCGCCGTTTTCCTCGGCCTGATGTCGCGGCCGGAATGCGGTTATACCGGCATGATCTCGCCGGAATCGGTTGCTGCCGATGGCAGCTTCGTCAAGCCGATCGGCACCGGTCCGTTCCAGTGGGATGAGTGGAAGAAAGGCGAATATATCCGCCTCGCCAAATTTGCCGATTATGTTTCGCCGGCAAATGACGGCAAGCCTGACGGCATGGTCGGCTCCAAGCGGCCGCTGGCCGACGGCATCAAGTTCATGGTCATTCCGGATGCCTCGACCGTGAAGGCGGGCCTTGAATCCGGCGTGCTCGACACGGCCGAGATTTCTCCCGATCTCATTCCGGAGTTCAAGACCAATGACAAGATGCAGCTGATCGTTGCCCGTAACAACGGCAAGAACCTGTTCTACATTCAGACCCGCGACAAGGTTCTGAGCAATCCCGGTGTGCGCCGCGCCATGGCGATGGCGCTCGATCTCGATGAACTGGTTGCCGCCGCATCGAACGGCACGGGTGAAGCAAACGGTTCGATGGTCTCGCAGGACTCGGTCTATTTCGACGAGACCCAGAAGAAGCGTCCGGCCTATGACATCGAGGCGGCGAAGAAGGAACTGGAGGCCGCCGGTTACAAGGGCGAGCCGATCTCCATCATCGCCAACAAGCGTGGCAACGTGCCGAGCTTCCCGGCCGCCGTCATGGCGCAGGCCATGATGCAACAGGCGGGTCTCAACGTGCAGATCGAGGTGCTGGATTATGCCACGCAGGTCGACCGCCGCCGCTCCGGCAATTATCAGGTGATCTCGCAGTCGGTTGCCCCGCGTCTCGACCCGGCGCTGATGTATGCCTTCTATGTCGGCAACAAGGACAAGAACGCCTCGCTGATGTGGGATGATCCGAAGGCGATCGAGCTGATGAAGGCCGCCTATGTCGAGGCCGACCAGACGAAGCGCCAGAAGATTTTTGACGAGTTCCATGAGCTGATGCTGAAGGAAATGCCGGGCATCTTCCTCTACGACATGGTCGATGTCTGGGGTGCCACGAAAAAGCTCAAGGGCCAGCCGGTCTGGCAGTCGAACGCCCGCCTCTGGGAAGTCTCGGTCGACAACTGATCCACTGTTGCCCGCGCCGGAGGCGGACCCCGGCGCGGGCTTTCCATCATAGGGTGCAAGGATTTGGCGGTGTATCCGCCGAAGCGCTTGCGCGTGCCCGCAAAGGGCGGAAATGCGAGGACAAGCCATGAACCGTGATGCCGTGATGTCGATTGCCGCCGAAGTCGAGGCCATGAAGCCCGACTTCACCACCTTGAGCGACAGTATCTGGGATTTTGCCGAGCTTAAATTCGAAGAACGGCAATCCGCTGGCGTTCTGGCCGCCGCGCTTGAGGAAAACGGCTTTGCGGTTCGTCGCGGCGTGGCAGGCATGGAAACGGCGTTCATCGGCGAATTCGGCAGCGGCAAGCCGGTCATTGCCTTCCTCGGTGAATTCGATGCGCTGGCCGGCATGAGCCAGGTGGCCGATGTGGCGCAGGTGCAGCCGCGCGAGGCGGGCGCCACCGGCCACGGTTGCGGTCACAACCTGCTCGGCGTCGGCTCGCTGATGGGGGCAATCGCGCTCGCCCGGCATCTGAAAGCCAATAATCTGCCCGGCACCGTGCGTTATTACGGTTGCCCCGGTGAGGAGGGCGGTTCCGGCAAGACCTTCATGGTGCGCGCTGGCCTGTTTGATGATGTCGACGCGGCGCTGACCTGGCATCCGGCACCCTTCAACGGCGTGCGTTCCACCAATAATCTTGCCGTGCTGGAATATTTCTACCGTTTCAAGGGTGTTGCGGCCCATGCTTCCAACGCCGCCCATCTCGGCCGCTCGGCGCTCGATGCCGTCGAACTCATGAATGTCGGCGTCAATTTCCTGCGCGAACACATGCCGCAGGATTGCCGGGTGCATTATGCGATCACCGATACCGGCGGCAAGGCGGCGAATGTGGTGCAGGCCAAGGCCGAAGTGCTTTACCTGATCCGCGCCCCGGAAATGCGCCAGGCGCTCGATCTTGCCGCACGGGTGGACAAGGTGGCGCGCGGCGCGGCGATGATGACCGAAACCGAGGTGGAGATCGTCTTCGATACCGCCTCCACCAACCTTTTGCCCAACCTCACGCTGGAAACGGCGATGCATGAAAACATGGTGGCGCTCGGCCCCATCGCCTTCGACGAGGCGGATATCGCCTTCGCCAAACGTATTCAGGACACCTTTACGGACGAGGCGATCAAGAGCAGCATCCGGCTCTACCAGATAAAGGGCGATGTCTTTTCCAACCGGAAGATCGATGGTTCGGCGCCCCTGCATCTCGGCCTGCGCGATTTCGAGGGCCAGTCGCACTTCCGGGCGGGTTCCACCGATGTCGGCGACGTCAGCTGGATCACGCCAACCGCACAGTGCTGGACGCCGGCCTGGGCGATCGGGACCAATCCGCATACCTGGCAGGTGGTGGCGCAGGGCAAAAGCCCGGCCGCCCACAAGGCCATGGCGCATGCCGCCAAAACGCTTGCCTCGACCGGTCTTGCGCTGATGACCTCACCGGAACTGCTCGCCAGTGCGAAAAGGGAATGGCAGGAAAAGACCGAAGGCAGCGATTACGTCTGCCCGATTCCCGCAGATGTCATGCCCAGTTCGCATCGATAGAACGTACCGTTCCAGCATCCGTCTCGATGACCGCTATGCGGGCTTGAGATTGGATTCGACCAGCAATCCTACTTGACCTCATCCTCGGGCTTGCCCCGGGGATCCGTAATTTCAATGGCTTATGTCTCCTCATCGTAAGGGCGGGGAGGATATGAAAAGAATGGGTCGGCACGCCTGTCGGCAATCCGACCCTAAGCTCCATCCCTTTCAATCTCCCTTCATCACCGCCTTGTGTGTCGCTTCGCCGTCAGGCCGCGAAGAAAACATTGACGTTCGAACCAGAAATGGAATAAATATATCGAACAACAGAAAATCGGTTTCATTATTCCGTTTTCTGGATGAGGAGGTAGCGGCGGGCTTTCGGGTCCGCTTCCGGCTGGGAGAGGTGGCGCCGGACACCGAGGAGGAGAAAAACAATGAAGAAACTTATCATCAGTGCTGCCATGTCTGTGCTTTTGGGCACGGCGGCACATGCCGAAACCGTCGGCGTTTCGATGGCACTGTTCGACGACAACTTCCTGACCGTGCTGCGCAACGGCATGCAGGATTATTCCAAGGAACTGAAGGGCGTTACCCTGCAGGTTGAAGACGCGCAGAACGACGTCGCCAAGCAGCAGAGCCAGATTCAGAATTTCATCGCTTCCAAGGTCGATGCGATCATCGTCAATCCGGTTGACACGGATGCGACGGCGGCCATGTCGAAGCTTGCAGCGGACGCGAAAATTCCGCTGGTTTACGTCAACCGCCAGCCGGTGAACGTGGATACGCTGCCGGACGGACAGGCATTCGTTGCCTCCGATGAAACGGTGGCCGGCACGCTTGAAGCGAAAGAAGTTTGCCGCCTTCTCGGTGGCAAGGGCAAGGCCGTCATCATGATGGGCGAGCTTTCGAACCAGGCGGCGCGCATGCGCACGCAGTCTGCCAAGGACGTTTTGCAGACCGACGAATGCAAGGGCATTTCGGTTGTTGAAGAGCAGACCGCCAACTGGCAGCGTACGCAGGGTTCCGACCTTGTTACCAACTGGCTCTCCAGCGGTATCGAATTCAACGCCGTCATCGCCAACAATGATGAAATGGCGATCGGTGCCGTTCAGGCGCTGAAAGCTGCTGGCAAGGACATGAAGGACTATGTCGTTGCCGGTGTGGACGCCACGCAGGACGCCCTTGCCGCCATGCAGGCGGGCGATCTCGACGTGACGGTTTTCCAGGATGCTGCCGGCCAGGGCAAGGGCGCTCTCGATGCGGCTCTGAAGCTCGTCAAGGGCGACAAGGTCGAGAAGAAGGTCTACATTCCCTTCCAGCTCGTCACGCCGGAAAACGTCAAGGACTACGTGGCCAAGAACTGACGATCCCGTTCCGGCATCTGCGCCCGATCGACGTGATCATCGCAGCCAGATGCCGGATCCGGACGGCAACCCAAGGCCAGGCCTGCGGGCTGATGTAGATAATAGAATTTCAGTGAATTCAAAGTGTTACAGCGCCGTCACCTGTCTTGAGAGACACGGCGCTGTAAGCCTCCCCGGAAGGAAGGGTGCGATTTCGCGAGCCATATTTCCGGTCATTTTTGTCTATTGTGGAGGGTGAGATGGTCGTCAGTCCATCGACAATGGCCGCCGTGCGCGCCAGTGGCGCCGTGCCGAATGCAGAATTTCTTCTGGCAGCGGACGGCATACGCAAGGAATTTCCCGGCGTCGTGGCGCTTGATGATGTGTCGTTCCACCTCAAGCGCGGCACCGTGCATGCGCTGATGGGCGAGAACGGCGCCGGCAAATCGACGCTGATGAAGATTCTCGCTGGTATCTACCAGCCGGACATTGGTGAAATCCGCCTGAAAGGTGCTCCGATACGCCTCGATTCCCCACTCGACGCGCTCGAAAACGGCATTGCCATGATCCATCAGGAACTCAACCTGATGGCCTATATGACGGTGGCCGAAAACATCTGGATTCGCCGCGAGCCAAAAAACCGGTTTGGTTTCATCGACCATGGCGAAATGTATCGCCGCACGGAGACGCTGCTGGAAAGGCTCGGTATCGACCTCGACCCGGAAACCCGCGTCGGCGAGCTGTCGGTCGCGAGCCGTCAGATGGTCGAGATCGCCAAGGCGGTTTCTTACGATTCCGACGTTCTGATCATGGACGAGCCGACATCGGCGCTGACAGAGCGCGAGGTGGAACATCTCTTCCGCATTATCCGCGACCTCAGGGAACGTGGCATCGGCATCGTCTACATCACCCACAAGATGAACGAGCTGTTCGAGATCGCCGACGAGTTTTCCGTCTTCCGCGACGGCAAATATATCGGCACCCATGCTTCCACCGATGTGACGCGCGATGACATCATCCGCATGATGGTGGGCCGCGAAATCACGCAGATGTTCCCGAAGGAAGAGGTTCCGATCGGCGATGTGGTGCTGTCGGTCAAGAACCTGACGCTCGATGGCGTGTTCCATGATGTGTCGTTCGATGTTCGCGCCGGCGAAATTTTAGGCGTTGCGGGTCTTGTCGGCTCGGGACGCTCCAATGTTGCCGAGACGGTGTTCGGTGTTACGCCGGCCTCTTCGGGTAGCGTTGCAATCGACGGTAAACAGGTTGCTATCGACAGTCCGACCGAGGCAATCCGCCACCGCATGGCGTTCCTGACCGAGGACCGCAAGGATACGGGATGTCTGCTGATCCTCAATATTCTGGAGAACATGCAGATCGCCGTCCTGCAGGACAAATATGTCGCCAATGGCTTCGTGCAGGAAAACGCGCTTTCGGATGCCTGCGAGGAGATGTGCCGCAAGCTGCGGGTCAAGACGCCGCATCTTTATGAGCGCATCGAAAACCTGTCGGGCGGCAACCAGCAGAAGGTGCTGATCGGTCGCTGGATGCTGACCAAGCCGCGCATCCTCATTCTGGATGAACCGACGCGGGGCATCGATGTCGGGGCCAAGGCGGAAATTCACAAGCTGGTTTGCGAGATGGCGCGCCAGGGCGTCGCCGTCATCATGATTTCCTCCGAAATGCCGGAGGTTCTGGGTATGAGCGACCGTGTCATGGTCATGCATGAAGGTCGGGTGACGGGCTTCCTTGATAGAAGTGAAGCCACGCAGGTTAAAGTGATGGATCTCGCATCGCGGTGAGGCGCGCCGGGATTTCTCGAGGAGGAATGATTATGAATACGAACGCCGCCGCCAACGCAGAGTTGGACGCAAAATCCGGACGCAAGCCGCACAGGCGCATACCGCCGGAAGCCAATATCTTTTTCGTGCTGATCGGCATCGCGCTGGTTTATGAAATTCTCGGCTGGATTTTCATCGGCCAGAGCTTCCTCATGAACCAGCAGCGCCTGACGATCATGATCCTGCAGGTGTCGGTAATCGGCATCATCGCCGTTGGCGTGACGCAGGTCATCATCACCGGCGGTATCGACCTTTCCTCAGGCTCCGTCGTCGGCCTGACGGCAATGTTGTCCGCCAGCGTGGCGCAATCCTCCACCTGGCCGCGGGCGCTTTATCCGGGCCTCACCGACCTGCCGTTCTTCATCCCGCTGGCTGTCGGCATTCTGGCGGGTATGCTGGCCGGTTTCATCAACGGGCAGCTGATTGCGCGCACGAAAATTCCGCCCTTCATCGCCACGCTCGGCATGATGGTGACGGCGCGCGGTCTTTCCAAGTGGTACACGAAGGGCCAGCCGATCTCCGGCCTGACCGACGGTTTCAACTTCATCGGCACGGGAATCTGGCCGGTCGTCGTTTTCCTCGTCGTCGCCATCATCTTCCATATCGCGCTGCGTTACACGCGTTATGGCAAGTTCACCTATGCGATCGGCGCTAACCAGCAGGCGGCGCGCGTTTCCGGTATCAATATCGAGGCGCATCTGATCAAGGTCTATGCCATTGCCGGCATGCTGGCCGGTCTTGCCGGCGTCGTCACCGCCGCCCGTGCACAGACGGCGCAGGCCGGCATGGGCGTGATGTATGAACTCGACGCCATCGCCGCAGCCGTTATCGGCGGCACATCGCTTGCCGGCGGTGCCGGCCGTATCACCGGAACGGTCATCGGCACCATCATCCTCGGTGTGATGACATCGGGCTTCACGTTCCTCAGGGTCGATGCCTATTACCAGGAGATCGTCAAAGGCCTGATCATCGTGGCTGCCGTCGTCGCCGATGTCTACCGACAGAAGAAACGCGCAAAGCGCTAACTACTCCTCCCGGAACTTGGGGCAGGCCTTCAGGCTTGCCCCTTTTTTATGTCCTGATGCTGAAGTCCGCTTTGCTCTGGGTGCGGTTGGCCGATTTCAGGCTTTGCTGTTTCGGTACTCGTGAACAGCCTTGCCGAATGCCTCGAACAGGGCGCGTGAGGGTGCATCCGTTTCAGCCCAATATTCCGGATGCCATTGCACGCCGACGGCAAAGCCCTTGGCATCGATGACGGAAACAGCCTCGATGGTGCCGTCTGCCGCCGTTGCCTCCACCTGCAGGCGTGGTGCGGTTTCGGCTATCGCCTGCCGGTGCAGCGAATTGATCTGGATTTCACCCGACATGCCGAGATGCTGCGCAATGCAGGAGCCTTCGCGCACATGCACGGGCTGGCGGATGGCGAAGGCCACGTCGCGGTCGTCATGTTCCGGCTTGCGGTGATCCCAGACGCCTGGCTGTTCCTGAATTTCCGAAGCAAGCGTGCCGCCGAGCGCGACGTTCAATTCCTGAATGCCGCGACAGATGGCGAGCATCGGAATGGCGCGTTCGATGGCGCGGCGAATGAGCGGCAGGCTGGTGGCGTCGCGGGCGGGATCGAAGGGACCGTCGCTCTCCCGCGCCTCTTTTCCGTAAAGGGCAGGGTGAACATTGGTTGCCGAGCCGGATACGAGCAGACCGTCGACCCGGTCCAGAATGGCGTCGATCTCGTTACCATCCTCGAAAGCCGGGACGATGAAGGACATGACGCCCGCGACTCTCAGGGCGGCGGAGAGATACTGGTTTTGCGCGGCGTGCCAGTCGGCTCCGGCGAAATGCCTGATGTCGGCGGGGACGGCGATAATGGGTTTTGGCATGGCTGCTCCGGGGCGAATCTTCGAAATTTGTGCGACTGCCGGTGAGCCAAGTCAAGCACGCGTTTTGCGTTTTGGCGGGAATGGATGCGCCTAAAGTATAAGGCGCCGCGAAGATATTTCAGTTGCAAATAAAATACGAAGGTGACTTCCGGAAATGGCCGGTTTTCCGCGATTAATTCTTGATGCGGGTGCTTGTCAGCCGGGCGGTAACCGTGCTTACTTTGCTGCGATGCCTGAACAGCAAAAGGGGAATTCAAAGCTGCGGGCAGCGTTCATATCTGGGAGGATATAGATGGATCGCCGTTCCTTTATGAAAAAAGGTGCGCTTGCGGGAGCCGCGACGGCTCTGGCCGCGCCCGCCATTGCGCAGCAGAATACCAAGATCAACTGGCGCCTGACGTCGTCATTTCCAAAATCCCTCGACACGATCTATGGCGGCGCCGAGGACATTGCCAAACACGTCGCCGCGGCAACCGACGGCAATTTCACCATCCAGCCCTTTGCCGCCGGCGAAATCGTGCCCGGTCTGCAGGCGGCTGATGCCGTGTCATCAGGCACGGTGGAAATGTGCCATACCTGCTCGTATTATTACGTCGGCAAGGATCCGACCTTCGCCATCGGCACGGCGATACCCTTCGGCCTCAATGCCCGCCTGACCAATTCCTGGTTCTATGAGGGCAACGGCAACAAGCTGCTCAACGAATTTTACGCCAAGCATAATCTCTATGGCATGATATCAGGCAACACCGGTGCCCAGATGGGTGGCTGGTTCCGCAAGGAAATCAATACCGTCGACGATTTCAAGGGCGTGAAGATGCGCATCGCCGGTCTGGCCGGCAAGGTGGTGGAAAAACTCGGCGTCGTGCCCCAGCAGATCGCCGGCGGCGACATCTATCCGGCGCTGGAAAAGGGTACCATTGATGCTGCCGAATGGGTCGGCCCTTATGACGACCACAAGCTCGGCTTTCAGAAGGTGGCGAAATATTATTATTACCCGGCCTTCTGGGAAGGCGGTCCGGTCATCCATTCCTTCGTCAATCTGGACAAGTGGAACAGCCTGCCGAAGAGCTATCAGACCGCCCTTCAGGATGCCTGCGCCTTCGCCAACACCAGCATGATGGCGAAATACGACGCCAAAAACCCCATCGCCATCAAGCAGCTGGTTTCGGAAGGCGCAGTCCTTCGGCCTTTCAGCCAGGAGATTCTGGAAGCCTGCTACAAGTCCGCACTGGAGGTTTACGCCAATATTTCGGCATCCAACCCGGACTTCAAGAAGATCTACGAGGATCAGGTCGCCTTCAAGCGTGAAGGTTACCTGTGGATGCAGCTTGCGGAATATACCTTCGATACGTTCATGATGATCCAGCAGCGTAACGGCAAGCTCTGATTATTCGGTAACGGCGGCGGACCGGGCAAAGGCCTCGGAGATTTCGGTCTCCGGGGTTTTTGCTGTGCGGAAGCCTTCATGTATCCGACAACAAAGGATGATTTACGATCGGACCTGTTGTGAGCGAAAGCAGCAGGCTCCGCGACCAGCCGGAGTGTCGGCGGGGATTGGCCACGCCGACCTCGGCAAAGGCCTTGCTCTCAACTGTGGAGGTGATGCGATGTGGAAACCACTGAGCATTGCGTTTGTCATTAGGAGAAACCGGACAGGCTGGTCAGCGACTGTCCGGCTTTATTTCAAACGATAAACAAACGGAAGGCAGGGCTGCTACCCTGTCTTCCACTCCACAATTATAGGCGTTTCGCCCAGCCCTTACAAGACGACCCTTACGGCCCGATCTTCGGCGGTTCACCGAGGTTCGGCATGCCCGGCAATCCACCCGGCTGGCCTCCAGGCAGACCGAAATTGGGCATGGTGTTGCCGCCCTGATTGCCGAAGGCGGGCACCTCGATCTTGATGGAGTTCAGATCGACCTCGGGCGCCTTATCCAGCCAGTAGGTGACGGATTCCGGCCAGAAGATCACGATGGCGACGAGGATAAGCTGCATGCCGAGCCACGGGATGGCGCCCATGTAGATATCCGATGTCTTGACCGAGCGCGGCGCGATGGAGCGCAGGTAGAACAGCGCAAAACCGAAGGGCGGATGCATGAAGCTCGTCTGCATGTTGATGCAGATCAGCACGCCGAACCAGATCAGGTCGATACCGAGCGACTGGGCGATCGGCGCCAGCATCGGAATGACGATGAAGGCGATCTCGAAGAAATCGAGGAAGAAGGCGAGGAAGAAGATGAAGATGTTGACGAAGATCAGGAAGCCGATGGGGCCGCCCGGAATGCCCGACAACATATGCTCGATCCACAGCGAACCGTCCATGCCCTGAAAGACGAGGGAAAAGCAGGTGGCGCCCACCAGAATGAACACCACCATGGAGGTGATATGCATGGTGGAATGCATGCCCTGCTTGACGAGGTCCCAGGTAAGGCGGCGATGTGCTGCGGCAAGCGCCATGGCACCAACGACGCCGAGCGCCCCGGCTTCCGTGGGGGTTGCAAGGCCGAGGAAAATGGTGCCGAGCACAAGGAAGATCAGCACGATGGAGGGGATCATGCCCGCCAGCACGCGGAATACCAGCTTGCGGTCCAGTTCGCCGCGGGCTTCCGGCGGCAGCGCCGGCAGATCCTTCGGCCGCACGATCGACATCAACAGGATGAAGAGCATGAAGATGGCGACCTGCAGGATCGACGGGCCGACCGCACCGAGATACATGTCGCCCACGGATTTGCCGAGCTGATCGGCAAGGACGATCAGCACGAGTGACGGGGGAATGACCTGCGTGATCGTGCCCGATGCGGCGATGACGCCGGTGGCAAGCCGCGGATTATACCCGTATTTCAGCATGATCGGCAGCGAGATCACGCCCATGGTGATGACGGAGGCGGCAACCGTGCCGGTGATGGCGCCGAGGATCGCGCCGACGATGATGACGGCATAGGCAAGACCGCCGGGAATGGCGCCGAACAGTTTGCCCGTGCCTTCCAGCAGATCCTCCGCCAGCCCGCATCGTTCGAGGATCGCGCCCATGAAGGTGAAGAAGGGAATGGCGAGCAGAAGATCGTTCGAGACGATGCCGAAGATGCGCAGCGGCAAAGCCTGAAGAAAGGCCGGTGAAAAATGCTCGGTGAAGATGCCGATGACACCGAAGACGAGGCCGACGGTGGCAAGCGAGAAGGCGACTGGAAATCCGTAAAGCATGAAGATGATCATGCCGAGGAACATCAGTGGCGGAAGAATACCATATTCAAACATGGGAAATATCCTGAAGGTTCAGATCGGCGCGATCATTGCAGGGGTTTTTCGTACTTCGTATCCAGCGCATAAAGCCCGTTGAGGGCGCCTATGCGCTTGATGAGTTCGGAAAATCCCTGAAGAACCAGCAGGGCGAAACCGGCGAAGATGACGAGTTTCACGGGCCAGCGGATGAGGCCGCCGGCATTCGAGGATACTTCGTTCTGGTGCCAGGACAGTGTGAACATGGGCCAGGACAGCCAGGCCAGATAAACGCAGCCTGGCAGCAGGAACAGAACGATGCCGACAATGTCCACCCAGATGCGGCTGCGCGCTGAAATCGCGCCATAGATGATATCGACACGCACATGCTCGTTCATGCGCAGCGTATAGGATGCGCCGATAAGCACGATGAAGGCGAACATGTACCACTGGATTTCCAGCCAGCCGTTCGAGCTGTAGTTGAAGGCATAACGAACCATGGCGTTGCCGGCGCTGACGAGGCAGCAGATGAGCACCAGGTAACCGGCGACCTTGCCCAGAGCTTCGCTCGCAAGGTCTATCAAAGCACTTATTTTCAAAAGCGATTTCATGACTTTCCCCTCTTCCCTTACCGGGCCCTTTGCGGGTTATGGCGGAGAGCAAAGCCGGAAAGCTCCCGCGGCGGTCACGCCTCCACGTGTCTCCGCTCAGACTAGTTCCGGTGTTCCTCCCCACAGAACCCCGTGTATGGGCAGGCTGTACGAAAAGCAACTAAAACCGCGACCGGACGGGGCGAAGGGCCGTGCTTTTCAACCGTTTGCGCAAGGATGTTGCTCGGCCGCACGCTTTGCCCGGTTCGGCGGATGCCGCGTGCGGCATGGCTGCTCTTTCGCTCGGAACGCATTGCGCTTTTCTTCGACTTCATGTTACCTCTGCTGACGGAGAATCCGGCATGAGCCCGTCACCGTTCGCAGGATAATGGTCTTGCGCGGCGGGAGCGTCGGATGGAGCAAAGGGGAAGCGGAATGAGCGAACACCACACGGGTCCGGTCGAAGTTGGCGCCGAGATGAACTACGCCGAGCATGAAAAGACCTATAACGGCTTTCTGGCTCTGACGAAATACGGCACCATGGTCCTGTGCGTGCTGCTGCTGGCCATGGTCGCCGGTTTCTTCACGTCTGCGGGCTTCCTTGGCGGCCTCATTGTCTTCCTCGTGCTTTCGGCTGCGGGCTTCATTCTGCTGCGCTGAACGATCCGCCGTCTCGAAGGGTTTCCTGCGCGGGGACCCGGGAGATGCCGGACAATCGGAAAGGCCAGGCCATGAAACGTCTGTTATCCTGTCTGTTTCTGTTCGTGGTGCTGGCGCAGCCCGTGCTGTCGCGAGATATATCACCGTCTGAGCAGGACAGTTTGCGCCAGCAGATCGAACGGTTCAACAGCGCCCTGAACGGGCAGGATTTCGAGACTGTCGGCAAGACGGTGCCGCCGAAAATCTTCGAGTCCATCGCACGCGATGCGGGCGTGACCGTTGAGCAATTGCGCAGCGCCCTGACGACGCAGATGCAGATGGCGCTCGCTGCGGTCAAGATAACCGAGTTTACCATGGACAAGCAGGCGATCCGCCTTGAGCAGACGCCGGACGGAACGCCCTATGCGCTTATTCCGACGAAAACGGTGATGGAAACCAACGGTCAGACGATCGAGGCGAATTCCCACACGCTGGCGCTGATGGACGGTAGCGACTGGTATCTGCTGCGCGTGAGCGACCAGCAGCAGGTGACGATCCTGCGAAAGGTCTATCCATCCTTCGCCACCGTGGAGTTTCCGGACGATTCCATGCAGGTGAAATAGCCGTCATTCCCGGAAGTATCTCGCCTTTATGCGGAATACGTTGCCCTGTTTCGGCTATTGCGCCGGCCTCGCCTGCGTCAGGAAAAACGCCCCGGCCGGAACGGATCGACGGAGATCGCCGTCTCCTCGCCATTGGCCAACTGCGTTACGAGACGGGCGGTCGCCGCCGATTGCGTCAGGCCCAGATGGCCGTGGCCGAAGGCGTAGATGACGGAAGGCGTGGTGCGCGCCGTGCCGATGACGGGAAGACAGTCCGGCATTGACGGGCGAAACCCCATCCATTGCCGTCCGCCCTCCGTCTTGAGACCGGGCAGGAAACGTCCCGCCTTTTTCAGCATCGCTTCCGACCGCTTGAAATTCGGCTCCAGATCCAGCCCGCCAAGCTCGACCGCGCCACCGACACGGATGCCGGAGGAAAGCGGCGTCACGACGAAGCCATGATCGTTGAAATAAAGCTGGCGCGTCAGGTTGAAGGCGCCGGCGGGCAGGGTGGTGTTGTAGCCCCTCTCCGTTTCCAGAGGCACGATATTGCCAAGCGTCGCGGCAAGTTTCTTCGACCAGGCGCCGCATGCGATCACCACCCTGTCGGCATCGATCTTGTCGCCGTTTTCCAGGGTGACGATCGTGCTTTCACCGACAGCATCGATGCGTTTCGCCTCGCCCTTGCGCAGGCTCGCACCCCTGGCAATCACCAGATCGAAAATCGCACGGGTGAAATCATGAGGATCGGAGACCTGCGTGCCGTCCGGCGAGAACATGGCATGGCGGAACTGCGGGGCAAGACCCGGCTGCAATTCGTCTATCCGGTTACGGCCGACACGCTCAAAGGAGAAGCCCGCGCGCTGCTTTTCATCCCAGTCCCTGGCGGCGGCGTTCAGGCTTGCCTCGCTGTCATAGAGATCAAGCGTACCGGTTTTCGAGACAAGGGCGGAAAGTTCCGGCATGGCGGCGACATGCGCCATTTCCGTGGCCGCCAGCCGGTTGATATCGCTCAGCACTCGCAGCCCATGGCGGAAGTTGCGTTCGGCGCTGGCGCGCCAGAAACGCCAGAGCCACGGTGCGATCTTTGCGGCATAGGCCGGCGGCACGCTGAGCGGGCCGAGCGGATCGAACAGCCACCGCGGCGCTTTTTTCATGATGCCGGGGGAGGGAATGGGGATGATTTCCGGAAAGGCCAGTATACCGGCATTGCCGGAACTTGCGCCACCGGCAATCTCGCCGCGCTCCAGAAGGACGACCTCCCGCCGGGCGTTCTGTAGATAGAGCGCCGCCATCGAACCGATAATGCCGGTGCCGATCACCAGCACGTCGCATTTCAGGGTTTTGGTCATCGGCGCTCCTGCAACACAAATCTTTCAAGCCCGCCATAACAATGAATGGCGCCTCGATGAAAGGCCGCATCGCGTCGCGATCGCAGAAATATCAGCACTGTGGCAAATAAGCGGTTCATATATGGCTGGGGCGTAATGCTCGTTCTTCCGGTCTTCACCGCCAGATCAGGCCTTTGGCGCGATAGTTATAAACCATCATTAATCGCTATTTAACGCTGTCCCGCTAGTTTTGCGTGCGGGCAGACTGACCGGTTTTCAGCCTCTGGATTATCCAGGGTTAGGAGGTCCGCAAACTGGTCTTGGTTGGGGGTTGAAAAAGCATGTCTCACTTTTCTAGGTTTGGGTTGGATGCGTCTGCGGTGCTGGAAGCCCTGAACCGCTCACAGGCGATCATCGAATTCGATCTGACCGGCAAGGTTCTCAAAGCGAACGATAATTTCTGCAAGGCCATCGGTTACACGCAGGAAGAGATCGTCGGCCGCCATCATCGCATGTTCCTTTCCACTGAAGATGCGGCGTCTGCGCAATACAAGGCTTTCTGGGAAAAACTGTCGCGCGGCGAACACGACAAGGGCCAGTACCGCCGGCGCGCCAAAAGCGGCGCCGATATCTGGATCGAAGCGTCCTACAATCCGGTTTTCCGCTTCGGCAAACCCTACAAGGTGGTCAAGATCGCCACGGACATCACCGTGATCAAGCGCCAGAGCGCCGAGGACAATGGCAAGCTCTCCGCACTTTCCCGTGCGCAGGCCATGATCGAATTCTCACCGGACGGAACGATCCTGAGCGCTAACGAGAATTTCCTCGAAGCGATGGGATATTCGGCGCAGGAAATCATCGGCAAGAACCACTCGATGTTCTGCGATCCCTCCTATGTCGGTTCAGCGGAATACCGGACCTTCTGGGAAGGGCTGCGAACCGGCCATTTCTCCACCGGCCAGTTCATGCGGCTCGGCAAGGCTGGCAAGCGCGTCTTCATCCAGGCATCGTATAATCCCATCCTCGATGATCGCGGGCAGGTCTTCAAGGTTGCCAAATTCGCCTTCGACGTGTCGGACCGGGTACATGCGGTGGAAGAACTCGGTGCGGCGCTGGAGAGGCTCTCCCAATGCAACATCCGCATCACGCTGGACAAGCCGTTCGTCGGCGAGTTCGAAGGACTGCGGCGCGATTTCAACAAATCGATCGCGGAATTCCAGAAGACGCTCGAGAATGTTCTCGGCCAGACAGGTGACCTGACCCGCAGCAGCCAGGAAGTCAGCGAGGCCTCCGTCAATCTCGCCGAACGCTCCCGCGAACAGGCCGTGGCGCTGGAGGAAACCTCGGCGGCGCTGGAAGAGATCACCGCGACGGTTCAATCATCCACCGAGAACATGAAGGAAACGCGCAAACTCGTGCAGAGCGCACGGGTATCCACGGTCGCTTCCACGGAAGTGGTCGAACGGACGGTCGACGCCATGCAGCGCATCGAGACGGCATCGCGGGAAATCAGCCAGATCATCGGTGTCATCGACGAGATTGCCTTCCAGACCAACCTTCTGGCGTTGAATGCCGGTGTCGAGGCGGCACGGGCGGGCGATGCCGGCAAGGGTTTTGCCGTGGTGGCGCAGGAAGTACGCGAACTGGCGCAACGCTCCGCCAACGCCGCCAAGGAAATCAAGGTGCTGATCAATAATTCCGGCAGCGAGGTTCTTGAAGGTGTCCGGCTGGTTGGCGAGACCGGCGAGGCGCTGAAACAGATCGACGCACTGGTCAGGCACATTGACGGCAATGTCGACATGATTTCGAAGGCGGCCGATGAACAGGCCGTCGGCATCAGCGAAATCAACAAGGCCGTCAACCGGCTCGACCGGATGACCCAGGAAAATGCCGCGATGAGCGCCCGTACCACCGCGATCAGCACCACGCTGGCGCAGGGCGCCGATGTGCTGGCACAGCTTGTCAGCCTGTTCAAACTGAACCGCCGCACGGTTCAGCGCGAAGACGGAGCGTCCGCCCGGTCGGAATTTTCAAACGCCGGCCGGCGCGACCAGCAGGCGGGACGCGCCGCAGCGTGACAGGGCGGGCCTTTGCCCGCTCCGACTTATCGACGCGATTTGGTGATGCGGATGCCTGTGGCCAGGTATCCGCACGCTGTTATCCCCGCAACGTCGGACGGTCGATGCCAAGGTGGTCGCGCAGCGTCGAGCCTTCGTATTCCTTGCGGAACAGGCCACGTTCCTGCAGAAGCGGCACGACCTCGCGGTTGAATTCTTCGAGCCCACCGGGGAAGAAGGGCGGCATGACATTGAAGCCGTCGGCCGCGCCGTTTTCGAACCATTCCTGCATCCGGTCCGCCACGTCCTTGGCCGTGCCCATGACGATGTGGTGGCCGCGTCCGGCGGCGACGCGCAGCGCCAGTTCGCGGATCGTCAGCTTTTCACGGCGCGCCAGTTCGGTCAGAAGTTCGGCGCGGCTGCGCAGCTGATCGGAGATCGGCAGGTCCGGCAGCGGGCCGTCGAGATCGTAATCAGCCAGGCTGTGGCCGATGCGTTCTTCAAGCAGCGGCATGGCGCTATTGATATCCGTCCAGCGGTTCAGTTCCTTCAGCTTTTCACCGGCTTCCTCGAAGCTCCTGCCGATGATCGGCATGAAACCCGGCATGACGGCGACGCTTGCCGGATCGCGGCCGAACTTTTCCACCCGTGCCTTGAGACTGGTGTAAAAGGCCTGCGCTTCGGAAATCGCCTGCTGTGCGGTGAAGACGATATCGGCGGTGCGGGCGGCGAGATCCTGTCCCGGGCCGGAGGAGCCGGCCTGAATGAGAACCGGGTGTCCCTGCGGCGAGCGCGGAATATTGAGCGGCCCCTTGACCGTGAAATATTTGCCTTCGTGATTGAGGATGTGGACCTTTGCCGGATCGACATAGCGGCCCGCCTGCTTGTCCTTGATGAAGGCGTCGTCATCCCAGCTGTCCCAAAGGCCGCGAACGACGTTCACATATTCTTCGGCCACCGCATAACGCTCGTCATGCTCGGGGTGGTCCTTGGAGAAATTCGCCGCCGTGCGGGCATAAGAAGTGGTGACGATGTTCCAGGCCGCGCGGCCATGGCTCAGATGGTCGATGGACGCGAAGGCGCGGGCGGTGTGATAGGGCTCGCCATAGGTTGTGGAGGCCGTTGCGGCCAGGCCGATCTTGTCGGTCACCATGGCGAGCGCTGCGAGCAGGGTCAGCGGTTCGAAGCGCGCGATCATCGACGGATGGGCGTCGACGCCGCTGGTCAGGCCGTCGGCCAGGAAAACCATGTCGAACTTCGCCGCTTCGGCCATTTTCGTAACGCGGGTGAGCAGATCGAGATTCTCGCTGCCGGCCTCCGCATCGGGGTGACGCCAGCCGGAAACGTGGTGCCCGGCGCCCTGCAGGAAAAGGCCGAGATGCATCTGTCTTTTGCGGGTCGTATTGGTCATGGGGATCATGCCTTCATGTCGGTCGGGTTATATTTCAGTTGCCAGAAGCGTCTCGAGCTCCCGGAGATCGGCTGCGGTTTTCATGCTCCGCACCAGTGCCGGAATTCCGGCGAATTTCTCATTGCCGCCGGTGGCATCGGCGAATTTCTCCGTCGGATCGTCGATGCCCGGCAGGCCGTCGATGCGACGTGACAGCAATGTTCCGTCTTTCTTTGTCACATCGATGACCACGAAACGGGTGGTCGGGTCGGGCGACAGGCGGCGGGCTGTTTCGTCATGCCGGCGCGAGACTTTTGCCGAAAGTGTCAGCAGATCGGCGCGTGCCGGGCGCTCGTCGAAATGGCCGATGCCGAGTGCTCCGTCCGCGAGCGCTGCGGCGAAAACATATTCGGGGCTGAAGCGCGCATCGATGCCGGTGGCGGGCGTGGCGGTGCCGACAAGGGCGGCATCGCCGCCCGGCGGGAAGGTAATGACAACAGTTTCGATTTCGTCCGGCGTCAGATCATGCGCGTTGCGCAGTGCCAGCGCGCCGACGGCGACGGGGTGGGCGGCGGTGCAGCAGGGAAAGGCCTTGAGCGTTAATCCGGGCGATACGATCTGCCAGGGCGCGCCCCAGCCAGACAAGACCCGTTTCGGTTGCTCTGCACCAAAGGCGAAGGTGGAATAAAAGCCGATGGGGTTTTCGAGAAAATCCGGTGCGCCCTGAAAACCTGACCGAGCCAGCCGTGCGGCGGTGAGGCCGGCGCGAGTGGCAAACCCGGCATGCAGCGGTTTGGCATCGAACCCGAATTGCAGGCGAAGCCCGGCCGATTGCGTGGCGGCAAGGCCGAGTGCGGCGGCTGTGGTCTGCGGATCGAATTTCAGGAGATGGGCGATGGCAGCGGCAGCGCCGATGGGACCGAGCGTGGCGGTGGCGTGGAAGCCGTTTTCGTAATGTTTGGTGCCGAGCGACAGGCCAATCCGCGCCATCGTCTCCAGCCCGACAATATAGGCGGCGATGAAGGCGTCCGCCGTCGAATTTTCCTCCACCGCAACGGCCAGAAGCGCGGGAATGATGGCGACGGTGGGGTGACCACGCACGCTGCCATGCACATCGTCATAATCAAGCACATGGCCGGCATGGCCGTTGATGAGGGCGGCGGTAAAGACGTCGGTACGCAGATCATGGCCGATGATACCTGCCGTGCCTGAGGTGCCCGAGGTAAAGCTGTCGATCAGGATTTGGGTGCTTCTGTCGGCAGCACCGCCCAGCACGCAGGCGAAAAAATCGATCAGCGCCGTGCGGGCAATCGTCACCGCCTCATCGTCGCCTAGAGGATCAGACGCGGCGATGGCTTCGGCCAGATGAAGGGTGAGTTTTTCCTCGGTGGCCATGGCGTCAGATCCCCTCGCCATCATTGAGCCGTGCCGCCTGTCCTCCCAGACCCTTGACGAAGGCGTTGATGCGCGGATTTGTCGACCGGTAGAAGATATGATCAGGCGTGCCTTGATCGACGATCAGGCCGTTTTCGGTAAACACGATCTTGTCGCTGATTTCTTCGGCGAAGCGCATTTCATGGGTGACGAGAATGCTGGTCATGCCGTCATTGACGAGATCGCGGATGACGGCGAGCACTTCACCCACGGTTTCCGGGTCGAGCGCGGAAGTGACCTCATCGAACAGCACCAGTTCCGGCCGCATGGCAAGCGCGCGGGCAATCGCCACGCGTTGCTGCTGGCCGCCGGAAAGCTGGCCGGGATAGGCATCGACCTTCTGGGAAAGGCGGACCTTTTCCAGCAGTTCACGGGCATGACGCTCGGCTTCAGCCTTTGGTGTGCCGAGGATTTTGATCGGCGCGATGGTGATGTTTTCCATGACAGTCAGATGCGGGAAGAGATTGAACTGCTGGAAGACGATGCCGATGCGCTTGCGCAGTGCGATGCGCTCCGCCTCGGTCTTCAGCTGGTCTACCCGGGTGCCACCAACGGTGATCTTGCCCGATTGCGGGATGAGCAGGCCGTTGATGCAGCGCAGGATGGTGGATTTGCCGGAGCCGGAGGGGCCGATGATGGAGACGGCGTCGCCCTTGTTGACCGTAAGATCGATGCCTTTCAGGACCTGATTGTCGCCGAAGGAGAGATGAATCCCTTCGAGTTCGACAAGCGCTTTGGCGGTTTGTGGTGCGGATGCGGACATGGCTTGTTCCAATCAGCGGGAAGCGAAGCGCCGCTCGAGGCGCTGCGTGAAACGGGAGACGGGATAGCAGAACAGGAAGAACGCCATCAGAACGGTGAGATAGACCACGACGGTGAAATCGTTGCGCTGCACGGCGGTGCTGGCATCTGTCGCGGCGTGCAGCAGTTCATGGACGCCGACCAGCGAGGCGAGCGCCGTGCCCATGGTGATCGACGCGTAAAGGTTCATCCATGGCGGCAGCGAGCGTTTCACGCATTGCGGCAGGATGATCCAGCGCAGCGTCTGATTGCGCGAAAAGCCTAGCCCCTGGGCGGCTTCCCATTGCGCCGTCGGAATGGACTGGATGGCCCCGCGGGTGATTTCGGCGATATGGGCGCTGGCGGGAATGGCAAGCCCGACGACGGCCTTGATCCAGTCCGGGAAGGGGATGTAATTGCCGAAGGCGACGATCTCGAAGGGGAAGATGTAGGTCGCGGCAAAGATCAGCACCAGATGCGGGGCGTTGCGGAAAATCTGCACATAGGTGAGCGCCGGCGCGCGCACGAGGCGGTAGGGCGCGAGCTCCATGATGCCGAGCAGGACGCCGATGAAGGTGCCAATCGCGATCGCCAGAATGCTGATCAGCACATTCATGGCGAAACCCTTGCCGAGATAGGGCAGCCATTCGAGCAGCACCTGTCCGAGCGACGGATCGAGGATCAGCCACAGCACGACGGCGATCAGAACGCCGAGCAGCAAAATGGTGCCGAAAGGCGGCTTCTTTGCCGCCTGTGTTGGAGAAACCACCGCGCTCATTGGCCGAACCCCGGAACCGCAAGACGCCGTTCAAGCCAGAGACCGGCCCTTGCGACGATAAAATTGATGACACTGAAGAAGATGAGGATGACGAGCATCAACTCGACCACATTGTCGCGCTGTGTCCAGATCAGGATCGAGGCATAGGTGATTTCACCGACCGCGATCGCCGAGCCGACCGTGGTGAGCTTCACCAGATTGACGAGATTGTTGATGATCGAGGGCAGGGCAGTGCGGATTGCCAGCGGAAATTCCACGTAACGCAGCACTTCGAAGGAGCTGAAACCGATCGCGCGCGCCGCTTCGATGGTGGTGGCCGGCACCGCTTCGATGCCGCCGCGCAGCGCTTCCGCGTGGAAGGCGGCGATATGCAGGCCGGTGACGGCGACGACCCAGAAGAACGGGGTGAGCGGATTGTTCTGCGCGCCGCCCAATGCATTGGAAATCAGCATGTTGAGCACGAGGAAACCGCACATCAGCTGCACCAGTGTCGGCGTGTTGCGCGTCAGCTCCACATAGGCGCGCACGGGACCGGCGAGCCAGACCTTGCCCGATGTCAGCATGGCGGCGAAAACAAAGCCGAAGACGAGGCTGAGCGGCAAAGTGACGGCGACGAGGATGAGCGTCATCTTCATGCCGTCAAGCCAGATCTGAACCTCGTAGCCGCTGTTCAGAAAATCATAGTTGAGGCCGAGATGCGCGGCGAGTTCAATGAAGCGCGCTGTAAATGAATCCTGCATCGGAAATCCATGCTGTTATTGCGGGTGCCGCCCGGCGGGCGGCGCCAGAATGGCCTGCCTTGTTATAAAGCAGAAAAGAACGGCAGGCGAAACCGGCCGTTCCTGATGGTCAGGGGAAATCACTCCGCTCTTTTGCCGTCGTCCTCACCTGTGATGGGGACGGGCAGATAGCGGAAAAGCCCTGCTCCTGTCCTTATTGGGCGGCAGAAAGCTTCTTCTGCTGTTCTTCCATGTAGCCGATGCTCGGCAGGCGGTTGGCCTTGGCGAATTCGAGCATCTTGCCGGAGGCGTGCAGTTCCTTGACGATCTTGTCGAGTGCGGCCTGGGTATCGCTTTCACCCTTGCGCAGCCAGATCACGGAATCGGAAGGGATGAGGTCGGTGGGGATCAGGATGCCATAATCCTTCCACTCGTCGGCGCGGTCCTGCAGCATCAGGCTCAGCGTGCCGTTGACGTGGACGGAGACATCGCAATTGCCGCCCTTCAGCGCCAGCAGCGATTCCGGCTGGCTCGGCAGGGCCTTTACCTGTGCGCCATATTCCTCGATCAGCGGCTGGGTGTAGTTCGACCCTTGCGAAACGCAGGCGATCTTGCCCTTCAGGTCCGGCCAGTCCTTGATACCACTGTCCTTGCGGCCGATGGCTGCGCCGCCCTGGCGGTCATAGGGGGTGGGCACATAATCGAGGGTTTTGGCGCGCTCTTCCGTGTATTGCATGTTGGCGATCAGAATATCGACCTTGCCCTGCTGCAGGAACTGCACGCGGTTGGGCGGGGTAACGGTTTCGGTGACCAGCTCGACGCCGAGGCCGGCGGCCAGCGCCTTGGCCACATCGATGTTGAGGCCCTTCTGTTCCTGCGTCTTCGGATCGATAAAGCCGAAGGGCGCGCCCGATAGGATCACGCCGACGGTGAGCTTGCCGCGACCCTTGATCCGGTCGAGCGTTGCATCCGCATGGGCGGCGGTGGCCATCGAAGCGATGACGACGGTTCCGGCGATGAGTTTTGCGGCAAATCTGGAGAAAGAGAGGGCCATGGGTATTTCCTTTTGATTGTAGGTGGAAACTACATGAGGCACCCGCCAAGAGCGAGAATTGGCATTGCGCAAAAAATACTATGAATAAAATCGTGTTCCAATAAAGCTTAGAGGGCGAAAAAATATCCTAATAATTTTAAATCGTAGAATCCTGTTCTTTATCCGCGCTGTTTGCATCTGGCCATAAGGCCGCGCGGGGCAATCCGGACGCCGTTTGCCGGCCAAATGGCCAAAGGGAAAACGAGCGAATGCCGCTTGTTTCTTCTCCCCGAGGGGAAGAAGGTCGCGGCAGCGGGATGAGGGGGCTACGGTAGAGATATCCGGAGAGCTTGCCCCCTCATCTGACCCTTCGGGCCATCTTCTCCCCGGCGGGGAGAAGAAGCAAGCGGCACGCCCCGTGCTTATCTCCCGGCGTTATAAGCCGCGATCGCCGCCATGTTGACGATATCGCTGTCCTTGGCACCCATCGAGGTAATCTGCACCGACTTGTCGAGGCCGACGAGAAGCGGGCCGATGACGGTTGCGCCGCCCAGTTCCTGCAGCATCTTGGTGGAGATGGAGGCGGAATGGATGGCCGGCATGACCAGAACGTTGGCCGGGCCGGAAAGCCGGGCGAAGGGATACTGGCTCTGCATGCGGTGATGGTTCAGCGCCACATCGGCCGACATCTCGCCGTCGACCTCGAAATTGACATTGCGCCGGTCGAGGATTTTCACCGCCTCGCGCACCTTGTCGGAACGCTCGCCGGTCGGCTGGCCGAAGGTGGAATAGGCGAGCATGGCGACGCGCGGCTCGTAGCCGAAACGGCGGGCGAGGCCGGCTGCCTCTTCGGCGATATCCGCAAGGTCGTCGGCCGATGGCATGTCATGCACGGCGGTATCGGCGACGAAGACCGTGCGGTTGCGCGAGACAACAAGCGAAACGCCGATGACGCGATGGCCGGGTTTGGTGTTGATGCAGCGGCGGATATCCTCGAGCGCCGTCGAATAATTGCGGGTAACGCCGGTGACCACGGCGTCCGCATCGCCCATCGCCACCATGCAGGCGGCGAAATGGTTGCGGTCATTGTGGATCAGGCGCTGCACGTCACGCAGCAGGAAACCACCGCGCTGCAGCCGCGCATAGAGATAATCGACATAGGCATCGACGCGGCTGGAGAGGCGGGCATTGGTGATCTCGATATTGGCGCGGTCGAGATCGATGCCGGCACGTTCCGCATTGGCCTTGATGATATCGTCGCGGCCGAGCAGGATGGCAGTGCCAAGCCCTTGAGCGGTAAACGAAATCGCCGCGCGCATGACCTGTTCTTCTTCCGCTTCGGCAAAGACCACGCGCTTCGGTGAGCGGCGCACGCGCTCGTAAAGACGCTGCGTCGTCGAGGCCATCGGGTCGCGGCGGGCGGAAAGCTCGCGGGCATAGGCGTCGAGGTCAGGCAGTTCGCGCCGGGCGACGCCGGTTTCGATGGCGGCTTTCGCCACGGCCACCGGAATGGCCGAGATCAGGCGCGGATCGAAGGGAACCGGAATGATATATTGCGGCCCGAAGCGCGGGCGGTTGCCCTGATAGGCTGCTGCGACATCATCAGGCACGTCCTCACGGGCAAGATCGGCCAGCGCCTGCGCGGCGGCGATCTTCATCGCATCGTTGATCTGGCTGGCGCGCACATCGAGCGCGCCGCGGAAGATGTAGGGGAAGCCGAGGACGTTGTTGACCTGGTTCGGATAATCGGAACGGCCGGTCGCCATGATGGCGTCGTCACGGACGCGCGAGACTTCTTCGGGGGTGATTTCCGGGTCCGGATTGGCCATGGCGAAGATGATCGGCTTCGGCGCCATGGAGCGGATCATCTCTTCGCTGAAAGCGCCCTTCTGGGAGAGGCCGAACACCACATCCGCGCCCTTCATGGCTTCCGCCAGCGTGCGATTGTTGGTTTTCACCGCGTGGGCGGATTTCCACTGGTTCATGCCTTCGGTGCGGCCCTGATAGATCACGCCCTTGGTGTCACAGAGCGTGATGTTTTCCGGGTTGAAGCCCATGGCCTTGATGAGGTCCATGCAGGCAATCGCCGCAGCACCCGCGCCGTTACAGACGAGCTTGGTGGTCTTGAAGTCGCGGCCCGTCAGTTCGATGGCGTTGATGAGGCCGGCGGCGGCGATGATGGCGGTGCCGTGCTGGTCGTCATGGAAAACGGGGATGTCCATCAGTTCGCGCAGGCGGCTTTCGATGATGAAACATTCCGGCGCCTTGATGTCTTCCAGATTGATGCCGCCGAAGGAGGGGCCGAGGTAGCGCACGCAATTGATGAATTCATCTGCATCTTCGGTATCGACCTCGAGATCGATGGAATCGACATCGGCGAAACGCTTGAAGAGGACGGATTTGCCCTCCATGACCGGCTTGGAGGCGAGCGCGCCGAGATTGCCAAGCCCGAGGATCGCCGTGCCGTTGGAGATGACGGCGACCATGTTGCCGCGTGTCGTATAATCGTAAGCGGTCGCCGGATTTTCGGCGATGGCTTTCACCGGCACGGCCACGCCAGGCGAATAGGCGAGCGACAGATCCCTCTGCGTCGCCATCGGCTTGGTCGGGGTGATTTCCAATTTCCCGGGTCTGCCTTCCGCGTGGAAATCCAGGGCTTCCTGATCCGTAACCGATGTTCTTGTGCTGGCGGGTTTTGGCGTGTCGGACATGGGCTGAGCGTGCTTTCGTGTCGATAACAGTGTAAAAATATCCGTCGTTGTTATTGTATTTTTCGCGCGCCTGCCAAGCCTTGAATGTTGTTCAGTGCAGCAAATTTAACGCGGGGGAAATTTGCGGCCGTTTCAATCGATTAAGTCGATATTCTCAACCTGGCGCCGGGTTTGTGGGTTCCGGGTGCCACCGTCCGGCCGCGGATGCGGCTTCTTGGGACGCCGAGATTTCCGCGATCCCCGGAGATGTTTTCGCGGCGAATTCTGCGGAACCTCGCAAGCCATCTCGCGTTAGCGAAACGGGTCCCCAGGCAATCGACATGTCCTCCAAATGCCCCGCCGCTCGTTCACCAAGCTTTCACAAGGCGAATTTATGAGCTTGCGCTTGTCCGCCCGTAAACCGATGATGGCGGCATTGGGAAATATGTATATTGTCCGGCGCGCCGGGAAATTTTTTGATGTTGGAAAGGTTTTGTCGTGAAGGAACACACCCGAAAGATCACGCCGGTTCTTCTTGCTGGCGGTGCCGGTTCGCGTCTCTGGCCTGTCTCGCGTGATCAGCTGCCGAAGCAGTTCCAGCCGCTGGTCGGCAATCTTTCGACCTATCAGCAGACGCTGATGCGGGTGGGCGACAAGGGGCTTTATGCCGAGCCGCTCGTCATCACCAACGAGGATTTCCGTTTTTTCGCCCGCCGTCAGGCGGAAGAGATCGGCCTGCCGGCAACGGTGGTGCTTGAACCCGCCCGCCGCGACAGCGCTGCGGCCATGGCGGCTGCCGCCGTGCTGGCGGAGCGTCGCGAGCCGGGATGTCTGGTGCTGGCGCTTGCCGCCGACCATGTGGTGCTCGATGCCGACAAGTTCTCCGACGCCGTGAAACTCGGGGCCAAGGCTGCCGATCAGGGCAATATTGTCGTCTTCGGCCTGGTGCCGAGCGAGCCGCGCACCTCCTATGGCTATATCAAGCCGGGCGAGGCGATCGACGGCGAGGAGGACCTGAGCACGGTCGACGCCTTCGTGGAAAAGCCTGACATGAAGACGGCGATCTCCTATCTGGAAAAGGGCTATCTCTGGAACTCCGGCAACTTCCTGTTCCGCTCCGATGTGATGATCGCCGAACTCAAGGCCTTCGCGCCGGAGATTCTTTCGGCGGTGACGCAGGCGGTCGAGCAATATGAAAGCGACCTCGGTTTTGTGCGTCTGCATCAGGAAAGCTTCGAGGCCTCGCCGAAAAATTCCATCGACTATGCGGTGATCGAAAAAACCAGACGCATGGCGGTGGTGCATGGCCATTTCCGCTGGTCGGATATCGGCAGCTGGGATGCGATCTGGGAGATCGCCGACAAGCGCGGCAATGACAATGCGCTGGAAGGCGATGGCGTCTTCATCGATTCCGAAGGCTGCCTCATTCACTCCACGCAACTGCTGACGACGGTGGTGGGGGCGAAGGATCTGGTGGTGGTGGCCACCAAGGATGCGGTTCTGGTGGTGCCGAAGAACCGGGTGCAGGATGTGAAGGGTCTGGTGGAGACGCTGAAGGACGGCGAACATGCGCCGCGGACGCAGAGCCACAAGCGTGTTTATCGTCCCTGGGGTTATATCGAACACATGTATGTGGACGAACGTTACCGGGTCGGCCACATCACGGTCGATCCCGGCCATCGGATCTCGTTCCAGAAACATTATCATCGCTCGGAACACTGGATCGTGGTCAAGGGCACGGCGACGGTGACGATGGGCGAGGAAACGCGGCTTCTGACGGAAAACCAGTCGGTCTATATCCCGATCGGTCAGCCGCACCGTCTGGCAAACGAGGGCCAGATCCCGCTCGAACTGGTCGAAATCCAGACCGGGGCCTATATCGG